>NZ_CP012200.1:0-326870 GCF_001484685.1 Thermococcus sp. 2319x1 | reverse complement strand
TTAGAATCTTGAGCTCTTTCTCGTTGTGCTCTCTAACGTAATTAATTGCATAGGCAACAAGCCTTTCAAGGAGTTGCATGACCTCGTCCTCGTTTTCTATGAAGGCCATTTCAGCATCAATGCTCCAAGCTTCGTTTAAGTGCCTGGTTGTGTTATGTTCCTCAGCTCTGAAGATGGGGGCTATCTCAAACACTCTGTCCAGTCCGGAGGCCATCATGATCTGCTTGTAAAGCTGTGGGGACTGGGCTAAAAATGCATCTCTTTCAAAATACTTCATGGGAAAGAGCTCTGTGCCACCTTCTGTGGCGGTGGCTATTATTTTGGGTGTGTGAATCTCAATGAATCCCTCTTGATAAAAGAACTCTCTAACCGCCCTAAAAACACTTGAGCGTATTTTGAATATTGCCATGACCTCGGGCTTCCTCAGATCGATAAACCTGTTGTCAAGCCTCGTGTCAAGCTCGGCCTTAACCTTGCCCGTAGGGTCTAAAGGAAGGGGAGACTCGGCTTTTGCTAGGACTTCGATTTTTTCTGGGATAATCTCAAACCCAAGCTTGGCCTTAGGGGTAAAGTTGACAACGCCCTCAACGGCAACTACATCCTCACCGTTAAGCTTTGGGATGAGGGTGAAAATTTCTTCACTGACCTTCTTTTTTGGAGCCGTAACTTGAACTATGCCCTCCCTGTCCCTCAGCCAAAGAAACTTTATTCCACCGAGATCCTTGACCTCATAAACCCATCCCGCAACTTTCACTTTCTTCCCGTGTAGCTCCTCGGTTATTTGGCTCGAATAATGGGTTCGGTACATGCTTAAACCTCCAAAAATTAGAAATCAGATGAAAGATATCTTAACATCGGTACCGGCTATCTTTGAAAGGATATCCTCCAAAATCTCCTGCCTCTCGGGAAGCTTCTGCTTGTCCTTCCTTATCACAAGCACTTTGTAGTACTGTCCATGTGGGGCATAGACAACGTTAACTCCAAAGACTCCCGCAGGATATAAAAGGTCTGTGGCAAGTTTCTTGAGGTCATCGGTGCCTTTAATTTCCCTGCCCTCGATAACTCTAACCCTCTTTCCAAGCTCTCTCATAAGAAGCTTAATATTTTTGCCGCCCTTTCCGATAACAAGGGGGACGTTTCCTTCTCCGACCATTATTACTACCAAATCCCCGGCCTCAACAGCTTTTTTAAACTCAACGTCAGCGTCGCCCAAAAGTTTAAAGAGCATCCTTGAAATCTTAACATCAAGTTCAGAAATCAACCCCTCTTGAAGTTTCTTTTCATCTGCCGGGCACAAAATGTCCTCCGTTTTTAAACACACCTCACAGATTGGCGCTTTCATCAGCTCACCTCCCAGTTATTTGCAAAAATGAACATAAGCTAACACTCTTTTGCAGATGTTATTTAAAAACCTTATCCCGCTAACAAAAGAGTCAAAATTAAGAAAACCTAAGCCGATATTAGCCCCTAAAGCTCCCCTTCGATCTCCTTAAGGAGCCTTTCAATAAACTCTTCCACAAACTTGTGCCGCTCTTCAGCTAATTTCTTTGCGGTCTTTGTATGCATTAAATCCTTAAGCTTTAGTATTTTCTCTTCAAAGTGCTTTATGGAAGTTTCTATATCCCTCCCGTGCTCTCCCGAATACATGAAAACCCTCGCAACCCCTATAGCTCCTATTGCGTCAAGCTTATCCGCATCACTGAGGATTTTTGCTTCAAGCGTTTTAGGCTCCGGAGGCCTTGAGAACCTATGTGCCTCAATTGCGTGAACAACTTCATCAACTTTCTGATACTTAAGGGACGTTAAAAACCTACGGGCAATCTTTGCACTTTCCTTAGCGTGGTCTTCAACAATTCCTTTATCCTCCAGAGGCCTGGCAACATCGTGAAGCAGAGCAGCTAAAGCCAAAACTTCCAGATCTGCTCCCTCTGCTTTGCCAATATGCAGGCAGAGGTTGAAGACCCTTTTCACGTGAGAAAATCCATGTGTTCCCTCTCGCTCAAAGAAATTCCTAGCTAATTCTTCGGCCTTTTTGATAAGTTCTATACTCTCCTTGTCTTCTATGTATTCCTCAAGCTTCATATCCTTCACCCGATTTTATTCTCAACAATTGAATTAAGTAGAGTTAAAAAGCTTTTGTGAACTTTAAGGGGGATGCCGTCAACACTGAGCTCGGGTTTCTTGGTAACTCCATCTATAATCCCCGAAGAAACCAAAGCCCTCAAAATCTTTTCCTCCTCCTTCTCCCAACCAGCTATCATGTTTTTCCCAAGATCAATAGATGCCTGAGCGATTAACCCATAAGCCCCCCAGTTAGACACCGCAGAAAGAACTAAAGAATCAACTTCAACAACGCTACCTATCTTCTCTCCAAATTTTATGTGTTTGCAGACTAAATCCCTTATATTCCCCATCCCTATTTCATTTCCCCCATCCCCAATTCCAATTGTGGGAATGCCAAGCTCTTTAGATTTTAAGAACAGCTCATCAAAAGGGGGCACATCTATTTCCAAAGCACTCATTGAGTAATACTTTCCATCCTTGGCTCTTCCCGGGGTTTCAACACTTATCAAAAGGGAATAATCTTCAATGGCAGGATTCTTTGCAAAATTAACTTTAAAACCTCTCAGAGCCCCTTGAATCTTTTTACATGTCAATATCTCGGCTTTCCCTCCCAACTTTTCAACAGTTCTGTAAATTGCCAAAGCCCCCGGTGGACCATCCGTTTCAGCTATCTGCATTGGTGGAATTGGAAAACATGAAACAATCAAAACTCTGTCGAGATTATCTAAAAATAAGGAAGTAGCTTCTCTCAAAAAATCAAAGTTCTCCCTGCGATATTCAAGATAAAGCTTTAAAACATTCCTCCCATAGATGTCGGTGTTTATTAGATGCCCTATCATCTTTCATTCCTCGATTTCATACACTATGATTTTGACTTTTTTGCCCTTTATTGCCTCTTTGAGGAGCCACCACAGTTCAGTTGGAGATTCTTGCCTGTGTGTTAATTTATCACCATTCTCAAGTTCCACAATTTTTTCTTTATATTCTACAAAAATTCCCTCCCTATTGAATATCTCCCTCATCCTAAACCCCCCAAGATTTTTCTCAACTGGTGAAGGCTCCTAATTTCAAAGTCTGCAAAGTTATAATCCTCCAACCCCTCCCTATTGATCCATACTGCAAGCATTCCAACATTTTTTGCTCCATAGACATCTTGGTGCAGATTGTCCCCAATCATCATGGCATTTTCAGGCTCTACATTTAATTTTTCGCAGGCATATAAAAATATTTTAGGGTCAGGCTTTACAGTTTTTACATCTTCCCTAGTAACAATCACATCAAAGTACTTATCAAGCCTTGCTATCCTTAGTTTTAGCTTCTGATATTCTGGACCACTTGTTATTACACCGAGCCTATATCCCTCCTCTTTTAGCCATTCCAGAGTCGGCTTCACATCAGGAAAAACGCGGATCTTGTGGGGATATGCCTTCAAGAGGTCCTCGTATTTAAAATCCAACCCGAAGCTCTCGAAAAAGAAGTTCCAGTCGTGCCATTCATATTTATCCCTTTTCTCAGAGAGCTCTCTAAGGAATTTTAATCTTGCATCCCCTCTTGAGATTCCCAGCTTCTTTGAGAGCCTCTCATAAACTTGGGGAAGAAAGAGCATCACAAGTGCTCTTTCACTTAAGAGGGTTTCATCGATGTCAAAGAATATTGCATCCATTTTACCACCTCTTAACTAGAAGTGAGAGGATTTCCACCTGCTCCTCCAAACCCTCCTCCATTTTTATCCCCCATATTATGTCTTTCTCTTTTAAGAGACCTTGAAACGTATGGAGTATTTTATGGGCATAACTCAGCGGGACTTTCTCACCCACTAAAATGTTTACCAGGCCTCTATCCCATATCCCCCAGTGCCAGTCGAAATCAACCTTCTTTAAAAGGCGGAGTATGCCTATGTTGTTTCCTTCTACCATATTAAAGAAATCGGCGTAGTCAACATTCACAAGCATTTGATTTTCCAAGTAATAGTGGAGCCTAGTGAACATCAACCCAATATTTTTTGTAGCCATTTGAAATGCAGACTCGAGTGAAGAGGATGTGTATTCATCTAAGAATTCCCACAATGAGTCATAAAATACTGTATCAAAGTCCTCTGCCCATTGGGGCTTTTCTTCATTAACAAGCTCCTTCTGAGGGGTGAGGATATAAGCCAACTTGAGGGGTTTTCTTGGTACATATTCAAGAATAACCTGCATGATTTCGATGTTTGTTGGTTTATTTTCAAGTATAAACCACAAAATTGCATCATCCGGGACATTCCAGAACAAATTCCTAATTTTTTGACGAAAAGATGCTTTTCCAAGTAGATAATATGTCGGATTTATCACGATCTTTGGAGCCCCTTCTATATCGATGTTTTGAACAACTTTGCCTCCATTATTTCCAATCCCAACAAAAATATGGGGAAAAGAAGCCATGTGTATCACTCTAAGGTTGCATGTTTTCTCTTCATGTCTTTTTCGGTTTTTTGGAATGTCGCCATTAGTAGTGCTATAATACCGTCCAAAAACAGCATCGTTGAGTCTTCAAACAGCGTTCCCATTGGGGCAATCCACTTGTATTCGGTGAGCATTTGCCTTGCAATATAATCCGTTGGAATGTCCGTTTTTGTCCTCCCCGGGATTTCTACTACGACATCCGCAAGTCTTCCAAGGGTTGAGTCTTTATAAGATGTTATAGCAACAACTTTTCCTCCCTGCTTCTTTGCGATTTCAGCTGCATCCACTATAGTTCTTGTTTCACCACTTCCGCTAATGGCGATTAGCAGATCTCCCCTCTCAAAAGCGGGGGTGATCGTTTCACCAACCACGTAGACGTCAAAGTCAAGATGCATCAAGCGCATTGCAAAGGCCTTTCCAACCAAACCGCTCCTTCCGGCACCGTAGATGAAGATTTTATTGGCACCTATCATGGCATCTATCATTCCCCTAACTTGCTCGAGCTTTAAGGAATCGGCAACCATGTTTATGTGTTCGAGAATGTCTTTAATTGCTTTTTTTATGGTAGCCATATACTCTCCCCAGAACAGATCAAGTATTTTCCGAGTGACTTCTTCGGGGTCCTTTGCCTTTGTTATTGCCCCACCAACGATAATAATAGTGGCTCCCGCCTCAATAACCTTTGGAATTGTCTCTAGATTTAAGCCTCCAGCAACAGCAACTGGAACTTTTACGGCCTTTACAACTTTTTCTAAATCTTCCAGAGGGTTTTTCCCTTGAGCTTGCTCGTCTATTCCCGTGTGAACTAAAATGTAGTGCACACCCATTTTTTCAAGTTCTTTAGCCCTTTCTACCTTATCCTTAACCCCGATTAAATCAGCCATCACCTTTATTCCATACTTTCTTGCAACCATCACTGCATCTTTTATCGTCTTGTCATCCGCAACTCCAAGTATTGAAACAACATCGGCACCGTGTCTTGCTGCCATTTCAACTTCAAGTGCCCCAGTATCCATTGTTTTTAAATCCGCCACGATTTTTCTATCAGGGAATCTTCTTTTCATCAGCTCTACTGCTCTCATGCCTTCCTTCTTTATCAAAGGAGTCCCCACTTCAAGCCAGTGAGCTCCACCACGAGCGGCTTTCTCTGCTATAGAAATCGCCTGCTCGATATCAGTTAAATCAAGAGCTACCTGCAGGATCATCTTGACTTACCCCCCAATGATCTTCAAATTAACATCAAATTGGGTGCTTTTAACTTTAACTCACCTGCAATCAAAGACTAAGCTATAAATTTAAAAGGGATGAGTCTGAAATAGCTCCGGGGAAAGAAATGGTTACATTTATCCCTTTCGGAGAGAAGCCCAATAAAGAGGGGGTTATGTACACCATAGACTTGCTAAAAAAGAACAAATTAATAGGGGAGTTTATGATTGTTGAATCGAACAATGTAGAGCTCCTCGCAGACAGAGTACCCCTGGATAAATGCTACATTATTGGGGAGCATTTAGCAACGTATGGGGTAATCAAAAGGATAAAGCCGCCTTCTATAATAAGTATTGACGCTCATACCGACTTAATGCATGATTACCTTGACCATGGTTCATGGCTCGCTTATGCCCTGGAAGAAAAAGTGGTGAACAGAGCGGCGGTTATTGGATCTGTATTGATGATACCCACCACTGGGGGAACGAGTTTATGGACGAGAAGAGCTAAAATCTTCCCAGCACTCCCAAGAACCAGAAAAATAAGGGGGGAATGGAAGGCATACAGGAGTCTAAAAACGTCTTCAATAGATGAGATAATTGCCGATACGCGGAAATACCTTGGGGAAGAGGTCTACCTGACAGTTGATATGGACGTTTTAAAGCCCGAATACAAAATTGCCAGATTTCAACATGGGGAGCTTACCTTGGAGGAGCTGTTGGAACTTATAGATGAAATTAAGAAAAACTTCAAAATAATAGCATGTGACATAGCGGAAATCTCAGATAGGATAAAGAGATCAAAACTCGGAAAGAAGGCTTTGATAGAAGTTTACACGGCTCTTGTGGGTGAGTGAAATGGCACTAAGTGATAAGGAGATTAGAGAGATAATAACTCCACTCCTCTTATCTGGAGCAAAGATGCTTGACAAGCATTGTCCAAGATGCGGTTCTCCTCTTTTTGAACTGAACGGAAAGGTTTTTTGTCCAATTTGTGAGCACAGAAAAAGGGAGGAAAGAGTCGAACTAAAGGGTATCGAAGAGAGTCTTATAGAAAAGCTAAGACTACTGGCAAACCAACTCCCGGATGATATAGAGGAGTTAAAAAAGCACCTGGAAGTTATGAAAATGATATTGGAGCTGCTGGAAAAATATAGGAAAATGGAGGAGATAAAATGAAACATCTGAGGATTTTGAATACCTTAACAAGGGAAATGACAACAGAAGAAATTGCAAAAGAGAGTGGTTTAAGCCTAGCTGAGACCAGGAGATTCTTGCTTAGACTTCTGGAGCAGGGGAAGGTAGAAAGCATTGAAAGAGATGGAAAAGTCTTTTGGAAGTTGAAAGAAAAAAGCAAGGAAGAGGAAGAATTTAAATACATTTAAGCTTTCTCTGCTTTTTCCCAATATTCATTGAACTTTCCTTTAAAGAGTTCAACCACTCTAAAGTCCTTTATCCACACTTGGGTTTCGTAGTTGAAGTATCTAGCAGCCAAGTCCTCCAAAGCAAAGAACACTTCCTCGTCACAGATTAGCATGGGGAGCTCTATTTTGTCAAGTACTTTAAGCTCAAGCTTTCCTTCTTTGTAGTAGTCCATTATCTTTGATGTCTCAATTCTTGGGAGAACTTGTTTGGATACTATTATTTTTACATTAACTCCCCTATCGGCGGCTTTTGCTATTTCTTCATCGAGGTTCACTGCAACGTAACCATTGTCTGCCAGCAGTATTTCCTTTTCAACTTCTTCAAGCATTTCCTGAGTCTTGAGAGTGGAGTTCTTAATACCTCTGACCACCCAGACTCTCTCTACTCCGTATTTAGGAACCTCTGTTTCTATTAGCGGTGTCATGAGTTCTAACAGCTCTTCCTTGGCCTTCTTCTTGGCCTCAAGCTCTTCTTTTACTCTGACCTGCCAGTCCTCAATAAACTTTTCAAGAACGTTTTTTGGGTGCACTGGTCTGTACTTGTTGGCTTTTCCGGGCTGGCTTAATGCAAACCCCTTCTTTTCCAAACTCCTTAAAACGTCGTAAGTTCTTGGAGCTGGTACTTCGGAAACACTTGCAAGCTCTGCTGGTGTAAGAACTCCGAAGCCAACTAGTGCAACATATGCTCTGGCTTCGTATAAATTCAGCTCAAAGTGTTCTTGCAAAAGTTCTACCATTCTTTCTTTCACCATCTTCCATCACCTCTTCTACTTTATAACAATAGCCAAAGACCTATATAAATTTTTTCTTATTAATTTTAGTTGCACTTTTTCTAAGTGTAATTTTATTTTGAATGCATAAATATGCAGTTTTGTTACTATTAAAATGGTTAAAAATACACAACAGAACATGTAACATACATTTACACATACTCTTGTTATGGGCAGTGATTTTCAAACAAAGTGGACACTTTATGGAGTTTTTATTTTCCCAAAACTTTATAACACTATCGAACCCTCATCATCATGACGGCAATATGTACGCCGAAAATTATAAAAGATTCGAACAACTTATAGACAAACTGCGAGAGTTTGAGGGTGTTATCCTCGTAGAGGGAATGCGAGACGAGGTGGCCCTACGAAAATTGGGGGTCGAAACGGAGATAATCAGACTTTCCCGCTTACCACTGGCGGAGATTGCTCTAATAGCCTCTCACTATCATAATGTCATGATATTGACAGATTTCGACAGAAAGGGTGAAGAACTTGCAAAAAAACTAACCCGATATTTGGAAGGGTACAAATGTAAGGTAGACACAGAAACACGAAAAGAGCTCAAGAAAATAGCAAAAAAAGACATTAAGGGCATTGAAGACTTGTATTCCCTCTATACCCGTGTTAGGAATCTCCGTTTCTGACCCCCAAAAGGAGGGGTACGGATTGAAGAGAAAAAAGACTACAATCCAGCAGATTTTGCTTGAAAAGCA
This sequence comes from Thermococcus sp. 2319x1, assembly GCF_001484685.1. NCBI lineage: Archaea > Methanobacteriati > Methanobacteriota > Thermococci > Thermococcales > Thermococcaceae > Thermococcus > Thermococcus sp. 2319x1. The sequence goes on along the minus strand of NZ_CP012200.1, from coordinate 318,250 downwards.
AAGAATGTTAAAAAAGAAAGGAATAGAAGGTGATAACATGGCTGCAAAGGATGATTTTGGAACCACCAAATATGTAATCCACGCAGAATTTGAAGCAAATGGAATTGTTGAGAGGCCAGATGTTGTAGGTGCTATTTTTGGGCAGACTGAAGGTTTACTTGGAGATGACCTGGACTTAAGGGAGCTTCAAAAAACTGGAAGGATAGGAAGGATAAAGGTTGACGTTAACACAAGAGCTGGAAAAAGTTATGGAACAATAACAATACCCTCCAGCTTGGATAGGGTAGAAACGGCAATACTGGCAGCCGCCCTAGAAACAATAGACAGAATAGGGCCTTCCGAGGCCAAGATTAGAGTAATAAGGATCGAGGACGTCAGGGCAACGAAGAGAAAATACATCATAGAGAGAGCTAAAGAGATACTTGAGACCCTTATGGAGGAAGAAATTCCAGAAACACAAGAGATTACTGAAGAAGTTAAAAAGGAGGTTAGGGCTAAGGAGCTTATTGAGTATGGTCCAGAAAAACTCCCGGCTGGCCCACATGTGCCGTTTTCAGATTCAATAATCGTCGTTGAAGGAAGGGCGGATGTGCTTAACCTTCTAAAACATGGAATCAAAAACGCCATAGCCGTTGAAGGAACTTCAGTGCCAGAGACGATAATAAAACTCAGCAAGGAGAGAATTGTAACCGCATTTACCGATGGTGATAGGGGAGGAGAGCTCATACTTAAGGAACTCCTTCAAGTTGCGGACATTGACTATGTGGCCAGAGCTCCAGAAGGAAAAGAGGTCGAGGAGCTGACAAAGAAAGAGATAATAAAGGCATTAAGGAGCAAAGTTCCAGCAGAGCAGGTTATAAACGAGCTCTTTGCTAAAGGAAAGAGTTTCTACGAACTTGTCAAGGAGAAAGAACACCAAACGGCTAATCAGCCCCAACATGTAGAGCCAAAGATGGAAAAAGCCGTTGAACCCCAAATAGAAACCACAAGAGAGACAAAAGTTGAAGTGATATCCCCAGCAAGAGAAGAAAAGTTCGTAAAGCCAATACAGCCGCCTAAAGTTCTTGAGCTTGATGAATTTAAAGAGTGGATTGAAAAAGTGAAAAAAGACCTCACAGCAATTCTCTTAGATGAAAACAAGAACGTAATCGCGGAGATACCGGTAAGGGATCTACTCACCTCTCTAAACGACAAAGAAAATGTACACACAATAATATTTAACGGAATCATAACTCAGAGGTTAATAGATATGGTGAGTGAGAAGGGAATCAAGTACCTAATCGGAGCAAGAAAGAGCAATGTGGTTAGAAGGCCTGTTGATCTTAAAATAATAACCTTTGCAGAGTGAAAGTTTCTTTATCTTTTTTAATAATCTTGCTCAAAACTTCCGACGAAGGTTAAAAAATAAAAAGAGTCACTTTTTGGCTCTCTGGAGCCTCGCTTCTTCAAAGGCTTTTGTCCATTTGAGCTTTCTTGGATTCCTACCCATAAAGAAGTACCTTTCGCATTTTCTTGAGCAGAAGAAATAGACTCTCCCATCGTTTCTAACGTACATCTTTCCCGTTCCTGGCTCGAACTCTTTTCCGCAATATGAGCAGACGTTCCATCTTGCCATTTACATCACCTTTTTGCTTTGATCTCTCTTGCTTCCCTTTCTGTCTCTCTGAGGATGACTATGTCGCCAATCCTGACTGGCCCCTTAACGTTTCTTCTAATTACCCTACCCTTGTCCATTCCTTCAAGAACGCGAACCTTTACTTGAGTAACCTCGCCGGTAACTCCAGTCCTTCCTACAATTTCGATGACCTCTGCAGGGTATGCCTCATCTGACATCTCTCACACCTCTAATTCAATTATAATCATGAAAGCTCGCCTAGTTATGAGAGTGAGGAAAAGGGAGCTCACTTGGCGAGCTCCCTTACCTTCATAGCAATTTCCTCAACGAGTTCACGAGCCTTACCCGGCTCGATTATAGCAACACTTGCAGCTGGAACTTCAATGCCAGCGGCAGCACCAAGTTCTTTTTTGCTTGGAACATAGATATAGGGAATCTCCTTCTCCTCACAGAGGGGTGGCAGGTGAGCAACGATTTCTTCCGGGTCAACATCTTCAGCGATTATTACAAGCTTTGCCTGGCCCCTCTCAACGGCTTTTGTTGTCTCGTTTGTACCCTTTCTAATTCTTCCAGTATCTCTTGCAATCTCAACAGCCTCAAGGGCTTTCTCGGCAAGCTCCTTTGGAACCTCAAACTTCACGTAACTTGGCTTTGCCATTTCACATCCCTCCAAACTTCATCGTTCATCGAGTCATCAAGTTAGGGAAGGATGCTTGCTTTTTAAATCTTTCCTTCCAAAATAGCAAAAATGAGAAGAGTAGCAAGAATCACCCCTCGTATATTATGTATTCTTTGTCTGCTATAAACACCGGTTCGACCCTTACCCCCATTATTTCTACCTTATCTCCGTATTCGTTCTTGAGCTTCTCTATATAAGGCTGAATAACTTCTGGAAAGCTTGCTTGACCTTTGAAATGAAGCTCTCTGTTTGATGTACTCAAGCCACCGGCAATTTTTTCATAATGGATTATATCCATGTGAGGCTCAAATGCGGCTTTTGGATCGTCTCTGTTCTCTCCCTCGGTTCTGATAAGATATATAACTGTAGCCCTAAGGTAAAGCTCCAAGTTGGAGTAGTCTTTTCTGAACCCGGCCCTTAACTCAAGCTCTCCACTTTGGCCATCGTTTAAAACTTTTATTGGACTGACAAGCCTGCCATTTAATTTTGGAGCTTCTGTAAGAGCTCCAACGGGACCTTTCTGCACAAGGACAAGCTGATACTTTGTAGCGTTTGGGACTTTGAGACTAACTTCTACCGGCGTCTCGTTTAAATGATCGATGTTAACGTTTTGCGCTATAATCTGCTCACTTATGAGCTTATCTCCATTGTAAGCCCTGAGCTTTATGGTGGCATCTTTAACGTCTCTTCCAAATGCTGATATGTAGAGCTTAGCCTTGTATTCCCCGGGAATAAGCTTTGACACTGATGTCCATGTATCATTCTTGTAAACTTCAATTCTATACACCCCAAATGGAACAAATTCATAGGTTGCCAGATCTCCGGTATTTTTTACAAGCCTAAAGTTTGAGAGCAACTTTTGTGCAAAATCCGCTTCAGAGCTGATGGGTATACCAAACGCAAGCTTTAGGAAGTTGCTTGCTGCAACTTTGTAGTAAACTGCCACTGCATAGTTGGGGAAGACATAAGCTGCATATGGAAAGTCTCCCTTTCCGTTTATGACTTCCCCGGTTTGCATGATTATTGCCTGCACTGGCTCTCCCTGTTGGTTACCCGCTACGATTATCGCCTTTTTCTGTCCTCCTTGTTCCACTATCTGAAGCTGAATGCCATATGGACTGTAAAAAGCGTTATCATCTATTTTTTGAGTAAAAGGAATAATCATCCCAGATCTGTCTCTTTCAGTTCTTGTTATAGCTCCTCCAAGGTAGCTTATAGCATTGAACTTGGCCCAGTCTTGAATCCAAGCAATAAAATAGTTAAGCTGCCAGCTCTCGAAGTCAACCTCACTTTTGCTGCCATCGTTTGCCAAAAAGCGTGCTATTATGTAATCCCTATCTCTGGCATGACCACCGTCCGCACTTGCCCTCCTGTTTCCAAGGAGAGAGCTTTCAATCCAGTAACCGTAGTCCCACCAGGAAGTTGCCGTATCGTATTCGTTTGTGTTTTCTCTAAGCCACTTAAGGGTTTCTTCCCAGCTCGGGCTTACAGCTTCACCGCTAACCTTTGCAGAGTTGTAGGTAGTGTTTGCTCCCACTATTGGAATCGGAATGAAGAGGAGGACCAGCAAGAAAGCATAGAGAGCTTTTGTTGAAACCTTTTCCTGCATATTCTCCACTATTTTAAAGAGCTCCCCCACGAGAATTCCAAAGGTTAGCAAAACTGCGCCTGAAGCAAGGAACAAAAACCTCACCGCTGTCCACATGAGATATACTGAAAGCCCGTAAAAGATCAGAAGGAACAAATTCTTTGCATCGACTTTGTCTTGGTTTAAGGTTTTCAAAAATCTAAACGCAACTATTGCAATTCCGACAAGTGAGAGGAGAAAGATTATCCCATCGGTTCCCTTGACCGAGTAATACCTCTGTATATCGTTCCATTCCGTCTTTGCAAGCTCTTGAACAGTTTCATAAACTTGAGTGGATTGGTATGCTCCACTCATAAGGGAAAAGAGCTTGGGGCCAACGTAAAGATAAGCTCCAGCAAAGCCCAAGAGTACTATCACTGCAACAACTCCAAACCTATGTTTTCTGTCGGAGTAATTTAGGTATCCCCCACCGTAGAGCATTATCGTCGTGAGTAGTGCCAGTCCAAGGAAAACTTCAAAGGCGAACTTTATGTGCCCTCCAACCCTTACAATTCCACTTGGAGTCAATGCGTAGCCAACGAGCAATATCCCCAGGTAGGCTGGATAAAATTCCATGGCAAACCTCTTTACCCCCTCAACTTTTCCGAAAATAAATGATACAATCACGTACAGGCTTGCAAAGCCCAAGAGAACCATAAGACCAAATGGGGAGCCGTTCCATACCGAGAGCATCAAAACTCCAAAGAGCACAAATAAAGCGCCAAAAAGTGATTTTCTCCTGACCTCTGTGGCTTCGAGGTAGTAGAACATGAACAGAACTGCGTAGATGAAGAACATCAAAAACGGTCCATCTCCTCTGGCGTTTCCCGAGAAGGTTCTTGTCCAGTGGGCAACTGAGAACATCATCACCAAAGCCGCCCAAAGTCCTGCCCATTCTGAATGGAGCTTTCTCCCTAGGAAGTACACTCCAATTATGCTGAAAAATCCAACAAGGGGGGGCCACATCTTGAAGACCTTTATCACTTCAAACCCAAATGCAGAGAGGAGCTTATAGAGTAAAGCCGGAATTATGTACAAACCAAGGGGTTCCCCAATGAGAGAACCAAATGGAGCATCTGCCAAGGGGTAATACTTGGGAACCCACTCCTTTATCGCGAGCTTGTATATTTCAAAATGATAGAAGGTATCTGGGTCTATGAAGTATTTTGTTTGCCCAGTTGCTGCTCTAATCTTGTAGCCAATAAAAGCAACGATCACAACCACTATGGGGAAAAGGTAAAGCCTGATTTTTGAAAAATCTAAAGAGGAAGGCTTTTCACTCTCGGTTTTTGGTTTTTCCTTAACTTTTGTTTTAACCATTTATACCACCTCACTCTACGGTTACAGATTTCGCCAGATTTCTCGGCTTGTCGGGATCGTTACCCCTCAACACAGCCAAGTGATAGGCAAGCAGTTGGAGTGGTACTATATACACTATAGGACTTAAAAGCTCATCTATTTTTGGCATCTTCAAAAAGACTTTGCTAACTTTTTCCAGCTCTTCATTGTCTCCCAAGCTGATTACAAATCCCTTTCTTGCGTTGACTTCCTGTATATTGGAGACCATCTTATCAAACGTCTTTCCGCTTGGGGAAATGGCAACGACTGGAACACCTTCTTCAATCAGAGCTAGGGGGCCGTGCTTAAGTTCTCCGGCAGAAAGACCCTCCGCATGGATATAGCTGATTTCCTTAAGCTTTAGAGCACCCTCAAGAGCTGTTGCAACGCTTATCCCCCGTCCTATGTAGAAGAAATCTCTCCTGTCTATTAGCTCCTCAGCAAGGGATTTTATCTTGTTCTCATATCCAAGCACAGCCTCAATGTACCTCGGAAGCTCCAAAAGCTCAGCTTTGAGTTTCTTAAGGTAATCTTCATCAACTGTATTGAGTACCTTGGCTAGTGCTATTGCAAGCATTGTCAAAACGGTAAGCTGGGTTGTATAGGTTTTTGTTGCCGCTACCCCTATTTCCGGACCTGCATGGGTGTATACTACAAGGTCGCTCAGCCTGGTAGCCATGCTCCCAACAACGTTAACAATGCTTAGAACTTTTGCACCCTTCTTTTTAGCCAATCTTATTGCCGCCAGAGTGTCGGCAGTTTCCCCGCTCTGAGTAATGGCGATTACGAGGGAATTCTCGTCAACTATGTTCTCAAACTCATACCTAAACTCACTCGCTTCTTCAACAAGGACGGGCTTGTTCGCCAGTCTTTGGAAGAGGTATTTCGCGGCAATTCCTGCATGATAAGAAGTCCCCATAGCCACGACAAATATCTTCTCGTATTTGGCTATCTCCTCAGCAACTTTATCTATTGTTTCCAAGTTGCCGTAAATTGCTTCCTTTACAGCCTTTGGCTGTTCATGGATTTCCTTAAGCATGAAGTGCGGGTAACCCTGCTTTTCAGCCATTTCAAGAGTCCAATTAATCTCGTGGATTTCTTTTTTCTTTTCTTTTCCTGTCCCAAGGTCTTTCACCGTAAATGCATCTTTGCTAACCACTGCATACTCTCCATCATCAAGAAACACAACTTTATTCGTGTAAGGTAAAAATGCAGGAATATCGGAGGCAGCAAACATCTCCCCGTTTCCGATTCCAAGGACGAGCGGGCTTTCATTTCTCACAAAATATAGACGTTCCTTATCCTCAGCATACATTATGCCAAGGGCAAACGAGCCTCTAAGCTTCAACAACGCCTTGCGGAGGGCACCTTCGAAGGTAGATGAATCCTTTAAAGCTTCTTCAATTAGATGCGCTATCACCTCTGTATCAGTGTCGCTCTTGAACGTGTGGCCTTTTTTCTCAAGCTCGCTTCTAAGCTCAAGGTAGTTTTCAATTATTCCATTGTGAACAACCGCTATTTTTCCAGTACAATCGGTATGGGGATGGGCGTTGATATCGTTAGGAATCCCATGCGTTGCCCATCTCGTGTGCCCAATTCCCCTGTTGCCGGGCATTTCGTGAAGTTTAAGCTTTTCTTTAAGCTCATCTATTTTCCCGGCTCCCTTTTTTATAAAAAGCTCTCCTTTTTCCGTTACAATCCCAACCGAATCATATCCTCTGTATTCCAATCTTTTAAGACCTTCCACTAAAATTTCAGCGGCTTCCCTGTCTCCAATATACCCGATTATACCGCACATTGCGCTGCCTCCGCTCTTTGTACTGTAAATCGTAATGGTTCAAACCAATTAAAAGGATTTCCATAAAACCCTTAATGCAACCGTTGTGTTTTCCACTCTCTTTTGGTGTTTCTTTTGAGATATTGTTCAAAACACTTTCTTTTGGTTTTTGAGGATTCTGAAAATAACTAAACTCCAGAAAAAAGGAGGTAAAACAAGAGAGGCTTCCAAAAAATCTATATATTTAAAGCGACCCTAATATCTTGGGTGGGCTAATGGATAAAACGCTGGATGAATTCATAAACGGTTCCATTAAAATAAGGGGCGAAAATAAAGCCAAAACCTCCAAGAAAAGGAGACTCAAATCAACCAAACTGGACAATTTTTTACCCGATGAGCACATAAACTATTTTAAAGCCCTTCGCATCGGCTCAAAAAGGATACAGAGAGCAAAAATAGTCGAGATTCAGGAGGATTAATCGAGGGGCTCAGCTATTATCGCTTTGTCTTTGAATTTGAATAGGTAAACCCTCTTCTCTCCCCTTAAGTCCTGCTCGACTCTTCTCCTGAACTGCCAGTATTCCTTCTCAGGAATTGAAATCTTTAGGGTAACCCTGCCATATCCTTCCCTCTTTAAAAACTCGTTTATCCTCACTGGATGGAAGTCGAGAACACTTCTTACGATGTAGCGTCTCTTGAAGTATTCGCTGTTAAGTTCTTCATCACTCGTTGCAACTGCTCTGCGTTTTTCCCGAATGAGCATCCATAAGTTGCCCTTTACGGCATGGAAGAGCTCGTTTATTAACTCAGCATAGTCAATGCTCTGCGGAATTTCATACAAATAATCTTTAACTTCTCCACTCCACTCGACGATGTTTTCAAGATTGGGGTTGCTTTCAAGTCTAACCCCTTTAGGCAGCATAACTGCAGAGCGCTCTGCCTTAGCCAAGGGCTCAAAATAGAAAGTCAGCCTGTTGAGTGTTCCATATAAATCAATGTACTCAAATTCACCTCTCCACGGGACTTTTTCTCTCCTTATCTGAGGTGGGAGATCAAAGATAAAAGCATCGGTTTTGTGCTTATAAGCTTCATAAACTTCAAGAGGACTCGGGAGAAGATCCTCAAGCCTTCTTTCAGGCATCTCCGGAGGTCTTGCGGGATCGGAGAATACTACATCAGCATCTATCTGATCAACAACTTCCTTACTTAAGCTGTTCCCATGAATGAAGGTTATCTTATCTTTAACACCATACTTCTCGGCATTTTTCATTGCGTAGAAGAGCTTTTTCTCATCGATGTCTATAGCATAGGCTTTTTCTGCATATTTCGCGAAGAATATCAGCTGGATTCCAACTCCACAGCTCACATCTGCTATGCTTTTTGGTTTGACTCTCTTTGCCCTATATTCAGCCACAACTTCGTGAGTGGCGTACCTAAGACCTTCCAAGTCCATCCACAGATCGGTTCTTGAGAACTTATCCTTTGCCCTTATCCTTGCCCTCGCTATCTCGATTATCTCGTCAGCATTCTCTTTCGGGAGTCTCGCCCGTATTTTTCTCTCGTCCAGACCTCGCTTTATCATCTCAACAGTCTGCTCAATAAGCGCTTCCATCTCTTCCATTCTCTCACCGTTGTTCCATTTTCGTTCAATTTTTAAAGGTTTACGGGAAAGAATTTAAAGATGTTAAACAAAATTTGGTGGGAGTAGTATGAGCCTTCGAAAAAAACTTTACTTTGTGGCAGTGGTCGCGATAATAATCGGAACCTTCTGGTACTCATATGAAAAAGCCTCAAGCCTAGAACTCCATGATTACATTGGGGATGAGGTATGGTACATCCCAGCAGCCAGGAACGTTCTCCACAAGCTTGGGGTTGAACTCCACTATGTAAACGATACAACGAATTCAGAAGGGGTAAACATAATTGCAAGCGGAGAAATTATTAAGGGACACGTGAAAGTCTCTGCTTTTGGATTTGAATTCACAAGACCTTATACGAGAAACGTAAACCTTCAAACGCCAGCAATTCTCTCAAAGTTGGGAATAAGAGTAGAATTCATACCCTTAAACAAAACCCAAGCCTCTGATTTTGATGAGACCAAGTTTAAAATTGAAACGATAGCGAGAAAATACAACTATACTTATTACAGACCCTATTCCAATTTTGACGGCGTTTACTATGAAATCCCCCGCGAAAACCTCAAAGCCTTCATAGAAGAAGTCAAAAGCATAGAAGGGGTTGAAATCGTAAAGGGTTTCCGCTATCCTGATAAGGAGAACATCCAAAACTACCTGAACACGGAGCATCCATTTTTGGGGAAGGATATAATAATGCTTGGAATGCTGATAGAGGATAAGCCTATCTTCTGGCGTTTGCCGGGGCTGATAGAACACGCTATAATAAACATCCTCGTCTTCTTAGCTGCGTATAAAATCTCAAGGAGTTATCTCGCAGCTTTCATAGCGTTAATATTTTCTGCCTTTGATCCCCTTCTTCACGCAACGTCCCTTGCTGCAATGCTTGATATACACGTGGCGTTCTTCACTGCGGTTTTCATGTACTTCTTGATTTCTGAGAAATACAATTCGAGCGGTATTTCCATAGGCCTCGCTGCAGCCACAAAATTAAACGGTGCCTTTCCCTACCCAGTTTTGCTAATAAAACTCTTAAGGGATAAAATTAGGATTAGGGAGATTCCGCTCTCGGCACTTATTTTACCCGCCTTCGGATTTTTGCTACCTCAGATTACGATAATAAAGGCAATAGGCTTTTTCCCATGGCTTTCTGAGTTCATTGGAAGCTTTGGATGGCATCTCAGTTACAAGGGAGATCATCCAGCGAATTCACCTTTCTGGGAGTGGTTCCTAAGCCTTAAGCCATTTCCCTTTCACTACACCCCAGATATCTTCGCGGCAACGGACCCAATTTTGATGCTCTCCATGGTAGTGTTTATATTCGCAATTCCCTATGCTGCGACAAGAAGAAGAAAGCTTTTGGTGCCTTTTGGGATATTCTGGAGCACAATAGCGTTTTATGCCCTCCAGTGGATTTTAGGTGGAAAAACCCAGTTCAGCTTTTATGCCACTCCGTTAGTTCCTCCGGGAGCGGTGACACTTGGAGTAATGGCATACGACATAATAAAGTGGGAGTACTTCGAGAGGTCTATCAGAATGTACTGGGAGTGGATGAGGGGCATCTCAACGTGGGTAAGGGAAACCTTCGAAAGGGTTAAGGCTTTTTTAAGAAGTCCAAGATAGTGGACTGAGTCTTTTTAGCTTTTAGTTTTTCTTCTATCTTTCTAAGGGTCTCCCAGCTTTTCCTCACTATTGGGGGGAATTCCCCATGAGCCTTGTAATACTCCTCCAGAAACCTCCTTGTAATTGGATCACTTGGATATCCTGAGCCTATCTCCCCATAAACCTCCTTGAGCTTCTCTATTGCCCTGTCACGGGTAACTTTAGCCAGTATTGATGCAGCAGCCACTGGAATATACTTTGAATCTGCCTTATGTTCGGCGATTATCTTCGGAGAGAAGGAAAGTCTTTCACCTATAATGTCGCCAAAGCGCTTCTCCTTGACGTCAGCCGCATCTATGTAGAGCACGTCAGGCTTAACTTTAAGGGAGTTCAACGCTCTGACAAAGTTTTCAATTTCAAGCTCGTTCATCGTCCCATCTCTGCTGTCTATCTCCTCCGGGGAAATCTGGAGGATGACATAATCGTCAACCATCCCTAAAATCTCCTCAAAGAGTTCTTCTCTTCTTCTTGGCGTTAGCTTTTTTGAATCTTTAACCCCCAAAGCTTCAAGCTCCTGCATACGGGATTCATCGACAACAACCGCCGCAATTACAAGAGGTCCTATAACAGGTCCTCTTCCAGCTTCATCTATTCCCCCCAGCTTCATATTTCTACCTCCTCAAGACTAAGAACCCATAGACAATCCCCAGCATTATAGTAGCTATTCCGCTTGGAGGGATGTCTGTTAAGTAAGCCAGCACTATCGAGAGTACCTGCACTAAGAGAGTTAAACCCAAGCTTATTCCAAGAATCTTTCTCAAGTCATTGCTGAGCATCATGGCTATTGTACCCGGCAAAACCGCCACAACCTGAAGGGTTATCAAGCCAACGGTTCTAACTATTAACGCACCAGTAGCGCCCACGAGAGCGTAGAGCAAAGTGAGATAAAACTTTGCATTTCCGGAGTAGGTCTCAAGTCCCTCAGCATCGAAGCTGACGTATAGGAAATCACGGTAAAATGCAAGCATCACAAAGAATATCAAGGCACCCCCCAAGACCAAAAACGTCAAGTCGTTAAGCGTTATCAGAAAAAGCTCCCCCGTTAAATAGGATACTATGCTTTGGGAGAGGGCAAAGTAGGGTCTATTCGCCATAACCCTATACAGAACTCCAAAAGCCAGTACAGTAGAGCCAGCTATAAAGCTCGCTATTACTCCTATTGCAGTGTCACTGCTGAACCCCCTATCTTCGAGGAGAGCTATTAAGATAACAACAAAAATAGTGATTATTAGAGCCACCCACAGAACCAGAGAAAAGTTTGAAAATATCAGCCCGAGTATCATCCCTAAAACAGCCCCAAAGAGCAGGGAGTGGAAGGTTGCGTGGGTAAGAAAAGCTAACCCCTTCATGTTTATCAGGGGACTCAGCATACCCAGTAAAACGCTGACCATTACCCCACCTAAGAGGGCCCTGAGCAAGTACTCGGGGATCAAACTTTTCCCCTCCCGTGAAGGTGAACGTCTCCTATAAAGCAGTACATTCTCTCCCCTACTTTAACCGCTTTGGACAGGGGCCCGTAGACTTTGGTGATAATTTCATCCCTCAGCACTTCTTCCGGAGTTCCAAAGGCTATAAGCCTTTTATTGATGAGCATTACCTTGTCACCTATTTCCGTTAGGGGATTTGGGTCATGGGTGGTTATTATCATTGTCAATCCCATTTCCCGCTTTATTTTTGCAAGGACTGAAACCACCTCCACTCTCGCACTTGGGTCAAGAGCCGATAACGGCTCATCCAAAAGGAGAAGTTGGGGTTTTGAAACGAGTGCTCTGGCCAATAGAACCCTCTGCTTTTGTCCACCGCTAAGCTCTGCAAACCTTTTGTTTTTTATCTCTCCAAGCCCCACAAAGTCCAAAGCTTCTTCAGCTTCTTTTAGGATTGATTTTGGAATATTGAAGTGAATGAGACCCTTTTTGTAAAGGGCCCCCATTGCAACTACTTCAATAGCCTTCAAAGGCACACGTTCGTTTAAAGAATGACTCTGGGGAACATATGAGATTGAATCCTTCACTTCAGTAGGAGGTTTTCCAAAAACAAGAAGCTTGCCTTCATAGGATTTATGAAGCCCTGCAATTGTTCTAAGAAGGCTTGTTTTTCCAGCACCATTTGGACCCAGCAAAAGAAGAGTCTCCCCACTATCCAGCTTGAAGGTTATATCCTCAACTGCTTTATAGTTGTCGTAGTAAATCGTTAGGTTTTCAGCCAGTATCAATTTCTCACCACAATTAGGGTTTCCTAAAAAATTTAAAAAGATTGCGATTAAAGTCCAAATGCTCCTTTAATTCCGTTGATTACAAGCTGAACGGCCATTGAAGCCAGTATAAGACCCATCATTCTTGTGGTAACTCTTATTCCCACTCTACCAAGCTTCCGCTGCACCTTTTCTGCAGACCTAAGCACCAAGTAAACTGAAAGACTTGCCACAAAAATCGCAAGAATAACGGCCATTTTTCCCAGATAGTCGCTGCTCTTTGCCATGTGTATCATCACAGTTGTTATTGAACCCGGACCAGAAATCAAGGGAATTGCCAAGGGGATTATGGCAATCTCGCTTAAACTTACGGCCTCTTCCTCCTCTTCATGGGTTATTTTTATAGTAGAGAGACTACCACTTAGCATTTCCAATGCCATTCTGAAGAGCAAAATTCCTCCTGCAATTGCAAAGGCATCTATTGTGGAGCCAAAGAACTTGAATATCCACTCCCCCAAGAGTGCAAAGGTTACCAAGGTAACAAAAACGGCCGCTGATGTTCTCTTTGCCAGACTGATCCTTGCCTCGCGAGATTTACAGTGCTGGGTAATAGAAAGAAATACCGGAACAGCTCCAATGGGGTTCATCACTGCAAAGAGGGTGCCAAACACATAAAGGAATGTCTTAAAAAACATTTTCACCCACCAAAAATTTTCTCCAGCATCCATTTTTCATCAAAGGGCATTAAATCGTCATATCCTTGACCAACCCCAACAAAAAGTATTGGCGCACCAATGGCGTGGGCTATGCTTAATGCGGCACCTCCCCTTGCATCCGCGTCAAGCTTTGTTAGAACAACTCCGTCAATCCTAACCGCCTCATTAAACTGCCTTGCCTGCTCTATTATTGCATTTCCGGCAAGAGCATCTCCTACGAATATAACCAGATCCGGCTTTGTAACCCTGACTATTTTTTTCATTTCATCCATGAGATTTCTGTTAAGCTCGTTTCTTCCGGCTGTATCAACTAAAACCACGTCGATTCCTCTCGCTTTTGCATGCTCTATGGCATCGTAAGCCACAGCAGCTGGATCAGATTTGTAACCGTGTTTGATGAGCTTAACACCAATTCTCTTCGCATGTTCCTCCACCTGCTCTATTGCTCCCGCCCTAAAGGTATCGCTAGCGGCTATAACAACGCTTAAACCATTTTTCTTAAGCCAGCTGGCAAGCTTAGCTATTGTAGTGGTTTTTCCACTTCCGTTAAAGCCAACAAAAACTATCACGAACGGCTTTTCTTTTTTTGATTTGACCATCCCTAAGAGGTCTATGTGTCTTTCGGGTGTTAGAACTTCAAGAACAGCCTCTTTAACAGCTTTTTCTACAATCTCCCTCTTGTTTGTGCCTATTTTAACCTTTTGTCCAACAAGCTTCTGTTTTATTTTTTCCTTAAGCTCATCTACAACTTCTAAAGCCACATCCGCCTCTAAGAGCTCCAGCTCAAGATCCCAGAGTGCATTCTCAACGTCTTTTTCACTTATTTCAGTCTGAGCAACCTTATCAACAAATGAGCTTAATTTTTCCTTGAGTTTCCCAAACATTTGCCCTCACCGGGGTTATGATCACCAAACGAATTTATAAATATGAGCCTCAGCGATAGCTGGTTACATCACCCTTCAGTTCCGAAACCGTTCTTCATCGGCTACTACCTCTTATGCTCCACAGTTTAAGGGCTTTTTGATATGTCGACCAAAGAAAATATAAAAGACGAACAACAAACCAGAAGAGGGGGAACAAATTGATCAGGGCTTTTGTGAATGGGAAAATTTACATCTCTTTTAAACCGCTCAAGGTTGCAGAAGCCATTGTGGTAGCCAACGAGAAGGTTATTTACGCAGGAAAGAGCGAAAAAGTCCAAAAAATTGCCAAAGAGCTTGGAGGAGAAGTAGTAGATTTGGGCGGAAAAACTGTTCTGCCGGGATTCATAGATTCCCACATTCATCTAAACTCCCTTGGACAATCCTTGAAAATGCTCAATTTAAAGGGAACAAGAAGTATAGAGGAGTTGAAAGAAAAACTTAAAGATTACGCCGCCAAAACAAGCACAAGCTGGATTCTTGGCTTTGGATGGGATCAGGAAGAACTCGGAAGATACCCCACAAGAGCAGATTTGGATGAAGCTGTCGATGACAAACCGGTTCTTTTGTATAGAACATGCTTCCATGCTGCTGTGCTGAACACGAAGGCTATAGAAATTGTAGGTTTGGAAAAGGATGAAGACGTAGACCTTGAAACCGGGATAATAAGAGAAAACGCCCTAGAAAAGGTGAGAGATGTTATCAGCAAAACTTTAACGTTCGACGACTACAAACACTTTATCGAAGAGGGGGCCAAGTTCGTTCTTTCTCAGGGCGTAACGGCTGTTGGCTTCGTGAGTGTGAATAATAAAAGCCTCAGAGCACTTTTGGAGCTTGACAGCGAAGGGAGGCTTCCCATTAGAGTGTTTGTATACCTAAATCCCTCCCTCCTAAAGGAGTTGAAGAACCTTGGCCTTACCAGAGGGGTCGGGAGCGAGAGGGTAAAGATCATGGGAATAAAAGTTCTTGCGGATGGAAGCCTCGGCGCTCGGACAGCATGGCTTTCCAAGCCCTATGCAGACGCCCCTATGACTGGGCATCCCAACATAAGCAAGGAAGAGCTTGAAGAGATAGTAAGAGAAGCCCATAAGCTGAATCTCCAGATGGCAGTCCATGCAATAGGCGATAAAACCACCGATATGGTCTTAGACGTTTATGAAAAGTTCAGAGGAGAGAGGAACCGTATAGAACACGCATCAATTTTGAGGGAAGATCAGATAAAAAGGATGAAAGAACTCGGGGTTGTTGCCTCGGTTCAGCCGAGGTTCGTAATAAGCGACTGGTGGGCAGTGAAGAGGGTCGGAAAAGAGAGGGCAAAATGGATTTACCCCTTCAAGAGCATGCTTGAGCAAATTGTGATAGGCTTTGGAACTGATGCCCCAATAGAGCCCGTAAATCCATGGGAAACAATCTACGCTGCAGTTACTAGGGGAAAATTTGAGAATGTTGAGACCTATCACTATACAAAAGACGAACGCCTATCCATAGAGGAAAGCCTCCACGGCTACACATATGGCTCAGCTTACATAATGCATGCCGAAAATGAACTTGGAAGCCTTGAAGAGGGCAAATTCGGGGACTTCATTGTAGTGGACAGAGACCCGTTTGAAGTTGAAGAGAAAGAACTGAAGAACATAAAAGTTCTGGAAGTCTACGTAGGAGGCTCAAAGTGTTATTAACTCCCTTTCAGCTTTTGTAAGCCTTTTTCCTTTTTTCTCCACCACCACATCGTCTTCTATTCTCACGCCTCCGAGATTGGGGATGTAAATGCCCGGCTCAATGGTAAACGTCATGCCGCGCTCAAGAATCCGCTCATTTGTTTGGCTTATATAGGGCTCTTCATGCACTTCAAGACCAATTCCGTGTCCCGTTCTGTGAACGAAGTAGTTACCATAACCTTTCTCGAATATATGCTCTCTCGCTGCTTTGTCAACTTCCTTTGCCTTTATTCCTTCGCGGACGCTCTGAAAAGCTCTTTCTTGAGCTTCTTTGACAATTTCATAGATTTCTTTGAGCTTTTCATTCGGGTGGCCTACAGCTATGGTTCTCGTAATATCGGAACAGTAACCTTTGTACCTTGCCCCGAAGTCAAGTATCACGAAGTCTCCGGACCTTATTTTCCTATTACCCGGCGTATGATGAGGATTTGCAGCGTTTTTTCCGGAAGCTACTATAGGAGAGAAAGAGACACCGTCTGCCAGTTCCCTAATGAGAAACTCAATTTCCAGAGCAACCTGCTTTTCACTCTTCCCAATCAATTCCCTGCTTATTATTTCGTAGAAAACTTTATCTGCAATTTCAGCGGCTTTCTTCATCAGGCTTAGTTCCTTTTCGTCTTTACGCATTCTTAGTTCTCTTGCAACAACGCTCAGCGGATAGAAAGTGTAATCTTTCAAAAGCCGCTCAATGTGGATTAGAAAGCTTGCTCTCATCGTATCTTCCACCAGAATCTTACCGCCCTTCAAATTCAGAGAAGCCAATACTCTTTCAAGGATTTCATAGGGGTTCTCCTCGTCACTCCAGAATACTGAATTTTCCCACTCAACTTCATTTTCATAAAGCTTGGGTGCTATTAGAACGCTTTCTCCTTCTTTATTGACTACAAGGAGAAAAAGCCTTTCTTCAGTTGCTTGAGGGCTCATTCCGGTCAGATAATAGAGGTTGCTGCCGGGAGTTATTAATGCACCCTCGTAATTATACTCCATAAGGAATCTTAGGAATTTCTCCATTCTATTCACGTATACCACCATAAAGAAGCTTGCGAGCAAAATTTATAAGGTCTCTCCCAAAAAGTTCCTTGGATGCCCCGGTGGCCTAGTCTGGATAGGGCGCGAGGCTGCGGACCTCGAGGTCCGGGGTTCAAATCCCCGCCGGGGCGCCATATATTTGTTCTCGAACAACCCGCACTTAAAAAGTAAACCAAAAATTTTTAAATAACTCCTTGTAATTAAAATACAGAACGTTTCTCACCCATCAGAACACAGCACTGTTTTGACGGAGGTGATAGCGGTGATAGAGGATGCACTTATACTCTACCTGCTCACCAATGCAAAAACTAAACAAGATGGGAGAAAGAAAAGGAGATTCCTCTCTTTTTGACCCCCAAATTTCGAAAAGCTTAAATACCTCTTTTAGTAAATTAAAGTTAGAAAAATTAAGGGGGGTGGTGGAATGACATACGTGGCAGTGTTGGCGAACATCAATGGAAACCTCCCCGCCCTCGTAAGAGCCCTCGGAAGAATTGAGGAGCTTAAGGAAGAAGGTTATGAGATTGAAAAATACTACATCCTCGGAAACATAGTTGGATTGTTCCCCTATCCAGAGGAAGTTCTCGATGTTCTCGATGATCTGGTGAAAAACAACCATGTAAAGGTAATCCGCGGAGAATTCGACCAGATAATAGCTATGAGTGACCCACACGCTGAAGGGCCAGAGTATATTAATGAACTTGCACTCGAGCCATACGTAAAAGAGGCATTAAAATACACCTGGGAGAAGCTTGGCCATGAAGGAAGGGAGTTCATAAGAGATTTGCCTATATATCTTGTTGACAAAATCGGCAAGAACGACATTTTCGGGGTCTATGGAAGCCCATTAAACCCCTTCGAGGGCAAGGTTCTTCCAGAACAGCCCACCTCATATTACGAAGCCGTCATGAGACCGGTAAAAGACTACGAACTTCTATTAGTAGCATCACCAAAACTTCCCCTTAATGCCATGACGAGGTACGGAAGGGTAGTATGCCCCGGCAGCATTGGATTCCCAGCAGGAAAAGAGCACAAGGCAACTTTTGCCCTCATAAATGTTGACAATCTGCACACGAAATTCGTAGAAGTTGAATATGACAAGAAAATCATAGAGGACAAAATCAAAGCAGAAGGATTGCCAGAGGAGCTCATTAAAATCCTCTATCACGGAAAAGTTTAAAGAGCTTGAACACCCTTTTTATTTCTTTTCTGAATATTCCAACGTATACTACAAAAGCCAACAGCAAGAGGGCTTTTGATAGGAATACCGTGAACTGCAGTAAAACAGCCACAACAAATTGGGCATAAGAGGCGAACGAAACCCCCAGCTTCTTGTTTGCCACGATTGATGTGCCAATTAATATCGAGAGGTATCCCAAAAAGAGCCCGAAAACAGTTCCATATTCTTCAAAGGAAGTTATCAAAAGCAACCAAGCAACGAGAGAAAACATAGCGCCCAAGAGTGCAATGATAGTCCCTTCTTTCACATACCTTGTTGAATTCAGTGCCACTATGCTGGGATTATAGGCAATATACGTTTCCACAGCTACAAGAGTTAGGTAGAACTCACTGCCCAGACTAAACCCAAAAAAGAACGACAAAATCTCCCTACCAACAAGTAGAAGAAGAAAGACCATCAAAGCCACCAAAAGGGATAGCAACTTTGTGGATTCCTCGGCAAGCCACTTTACATATTCCATCTCATCTTTCCCATATTTATAGGAATACAGAGGCATTATGGCTGATTGAAACACCTGGGGCATGTACGTCAACAAAAATGCCGCAGAGAGTGAGGCAGAAACAACACCGGCGACTCTGGGAGAAGCAAGCCTCTCGCTTAGAAAATACGGAGCCTGAACAAGAAAAACTCCCGAAATTGTCCCAAGGAATGCAAAGCTGGAATATCCTAGGAGGATTTTAAAGGTCTCAGAGGTAGGTTTTCCAAAGAGCTTTTCTTTAAGGAGATACAAAAACCCGAAGAGGGTTACACCAGAAAGAAGGCCGATATAGGGCAGATAGTAGTTTTCCGACAGAAATCCTCCAATAAATAGCACAAACGCTCCCAGCATTGCATAGGCATAAATCTCACCCCGATGGAGACCATAAATAAAGCTACGAAACGTTAACTGAAGCGCCCTTAAAACCGCCAGAAAAGCCAAATAAAAGTTAAAGGGAATCAAAATCAAGCCAATAAAAGGAAAAGAAAATCCCAACGTTGCCATGGATTTTATTTTTTCTATTTCCCCTTTTCCCAGAAACTCGGAGGCATATTTCCCCAAAGCAACGGCAAAAAAGCTTAACGGAATGGCCAGTAAAAATGCCTGTGATATCAGCGAATTCACCTTTCCCAGAACTTCAATGCCAAATCTTCTTGAGATAACTATGCTGTAGACAAGCCTGCTGAGACCGAAGAGGACAAGAGCCACTATACTCGCTATTGAATGCCGTAACATGACCTTCTTCTCGTAACTCATGAAAGAAAAATAAATAAAGCGGAATTTAACCTTTGCGGAACCCTAAATAGAAGCCTGCAACAAATGCCCCAGTCCCCGGTAAAATCCCCACTACTTTATCGGCCAAAGTTAAAGTTGATGCAGTTGCGCTTTCTGCAAGGTTGAAGAGAGCATCGGTGTTTACTGTTATAACCCCCTTTTGCTGAAGCCAGAAGAGACTCAGCAGATATACGCCTATCAAGGTAAGCACTATTTTTATGAACTTTTTAAGCGCATAGCCCGTTATAAAGCCAACAACGGCTCCAATTCCCATATCTCCCATTATTCCACCGAAGTCAAGGTTCATGGTAGCTCACCATTTGTCTTTGAGTTTTTGCAGTTAAAACCCTTTTGCTTTTGGATTTTATAGCGGCAAAATGTTTAAATTATATGAAAACCCAATATTTATAAGCATAAAAGTTTTAAGGATGACAATATGTATCATCGAGGGTGATATATATGACAACCCCCATGGAGAGACTCAAGGAGAAGATAACAAAGGAAGTTCTGTGGGTTTACATACTGAGATTGCTAAAAGACAGGCCTATGTATGCATATGAACTCAAAAATGAGATAAGAGAGAGATTCGGATTTGAACCTGCCACGGTAAGCAGCTATGTGGTGCTTTACAAGCTTGAACACGATGGATACGTAACTTCAGAATGGCACGAAAGCGAAACCGGAAAACCCTCGAGGAAATACTACAAGCTTACAGAAAAAGGGGAAAAACTCCTCGAAGAGGGAATAAAATTTATAGAAGAAATATTAAACAAGCTTAAGTACCTCTAACGTCCTGCTCCTCCTCTTGGTTCTTTAGCTTTTGGCCTTAGTCCCTTGTATCCGCACTTCCTGCACTTCTCTGCTCTCCATGGGTTAGTGGCACCGCACCTCATGCAGATGTACTTCCTAAATATTCTTGCCTCAGCTTCAGGAAACCTTGCCATTTTAATCCCTCCATGATCTTGACTGTGTTCACTTACAAGCATTTCTTTTTAAGCTTTACCTTTTTTGAATTACCGAAAGCTTTTTATTCGAACTTTGCTCTTTCACTTATGAGCGGGGGTGCCCGAGCCTGGCCAAAGGGGCCGGACTTAAGATCCGGTGCCGTAGGGCTACGCGGGTTCGAATCCCGTCCCCCGCACCACCTTTGTAAAATCCGCTTTCTTCTAAAAAGCTTTAGATTCAAAACTGCCGGGCCTTCAGATAGGAGTTTTATAAGTTCAGTTCCAAGAACTATTCTAACAAATTCTCCCTTAGGGATTTTGGCGCTTCCGGATGTAAGGAGGATGAAGTTTAATAAGTTCAAGGTATAAACTAAAAATATTCGCAAAAAGCTTTTTATAGTCCCATAACTATCCGCACATATGGTGAATTATTCCAATTTTTAATTTTAGGAATGTTCATACGACGAAATTCACAGGGGAGTGGGAAACATGGAGATTTTTGAGAGAGACGTTTTCAATCAGCTTAGAAAAATAAGAAGAGGGGAGGACATTCTGGTGGAATACACCTCTTCGGAACCAATCCATCTAATATTCCGCATCGTCATTAACTATGCAAAGCAGAGCAACACTAAGGTGCTCCTTATAGATGTACTTGACCAGCTCCACATCTTAAAGGCCCACCTTGAACTTGCAGGTATTGACCCGTCTTTTATAGAAAACCTGCCAGTAATTAAGTTTGGCGGAATTATGAAAACGGGCAAAATCCTCAAGAGGATAGAGCTAAAAAGTGAGATCCCCGTGTGGAGAGAGCAGTATCTGGAAGCTCTCAAGGAGTTCCAAAGAGAAGAAGAGAGTGAATTCGCTATAAGAATTGTTGTGGGGATAGAGAAGCTTATAAAGCTCTATGAAGATGACCCCAGAGCACTGGAAACGTTTTTCGGAACAATAATACGACCTTTCCTTGGGGATGAGAAGAGAGTGCTGGTAACGTTGGTTAACACATCCCTCCTAAACGAAAAAATTCTCCAAGAGTTTAGAGAGCACTCAAGCAGAAGCTTCCTCGTTCAGCTATCAGAAAAGAGGATAAACTTCCAAGTAGTAAGGTCAGTTGATTTCGAGGACTATGGAAAAACCTCCAGCATCGAAGCCCAAGAGCTCCAAGATTCTCTAATTAAATTAAAAAGGGATTAAAGCTTCCTCAAACTTGGGAACCAGTATTTTTTACCTTTTTTCTCTTTCTCTTCATCCCATTCGTGTAGAATTTTGACAGCTTCACTTGCAACCAATGCCGCCTCCCTTTCTCCGGCTTTTCCAAACTCATTGGTTATTCTATTTGCAAAGACCGCACAGACACAGCCTGCTCTAAGACCATAGATGTTCGCGAGGGTGTAAAGTGTAGCAGCTTCCATCTCAAAGTTCGTAACTTTAGCCTGCCTCAAATCCTCTATGAGGTGCTTTGCAAAGCTCGGGAAATAGCCGTTCAATCCGGGCCTTGCTTGGCCCACATAAAAGCTGTCAGTAGAGGCCGTGATTCCAACGTGGTAGCTAACCCCCAATGTTTCCGCAGCTTCGATTAAGGCCAAGGTAACCTCAATATCGGCACTTGCTGGATATTCAACTCTAACATACTGCTTCGACGTCCCTTCAAGTCTAACAGCTGCTTTCGCTATTATCAAATCACCAATCTCTATCCCGGGCTGGATTGCTCCCGTCGAGCCTACCCTAATGAAAGTGTCGGCACCTATTGCTGCTAATTCCTCTATTGCTATTGCCGTTGAAGGCCCTCCTATTCCCGTTGAGGTTACGCTTATAGGAACGCCTTTATACTTACCCGTGTGGGTTCTGTACTCCCTGTGGAATGCTATTTCCTTTGCTTCATCCCAGAGGGAACTTATCTTGGGAACCCTCTCAGGATCGCCCGGGAGGAGAACGTAGCGGGCAACATCACCGGGCTTACAGGCTATGTGGTATTGGTACCCCTCTTCCGTTTGAGGCCTATCAGCGGGCATAAACTTTTTCATTTCTCCCACCTCTACATGGATTTTGGGAAAGTGATATATAAACGAAATCCCTACTGCAAAGGGTGAGGAGATGTTAAAGTGTCTGAGATGCGGAAGGACTTATGAAGGCTTTAAAATTATGTGCGAATGCGGAGGAGTTCTTGAATACATCGGGGAAAAAGAAGGTAGTTTTAGAGGGTTGCTGAGAGGAGAATTCCTGGACGTAAGGAGGTACCTCAGTTTTTTACCCCTAAAAGAGGAGTTTTTGCCAAAGTTGACTCTTCCAATAACTCCAATAGTTGGGAGAAAAATCGAAGGGATCAACGTTTTCTTCAAGCTTGAATACCTGATGCCCAGCGGCTCCTTCAAGGACAGGGGTACTTATGTGACCGTTGCAAAACTGAAGGAAGAAGGCATAAGGGAGGTAACACTTGACTCTTCCGGAAATGCAGCGTTAAGCTTGGCGCTCTTCGCAAAAAGTGAAGGGCTAAAAGCCCATATCTTCATTCCAAAACACACAAGCGAAGGAAAAAAGAGGCTTCTAAAACTATTAGAGGCGGAGGTTCATGAGGTTGAGGGATCACGAATGGAAGTGCACGAAAGGGCAAAGGGTTTTCGGAAAGGGATGTATATATCTCACTGGTACAACCCCTACTTCATCGAAGGCACAAAAACAATAGCTTATGAGGTTTATGAGCAGATAGGAAGTGTGGACTACACGTTAGCAGCTACTGGAAGTGGGACTCTATTTTTGGGACTCTATAAGGGGTTTAAAGATTTAGAAAAGCTTGGAAGAACAAAAATTCCAAGAATGATTGCCGTCCAAGGGAGAGGATATGAAAGCCTGTGCAAGAGAAGTAAAGAAAAAAGCAGACTTGCAGAAGGGATAGCCATTCCAGAACCTCCCAGAAGAAGGCAGATGCTCAAAGTCCTAAAAGAGAGCGATGGAGCATGTGTTTCTGTGGGAGATGAAGAGATAGTGGAGGCTATAAAAGAACTTATTTCTATGGGCTTTTTAGTCGAACCAACGTCAGCAACAGCCTACGCTGCATTTAAGTTGCTCTTAGGGGATGGTTATTTTGAAAAAGGCACAAAAGTCCTCATTCCCCTTACCGGTTCTGGGCTGAAAAGCGTTTAATGGAGCCGGGAGGGGGATTTGAACCCCCGTAAAGCGGATCTGCAGTCCGCCGCCTCACCTCTAGGCTATCCCGGCATTTTACCCGAAGAAGATATTTTGGCGCCGCGGCGGGGATTTGAACCCCGGAGGGACTATGCCCACCGGCTTAGCAGGCCGGCGCCCTACCAGGCTAGGCTACCGCGGCACGTCCAACATTAAGGAGTTTGGGAGGGTATTTAAATCTTTCGCAAAGGGAAACGCCGAGGATAGGTATAAATACCTCCGCCCTCTATTTAAAACCGATGGAGTTCTTTAACTCAAAACTCTGTGCCCTATGCAAAGGAAGAAAGTTGCTTTGTGGAAGGCCCACATGCCCGATTCTCGAACGATTTAGGGTAGCCAAGAATGTGGAGCAGAAGATAAACCGCAGAGAGATCTTCGGCTCCTCTCCTCCCAGCATATTTGTTGGCGAATACGGCTACCCCAAAGTCCGTATCGGACCCCTTGTTCCTCCAATAGAGGGAAACACTTCCCACCTCGACAGTCCTCTAAAATGGGAGAACAAAACAATAAGGGATATCCTCTACTATCGCTCCCTTCTTGTCATGGGGGAGATGAAGGCTGATGTCAACGTGAGAAAAAGCGAAAGAATCCTTGAAGAGGTTCAGGAGCTGGCAATGAGCATAAGACCCGTGGACAGTGAGATTCTCCTCAAGAAGAGACCAGTTCTAAAAGTTCTCCCAAGTGAATTTGCTCCCCCAATAGGGCCAAAGGCAGAACTTCTCGACTTTGAGCTCACGGAAAACCCAAAAATACCGAGGAAAACGGACTACATAGTTAGTGATGAACTAAAAGCCGAACAGGCAATAATGAGACTCTACAGCTGGGGCTTTGATGAGTACTACATAATAAGACTCCTCTCTGCAGGACTTTTGGGCATTAACAGAAAGCTCGTTCCGACAAGGTGGAGCATCACAGCTGTGCAGGATACTATAGGTAAAAAACTAAGGAAAGAAATCCTCCATTATGAACCTATAAACGATTTTGAGCTCTACTTTTACGAATTCTTGGGGAACAGGTATGCTGTGCTTCTAATGCCCGAAACTTACGCCTTTGAACTTTTAGAGGTCTGGCTTAAGGGCTCTCTGTTTGGAAGCGACGAACCGGAAGTTATCCATGACTATGAGGACTTTTGCGGTATCAAGGGCTACGCTGAAGAGACCACTGGGGCGTATTATGCCGCCCGTTTGAGCGTTCTTGAAAGTCTCAGGAGAAGAAGAAGGCAGGCGAGAATAATAGTGTTCAGGGAAGTAACCCCAAAGTACTACGCTCCTGTGGGCGTGTGGCAAATAAGGGTGGGGGTAAAGAAAGCCATGGAGAGCCCAGTAGGGAGATTTAACACGCTTCAGGAAGCCTTCAATGAACTAAGAAAGTTCCTTGAGCTAAAGCTTGAGAAATATATAGAAAAAAGCTGGATTTTGCGAACGAGAAAGCAGAGGACACTCGACTATTACCTTTTCCATATAACCCAAAAGGAGCGGCAACATCAATAACAATTCTTTCAATCTAGCATTCTAAACTTAAACTTTTTAACCAATCTCCCGTAGCTTAGTCTATGAGAAAAAAACTCGCGCTCATAAGCATCGACGGCAATGGGGTTTACAATTTAAAACACATGCCATTTTTAAGTGAGCTGGCGGAGGAGGGGTTCTTTGAAGTTGTGGAGTCGATATTCCCAACGCTTACGGATTTAGTTCATACGAGTGTAGTTACCGGAGTTCCTCCATGGATTCACGGCGTTGTTGAAAATGGTTATTATGACAGGATAGCCGACAGAAAGGTGAATTTTTACGACTATGAGGTAGCTTTTAATCCGCACAAAGTTATAAAGGCAAGAACTGTGATTGATATTCTCAGGGAAAAGGGAATAAGGAGTGCTTCAGTTAGCGGTTATACAATGCCTCCCTTCAGTGGTACCCACGTTAGGATCTTCCCCCCGTTTTTCAGCGACGATGACCTCTATAGGCAACACGGAAGAGATTGGAGGAAAGATAAATGGGTTTTAAATTCCGCCCTTTACCTCTATGAAGAGTGCAAACCGGATTTGCTTTTAGTTCACTTCTGCTCGATTGATGGTATGCAACACGATTATGCTCCCTTAAGCCATGAAGCCATGAAAGCCGTTGAAACGGTGGATATAGCATTAAACGTTTTGTGGGAAAGGCTTAATGACGAATACGCATTTATAATCTTTGCAGACCATGGACAGGAAAAAGTCCACACGTGGATAAACCTCAGGGCTTATCTCAAAAAACACGGTATTGAAACACTGAGGGTCTCATCTGGAGGGGGAGTGCACGTTTATCTAAAAGACCCAAAAGAAGCAGAGGAGGCGTATTCACTATTAAAGAGAGCCTCCGGTGTAAAGTACGTCTTTTTTAGAGAGGATTTGCCACACCTAAATACCCCAAACAGCGGAGAAATTATAGTCTCGGCCAAGGAAGGCTACTGGTTCTGCTCTCATAGGTTTTGTAATGGAATTAAAGGCAAAAGTTACTGGGTAAAGGGGATGCATGGATCAATGAACGAGCCAGTGATGAGAGTACCTCTTATCCTCTGGGGGTTTGAGGATGTGGACACTGAAAATGCCAGCCTCTACGATATTGCACCCACAATCTTGAAGTTCTTTGGAGTTGAGAAGCCTGAAGATATGGTAGGGAAAAGTTTAATTAAATAGCGTGGGGGCTCTGCTCTGAAGGAATTAAAAGATACAAAGGAGAGACCGTGCTTAACATACAATTGAAAAAGAAATAAAAGAGCTCACCTTGAGGACTGTGCAATCCTCTCGATTTCTTCCTTCTTGCTGTATGCGAAGCTCTTTGTATCCTTGTTTGCCGCGGCTATTATTTCCTCTGCCAAAGCCTGGGCATAGCTAATCTTGTTGCGGTAACACTTTGCTGAGGCACCGAGGGCGATGTTTCTCAAGGCAACATCAAGCCTTCTCAGTGGAGAGATATCAACTGCAATGTGGTATCTAACTCCACCGAACATGACGTTTGTGGTGTCTTCCCTTGGGGCGGAGTTTTCGATTGCCTTAACAAGAACTTGAATTGGGTTCTGCTTTGTTCTCTGTTCAATGATCTTGAAAGCCTCTTTTACGACCTCATAAGCCTTCGTCTTCTTGCTCATCAATGAGCGGTGTTCTCTTCTCATGAAGTGCCCGCCGATTTTGTAGCTTGAAGCACCGCTTCTCATTACCTTGTTTATTAGCCTCTCAACAATATGCACATTTGCCTTACCAAACTGCTTCTTAGCATACCTTCCGTGGCTGTGGGGAAGAATCCTTGGTTCGAGATTAATGTAAGGTCTGAGCGATGGGTCCTCAACGACTACCTCCTCAACACTCCATCTCCCGAAAACCTTGAAATCCTTTGGGATAAAAAATCTCTCTTCTAATGGTTTGGCCATGAGCATCACCTTCTTGGCTTTTCTTTTCTACCCTTAACTATCTCTTTAAGGGAAGTCTTGTTAACGATGACAACCTTGTACCTAATTCCTGGAATGTCACCCATGGATCCACCCTTTGGACCGCCAATCCCCTCTATGATGACCTCATCGTGTTCGTCAATGTGCTTGATAGCACCGTCACCGGGGGTGAAAGCGGTAACCACTTTACCGTTCTTGATGAGCTGAACCCTAACCGCTTTTCTCATACCTGAGTTTGGCTGCTTAGCTTCAACCGCAATCTTTTCAAGGACAATTCCCCTCGCCTGTGGTGCACCTTCAAGTGGATCGCTCTTCTCCTTGAGCCTAAGTACCCTTCTCTTGTAGGTTATGTCGCTCCACCTAAACTTCTTTCTCTTGAGTTTGAGCTTTCTTCCAGCAAATTCACCGTGAGGAGCCTTTTTTCCAGCCATGATCATCACCTCAAATTACCACAACTTCCTCAATCCCGTGATGCCTCTCCATTAATTCTTTGACGAGGTTTATGTTTTGCCCCCCTCTACCTATCGCCCGGGGCTTATCCCTTTGATTCACGTCAAGGAGGACAACTTTTTTTCCATCTTTCTTTTCAGTTATGTGGACTTTTTTAATCTTTACGCCCATTGTTTTATAAATGTTCTTGAGGAATTCTTCCGGATTCTCCGAATGTTCTATGAGCTCAATGTCCTTTCCCAACATCCCCTGTATCCTTTTAACGTTGCTGCCTCCTTTGCCTAATGCCAAGCCCATCTCTCCCTTCTTGATGACGAATATTAAGCGATTCCTCGATGAGTCGATCAAGCAATCGAGCACTGTTGCTCCTGTAAAGCTCTCAAAGAGTGCTATATACTTTATCTGCTCGGTGTTTAGCTTGAGTGGCATGCTCACTTACCTCCAGCCAGTGCCAGTATTTTGCTCTCTCCAGGTTCTACTATTGCCAGTGATGCAATTACAAAGGGCTTACCGAGCATTGTGCCTAACTCAACGCTTGTCCCCTCGAACTCATAAACTGGAATATTGCTGAGCTTTGCATAGTAGTTGATGTCATCCTTAAGCTCTTTTGGTGCGTTTTTGGCTATGATGATGAGCTTTGCACCCCCGACCTTGGCAAGCCTAACTGTTTCGTTTGAACCAATGATAACCTTTCCTGTTTCAAGGGCTTTTCTAAGCTCAAATGCCAGATCCATTACCTACACCTCCCTACTCTTCTATGGATTTTTAATCGGTAACTTCATTGTCAGTCTAACGATACCCGTTCCAACCGGAACGGGCTGACCGATTAATACGTTTTCGACCACACCGTTGAGGGGATCGACTTCTCCCCTTTCAGCAGCTTGGAGTAAGTGTTGAACGGTAATCTCGAATGCAGCTCTAGCGAGCACACTCGCCTTTGTACCAACCACACCATGCCTTCCAATGGGTCTCACAACGCCATCAAGGGTCATCATATCAGCGACGAGCATGATATGCCTGACGTCTACTTCAAGACCCTGCTCCTGCATCGTCCTTGTTATTTCTTCGATAATAGCATTTCTTGCAGCTTCAATGCCAAGCACTTCGGCTATTTCGTGGATATTGTTCGTCCTTGTTCTTGTTGGATCAACGCCCGGAACCTTGAGCACCTGTCTAAAGTTTGATCCCTCTGTGTATATGACGTACTCATCCCCCTCTTTCCTGATAATTGTTTTTCCTACGCCTGACAGTCCTTTTAGACGATGCTTTTTAACTTTATCGGCGAGTCTTCTCAACGTTGAAACACCCTTAATCTTTTTCATTCTGATTATCAATGTGTTTCCATCAACCTCTATTTCTGCCGACTTGAATGAACGTTCAAGCTTTGCCTGAATCTTCTCCATCGTTAAACCGCTTTTCTCAAGGCGCTCCGGGTCAACATCAACCACGAATTCCATGTTGAGTATATCAAGAGTCATGCTTCTGGCAAGGCTTTCGAGGGTTGTTCCCTCAATTCTCCTTGCAACTTCACGGGCCTTTTCTGAGTCGTATCTATGCTCCTCATCGAGATAAACGGTCATAATTGGAGTTGATGGGTTCTTTCTTGCATCAACGATTTCAATGATTCTTGGGAGACCAAGGGTAACGTTAATCTCAGCAACACCCGCATAGTGGAAGGTGTTGAGTGTCATCTGTGTAGAGGGCTCTCCAATCGACTGGGCGGTAACAGTCCCCACAGCCTCTCCGGGTTCTATTAGAGCTTTTTCGTATTCGGCCACAACCTCATCAATTATTGCCTCAATTTCTGCCTTTTTCAGCTTGTACTTCTCGTTATAAATGAGGAGCTTCTCCAAGAGCTCTTCCTTAAGTCTCTCCGGCAGATTGGAGGCTTTGCTCTCTAAAAGCTTTTTAATAGTTGAACTTGATGTCATAACTCTCACCCCTTCTCCCTGAGCTTTATTAAAGTCCTCATTATCACTCTATCAACGTCCACTGTTTTTCCGCCCCAGCTCTTCATTGGGTCTACTCCGTCTTCGCCATAGCGGAACTGCACTATAATTCCAGTCGGGTCTCTCACAGTTCCATCGTAGTCTACCTTGAGGTCTTGGAGTGCGTTTATGAGCCTTCTTTGCATGTAACCGCTTTGTGCCGTTCTAACGGCTGTGTCAACGAGACCTTCCCTACCACCCATTGCGTGGAAGAAGTACTCTTGTGGAGTCAATCCACTCTTGTAGGAGTTCACGATGAAGCCCTTTGCCCTCGCCCCAAGATCTCCGGGTTTAAAGTGGCTCAGCACTCTGTTTCTGTATCCTCTGTAAAGTCTCTTACCTCTAATCGACTGCTGTCCAAGCATAGCGGCCATCTGAGTGATGTTGAGAATCTTACCTCTTGCCCCAGTTTTGGCCATTATAACAGTGTGATTGTTCATACCCAGATACTTTTCGGCCACCTTACCCGCGTTATCTCTCGCCTCAGAGAGCACTGCCATTATCTTGCTCTCAAGGGTCTCTTCGAGGGTTTTACCGGGCAATGGCTCAAGTTCACCGTTCTTGTATGCTTCTATTAGCCTTTGAACCTTGTCCTCTGCCTCCATTATTATCTCTCTAATTCTCGCCTTCGCCTCATCGGGAAGGTCTTCGTCGTCTATTCCAGTCGTGAATCCCTTATGGGTGATTACCCATATCGCAAGCTTTGTAACCTGATCCAAGAACTGCCTAGCCCTCTCAACACCGTACTCTCTAACTATGATGTCGAGAATCTTTCCATCCTCTCTACCGTAGGCCTTTTTGTCTATTGCACCGCTCAACAGTTTTCCGTTGCGGATGTAGACAAAGCCATCTGTGGCGACTTTTCTAATTTCCTCTTCACTGGGCACCAGCTTCTCTTCAATGAGCCTTTCAATTGGTTCACATTGAGACGGGTCATCACAAAGCTTGTTGCGGTACCAGATCGTCAGGTCATCCGGCAATAAGAGGGAGAATATAGTCTTTCCACTCCAGTACTCAACGCCGTTTTCTACCTTATCCGGTTTTGGAAGCTCCTTCACATCAACACCCGCAAACATCAACATCTGCTCAACTTCGTATTTTGTGAAATACACCCCTTCCCTGGTCAGCAGATAGCCTCCGGATATGTGATCTTGAATTCCACCTATTATCGGTCCCCCGTATCTTGGGGAGAGTATGTGGTTTTGAACTTCCATTAATATCTTGGCCTCAGCCTGTGCCTCTTCCGTTTGTGGAACGTGGAGGTTCATCTCGTCTCCATCGAAATCAGCGTTATATGGAGGACAGACTGCCAAGTTAAGCCTAAATGTCTTGTAGGGCATAACCCTAACCCTGTGGGCCATAATGCTCATTCTGTGAAGGGATGGCTGTCTGTTGAAGAGAACTATGTCCCCATCGAGAAGATGCCTCTCAACCGTCCAGCCAATATCAAGCATGTTGGCTATTGTCTCTCTGTTGCTTTCCATAAGGCGTATTCTTCTTCCCTGTGGGTCTATTACATAGTTAGCCCCGGGATACTTCTCAGGGCCGTTGAGGATCATCTTTCTAAGCTTTTCAATGTTGAACTCGGTCACTTTCTCTGGAACCGTTAGCTCCATTGCAACCACTAAGGGAACGCCAACTTCGTTTATACTTATCATTGGGTCTGGACTGATAACAGTTCTTGCAGAGAAGTTAACACGCTTACCGCTGAGGTTCTTCCTGAATCTTCCCTCTTTACCCTTGAGTCTTTGAGCGAGCGTCTTGAGTGGTCTTCCACTCTTGTGCTTTGCAGGTGGAATTCCGGAAGTTTCATTGTCAAAGTATGTGGTCACGTGATATTGAAGGAGATCCCATAGGTCTTCGATAATGAGCTGCGGGGCTCCGGCTTCAATGTTCTGTTTCAAACGGGCATTGATTCTTATTATGTCAACAAGCTTGTGAGTTAAATCGTCTTCAGCCCTTATACCGCTTTCAAGTGTAATCGAGGGTCTTACCGTAACTGGGGGAACTGGCAAAACTGTCAAAACCATCCATTCCGGTCTTGACTTCTCGGGATCAAGGCCAAGAAGAGGTAAATCCTTATTCGGAATCTTTTCCAGTCTGTCTCTAATTTCACTTGGCATCATTCTATGTTTATACTCATTTCCTTCCTCGTCTCTTCTTATCTCCCAGTATATTGTGGGCCTCTCGAACTTTATCTGGTATTGGGGAGCACCACAGTGGGGGCAGACCATTCTTTCCCTTGCCTTTTTGTGTATTTCTGTCACTAGAACATCTATTTCACTCTTCCTGGCTTCATTCACACTGAACTTTGTCATGTATTCCTCTATTTCCTCATCGGTTAGCCTAATTCTTCCGCATTCCCTGCAAGTACTTTCAAGGATTCTGTATATCGTCTTTGCAAACCCTACGTGAATAACGGGCCTCGCGAGTTCTATATGTCCAAAATGTCCAGGACATTCTTTGTAGTTTGCTCCACAGGTCTCACATCTAAGGTTTGGGTCTATAACACCAAGTCTTCTATCCATTAATCCACCGTCAATTGGATAACCGTCCTCTGAATAGGTGTCCGGCACAGTTATCTCGGCGGCGCTCATCTTTCTAATCTCTTGGGGGGACAATATACCAAATTCAATACTTCCGAGAACCTTTTTCATTGAGTGCATAGCCCTACACCCTCTCCTTGAGTTTTAACGATGGTCTAATAACCATGGCCTTTATCTCATCCAACAACAGCTTGAAGGCATAGCTCATCTCTACCTTGCTTATCTTCTCCTCCTCTCCACAAACTGGGCAGTAGACCTTATCCCTACGCTTGTCCTCGATTGCCAAATGTCCACAGCTCTCACATACCCAGACCTCTGTTTTGTCGCTTTCCTCCAGCAGCCTCTCCACCAAGAGCATCGATGCACCGTGTCCAATGAGAACGTCACGCTCCATTTCACCGAACCTGAGACCTCCCTCTCTTGCCCTACCCTCAGTTGGTTGTTTTGTGAGAACCTGCACCGGACCCCTTGAACGTGCGTGCAGCTTATCTGCTACCATGTGGTGGAGTCTCTGGTAGTATATAACACCAACAAATATATCCGCCTCAAACCTTCTTCCGGTGATTCCATCGTACATAACTTCTCTTCCGTTGTGTTTGAAGCCAAGCTCTTCGAGCTCCTTCCTGAGTTTTTCCTCAGGTTCTCCAATGAAAGCGGTTCCGTCTATCCTTCTTCCTTTAAGTGAAGCAACTTTTCCACCTATTGCTTCGATAAGCTGTCCAACAGTCATACGGCTTGGGATACCGTGTGGGTTAACTATTAAATCCGGAACTATTCCGCTCTCTGTCCACGGCATGTCCTCTTGAGGCACTATAAGCCCGATAACACCCTTCTGTCCGTGCCTTGAAGCAAATTTGTCACCAACTTCTGGAATTCTAAGGTCTCTAACCGTCACTTTAACAAGTTTTGTTCCATCTCCCGTTTCGGTCAATATGACCTTATCAACTATCCCTTCCTCCCCGGGTCTCATAGTTATGCTCGTCTCCCTCCTTCCCTGGAGTATACCAGCGCCTAAGCTAGCTTGCTCTTCAAGGAACCTCGGTGGAGAAGTTCTCGCAACCAGAACGTCCTTCCCTTCCACCTTTGATTCTGGGAATATTATACCATCTTCGTCAAGATGCCTGTAGTATTTTTCACCAAGGAATCCTCTAACAGTTGGATCTGGAATTTCGAACTTATCTGTCTGCCCACCCATGTATTTCTTTTCTTCAGCCTCATATGTTCTAAAGAACGTTGATCTCGCCAATCCCCTCTCAATGGAGGCCTTGTTCATGATAACTGCGTCTTCCATGTTATATCCACCATAACTGAGAACTGCAACTACAAAGTTTTGGCCTGCCGGCCTCTGCTCAAAACCTACTGCCTCCATAATCCTCGAATTAACGAGAGGAATTTGAGGATAGTGCATTAAATGACCCCTCGTGTCCACCCTTATTCTAAAGTTCGCCCAGCCCAAACCAAGGCTCTGCTTGGCCATACCTGCCCCATAGGTGTTTCTTGGAGCGGCGTTGTGCTCTGGATATGGAACAAGTGATGCCGGCAATCCAAGTATTGCAGCTGGCATTATCTCAAGGTGGGTGTGCTCTTCAGTAACCTCCCATGGCCAAGTTGCCACGTAGGCATTTTCCTCTTCCTCAGCATCGAGATACTCAATAACCCCAGTTCTCACAAGATCGCTCCATTTGAGAGTTCCCTTCTTTATGGCCTCAACATGCTCTCTTGTAAGCTTTGGAATGCCGTTTTCAACAATGATGAGGGGTCTCCTAACCCTACCATCGTCGCTGTTAATGTATACTTCCCTAACGTCTTCATAATAAGCAACGTTTATCACATCGCTGATTCTTCCAGCCCTTCTGTCGCTTTTTATCTTGTTTACCAAAGAAATACCGTCTTTATAGGTCCCAATGAGAACTCCATTTAGATATATTCTCCAGTCCTCTGGCTCCGGTCTCTTCTCCTCGATGTGCACTATGCCAAGGCTTTCCAGATACTCCAAAACTTCCTCCTCTGGAATCGCGGTTGTTATTTGGGACATTAAAGCAAGATTCTTAACCAGACCACAGTTGGGACCTTCAGGGGTTTCCGTTGGACAGATTCTTCCCCAGTGGGTACCGTGAAGGTCTCTCGCTTCAAAGTGGGGCTGCTCTCTGCTTAGTGGAGAAGTAACTCTTCTCAAGTGAGAGAGAGTTGAC
Organism: Thermococcus sp. 2319x1; assembly: GCF_001484685.1. Taxonomy (NCBI): domain Archaea; kingdom Methanobacteriati; phylum Methanobacteriota; class Thermococci; order Thermococcales; family Thermococcaceae; genus Thermococcus; species Thermococcus sp. 2319x1. The sequence goes on along the minus strand of NZ_CP012200.1, from coordinate 284,129 downwards.
ATAAAGTTAGTCCTATCCAAGAGCTGACTGACACCGGTTCTTCCCCCGGGCCAAGCTCCAGTTGCCAGAGCGTGTTCAATTCTCTCCGTTAGTACATCCGGTCTCACAGAATTTCTCACAAACTTCTGAATATCTTGGAAGGTGTATTTTTCACCCTTTCTCTGGTAGGTTTTGGTGAGCTGATACTGCATGTCCTTAACGAGCTGACCGAAGGCAACTCTAAAGAGATCCTTCAAGAGGTCGCCGGCAAGTTTGAGCCTCTTGTTCGCATAGTGGTCTTTGTCATCCTCTCCTCTAAGTCCGAGGGAGAGTTCGATAACCTTAAGAGCCATCATTCCAAGGTAATAGGCCTTTCTTATTCTGTCTTCTGGGGAGACTCCCATGTGGGGGAGAAGGTTGTTGTCAATTATTGATTGAGCCCTTCTCAACCTATACTCCCTTGGCTGTCCCGGCATAGCCTTCTTTCCTATGTAATCCAAAGCTTCTTCTTGAGTCTGTATATCGCTTGCGTCTTCCAGATTGTCAAAGAGAACCTGCTGAATCTCAGGGTTGTTGCTCACAGCATCGACGATCTCTTTATCACTCTTAAGACCAAGGGCCCTCATGACGTAAACGAACTTTATGACACCGGGCACGTTTGGAATAGAAACGTAAAGCAAACCATCTTTTCTTCTTTCCACTGTTATCAAAGCTCTGTAGCCATGTCTGTAGGAGAAACACTTCGCTATATATCTGCTCTGTCTTTCATCAATTTCTACAAGTGTTCTGTTCGGTGCTAAATCTTCGATAGAGACAATAACCCTTTCAGAACCATTGATTATGAAATATCCTCCTGGATCTTTTGGATCTTCTCCATGGGCAATTAACTCTTCATCACTTAACCCATAAAGTCTGCATATTTTTGACTTAAGCATTACCGGCATTTCTCCAATTCTGACCTCAACGGGCTCTTGCTCGATCCCCTTGACAACGGGTATCATTTCCAAGAAAATCGGCGCCGAGTAGGTAAGGTTTCTAATTCTTGCATCCATTGGATAAAGTGGCTTCCTCTGCCCGTGGGCCTCTTGGAACTCTGGCTCACCAAGCCTTATCCTTCCGAATTTGACCTCGAAGTCTGGAATGTCTGGCTTGACTCCACCGAACTCGTTAACTACTTCCTGCATTCCATGATCAATGAAAGCGTTGTAAGAATCGAGATGCTGTCTTACAAGTCCCTTTTCTTCCCAGTAGCTTTTCATAACTTCCCAAAGATCATCCGGAGTAACCTCAACAACAGTAGGGCCTCTCATTTTCTCACCTCAAAAACTTCAGTCTTCCACAACAATTCTATAATAGTAATAAACCCCCGCAGTAGGGCTTTTCCTCTTTATTTCTATAACATCCCCGGGCTTGGCACCAAGGGCCTGAACCGCTGGATCGCTTGCTTTGATTTGGGGTAACTGAGAAAGCTTAACTTTGTACTTCTTAAGCAGCTCTTCTTTTTCTTCTTCGCTGAGGATTCTGTGCTCAGGAACTAACACGTGATCAAATATTGTAAAGGTTTTTTTCGCCGTCACAGAGAATTGCCCCCTTTAAAATTTTTAGAAGGTACACCCTCTCACTACCTCCAGCTTTCAATTTGAGTATATAAGCTTTTCGTGAGTTTAGTCTGAAAGAGGGTTTATATTGTTTGCGTAAAGTTTAAGAACTCTTCTGGACGCCTTAACATCTTATCGATGTATTTAGGTGATCATTATTATGGTGGGGCCGCCGAGATTTGAACTCGGGTCACGGGCTCCCAAAGCCCGCAGGATAGGCCAAGCTACCCCACGGCCCCATTGCAATGGAGCCCCGGGCGGGATTTGAACCCGCGGCCTGCGGATTACAAGTCCGCCGCCCCACCAGGCTAGGCTACCGGGGCACCGAATGAAGAAAGGCTTAAGTTAGTATATAAACTTTTCGCCCAGAGCCACCGTAAGCTTTATAAATTCACTTATACTCCCTATGATTGGGTTCGTGCCGCCGTAGCTTAGTCGGTAGAGCGCCGGACTGTTAATCCGGTGGTCGCCCGTTCAAGTCGGGCCGGCGGCGCCAGTCTTTGTGGGCCCGTAGCTCAGCCTGGTCAGAGCGCGCGGCTCATAACCGCGTGGTCGGGGGTTCAAAGCCCCCCGGGCCCACCACTTCTCTCTCAACAATAAGTCATTCTTCTTTGGACTCCAAATCCGGCAGAAATCCACGAAGGAAATCTCATCCAAGTTCCATTTTAGGCTTGATTAACGGCTTTTTATGAACCCACTCGGAGAGGATATTTGGTTCTATAAGGTATTCTCGGCATAGATTCCTATCAAGCGATGTTTCCTGAATATGGCGGGCCCGCCGGGATTCGAACCCGGGACCTTCGGCTCCGAAGGCCGACGCCCAATCCCCTAGGCCACGGGCCCTCAAAAGAGTTATAATGCATGCCTACATAAAAGTTGCGGTGATAAAATGATGCTGCCAGACCATAAAATTAGAAAGGAGATACTAATAGAACCGTTTGACGAAAAATCCCTTCAGCCGGCAGGCTATGACCTAAGAGTGGGAAAAGAGGCCATGGTCAATGGGGAATTTGTAGATGTGGAAAGAGAGGGAAAAGTAGTCATTCCCCCCAAAGGACATGCTCTAATTCTGACCTTGGAGAGGGTAAAGCTTCCAGATGATGTTATGGGAGACATGAGATTGAGGAGCACTTTTGCAAGAGAAGGGCTCTTGGGAAGTTTTGCATGGGTTGACCCGGGGTGGGATGGGAACCTTACGTTAGCATTATTCAACAGCTCCGAAGAAGAAGTGGTCCTCCACTACGGAGAGAGGTTCGTGCAGATAGCATTCATAAGGCTTGAAGAGCCGTCAAGCAACCCCTATAGGGGTAGCTATCAGGGAAGCCAGCACTTAGTTTTATCCAAAAGAAAGTCCAAAGCCGGTTGTAATATCGGCTCAGGAAAAACTGAAATATAAAGAAATGAAGGGAGTTCAGCCGAAGAGGGCTCCAAGTCCAGCAAGAACCTCTTCTTCCTTCTCCTCTTCTTTCTCTTCCTCTTTTGCCGGAGCTTTCTCTGCAGGAGCCTCAGCAGCTGGGGCTGCAGCTGGAGCAGCTGCAACTGCAACTGGCATTGCAGCCCTTTCTATAACCTCATCGATGTTGACTCCCTCAAGGGCTGCAACGAGAGCCTTTACTCTTGCCTCATCAACCTCTACTCCAGCAGCTTGGAGTACGGCCTTTATGTTCTCTTCGGTTATTTCCTTACCAGCGGCGTGTAACAATAAAGCAGCGTATACATACTCCATCTCCTTACACCTCCGAGTTATCTTTATTCTTTGTTATTTGATGCGCATCAACCAAACAAAGCTCCCAATCCAGCGAGAGCCTCTTCTTCCTTCTCCTCTTCTTCCTCCTCTTCCTCAACTTTCTCCTCAGCCTTTTCAGCTGGCTGAGGCTGAGCCGCTATAACTTGTGCTTGTTGGTTTAAAAGTTCTTTGGTCTTCTCATCAAGCAACTCCTCTGGCAACTCTTGAGCTATGAGCAATGCAACTCTGAATGCCCTGCCAAGTATGTCCCCAGCGGTCTCTTTGGTAATGTACCCCGCTTCCACAGCAACGTTCTTTGCACCAAGGAATGCCTTCTGGATGATTGCCTCGATTGTTTGTTTTGTTGGGTATGCTACGTTTACGGACAAGTTGAAGGCATAAATATAAGCCTGTTGAATCATGCTGATGTACTGCTCCTCGTCAATTGCAAGGACTTCCGGTGTGTAAACAATGCCGTCCTCGTAAGCGGCGAGCAACTTAAGTCCCACTTCAAGGGGTTCAATTCCCAACTGGTTAAGAATGTTAGCAAGCTGAGGAGTTATAATCTCGCCAGCTTTAAGCACTACGGTGTCTTGTTGAATCGAAATCTTACCCCTCTCAATCTTTGCGGGAATTCCTAAAGCCTGCATCTCACCTACAAGAGGTCCTGGTGGGAGAGGTGTTGGTCCTGCAGGAACTACAATGTCTCTTGGAGCTGGAACTCCGGGCTTAGCTGGAGCTGGCTTTTTACTCTCTTCTAAGAATTTGTAAAGCTTAAATGGGTTCATTTCTGTAACAAGGATACCCGCTCCACCCTGGATGTAACCAACAAGCTTTTCAAGATCTGGATTATTGAGCTCCTGAGCGGCTTTTTTAATTGCAAGCTCGATTAGGGTGTTTCTCGAAACCCTAAGCACGGCTTTGCCTCTAAGGCTTTCTCTCATCTTTGATAAGGGATAAGCTGGAACCTCTGCCACGTCTACAAGGGCAACCACTGGATAGCTCTTGATAAGCTTGGCAAGTTCTTCAACTTCCTTCTTCTTCCACTCAGCGACATGAGCCATCTATATCACCCCTCTATTTTTACAGCTGGACCCATTGTTGTTTTGACGTATACTGACTTAATTTGGCTCTCTCCTCTTTCGAGCTTTCCTATTATTGCATTAAGCACTGCTTCAATGTTCTCTGCAAGCTTTTCATCGTCCATGTTCTCTGTGCCAACTGGAGCATGTACTACCGGGTTGTTTTTGAGCTGTATCCCTACAGTCTTTTTAAGCCTTTCAACAAATGGTGTAAGGTCGGTTACTGTGGGTGGAACTACCGTGGGCATCTTATTTCTTGGACCTAAGTATCTACCAAGGTGTCTACCAATCTTTGGCATTAGAGGAGCAGCTGCTATGAAAAAGTCATACTTCTTGGCTATCTTTCTCGCGCCTCTTGGGTTGCTCCCCAATTCCTCCAATTCCTCACCACTAATCACATCAAGCCCGAGCTTTTTAGCCGCCTCGGCAACGGCACCATCAGCGATGACCGCAATTTTTGGCTCCTTCCCACGACCGTGTGGCAAAACAACCTCAAGCTTAAACCTGTTTTCAGGTTTTTTAAGGTCAATATCCTTGAGGTTTACTGCCACTTCGACGGTCTGTGTGAAGTTACGCGGCTTAGCCCGGGCTTTAGCCTCCTTCACCGCTTCCACGATTTTTTGCCTGTCAAAGGCCATTTTTCTGACCTCCTTCTTTTTTTATTTAAGCTGGAAGGAAAATCAAAAGTTCGTAAAAGGAGAGATTTTTAAACTTTTCCCTCACTCCACCTTTGCAAATACTTCGTCATAAACTCCTTCGTCTATTTCCTTCTGCACTTCTCTTGGATCTTTACCTTCCACGGTAACTCCCATGCTCAGTGCCGTTCCTATGACTTCTTTGACAGCAGCTTTTAGATCAGCTGCAAGCATTTGCTGCTTCTTTGCCTTTGCTATCCTGATAACCTGTTCCATTGTTAAATCTCCCACAATGTTTCTTGTTGGCTCACTTGAACCTTTCTCAAGGCCAAGCTCCTTCTTTATAAGCTGGCTTACTGGAGGGGTACCAACCTCAATCTCAAATTGTCTCGTCACTGGGTCTACAATAATCTTAACTGGAACCTGCATTCCCGCAAAATCCTTTGTCGCCTCGTTTATCTTATCAACTACTTGCTTAACGTTCAGCCCTAGGGGACCAATTGCTGGACCCAGTGGAGGACCGGGAGTAGCTTTACCACCCTCAACCAACACTTCAACAATTTGTTTTTTTGCCATTCTCTTCACCCCTCTACTCCTCTGAGCGTTTGCTTATAAGCCTAACGTATTCCCCTCTAACCGTAACGGGGATCGGTACTATAGCTCCGATGAGTTCGACAACAACCTCATCTTTTGCTTCATCAACTCTGACAACCTTAGCCTTTTCTCCCTTAAACGGACCGGCAATAAGCTCGACAATATCTCCAGGTTCAAATCCGCTAACTGCGGGTTTCTCTTCAAGGAAGTGCTCTATCTCGCTAAAGGCTATCTCTCTAGGTAGGGTTCCTTTTGCATGTCTGATGCCCCTGATTGCCTCATCCACCGCTGCTTTCTCCGCAGCCTCAACAAAGATATACCCTTTAACCTTGGAAGGAGCTAAAATTGCCCTAATAGGCAGGTTGTAGGTCTTTGCCTTACTGTAAATAAGCTTGGCAGTGTTCTCTTCCTGTCCAACTGTTACCCTTACTGCAAATATCTTCGAGTCCATTTCTACCACCAAGGGAGTTATGCTCCACCTTCTATCAATGTACCAATAATGTGGATAAGCATGCCGATAAAGCCTATTAAAATAATTCCAATGCCCGTTATCTTGGCAGCAAGCTTATACTCCTTCCAACTTGGCTTTTTGGTCACAAGTAAAACTCTCTTTGACTCAGATATGAAGTTTTTAAACTTTTCTGTGTAGCTCTCTGCCATTTTTAACACCCCTCACGACTTTCAGACTTGACTATTCCTCGACTATTTAAAAGTTGTGCTTATATCCCCTCAGTTTATTTATAAATTTAAGGGAGAACAAAAAGCCAGAGAAATTAAAACAAAATTTAAAGCTCGGTTAAGTCGAGCTTAATAACTTTCTTTTCTTCCTCTGGGGAATATGAGATTTCAGATTCCTCAACTACTGCATATGGAGAGCTGACTCCGGTCACAACTACCATCACCCTTATGCTCTTTTCGAGTTCTGGATCAAGCTGTATTCCCCATATTACCTGAGCCTCTGGATCAAGCTTGCTGGTGACTAGTTCGATTATCTGCTGGGCTTCCTCGAGTTTAACGTCGCTTCCCGCAATGCTTATTAATGCCCCTTTAGCACCGCTTATGTCGACGTCAAGCAATGGGCTGTTCAATGCTTGTGTTGCTGCTTCCAAAGCCCTCTTTTCACTATCGCTCTCACCAATACCAATCATTGCAACGCCGCCGTCTTTCATGACCGCCTTCACATCCGCAAAGTCAAGGTTAATTAGACCCGGCTTTGTAATTAGTTCTGTAATGCCCTTAACAGCCTGAACAAGAATTTCATCGGCAACTTTGAATGCCATATGAATTGGCAAATTGGGCGCAACTTCCATAAGCTTGTCGTTCGGAATGACTATGACAGTATCGCTGTTCTTTCTAAGTCTCTCAAGACCATATTCAGCGTTTTTAATTCTCCTTATGCCTTCAACGGTAAATGGAAGCGTTACTACAGAAACCGTTAGAGCACCCATCTTTTTTGCCAGCTCTGCAACTATTGGGGCGGCACCGGTTCCGGTTCCCCCTCCAAGACCGCAGGTTATGAAGACCATGTCGGCTCCTTCAAGAGCATCTCTAATATCCCTCTCGCTTTCTTTTGCAGCCTCTTCGCCAACTTTTGGGTTGTTCCCAGCACCAAGTCCTCTCGTAAGCTCTTTACCAATGAGTATCTTTTTGTGAGCTTTTATCTTTAAAAGATCCTGAGCATCGGTATTAACAGCAATTATCTTGGCACCTTGAATTCCAACATCCATCATTCTATTAACGGTGTTACAGCCCGCACCACCGACACCGATGACATATATCTTTGCCTGCACTTGCTCTAATATTCTCTTAAGCTCCTCATCAATGTCAGAAGATGGAGCTTGTACTTCAAGTGGAGCATTTGCCCCGACGGAGGTCCTTTCTATCGCGTTTTCAATTAGTTTCAACATCTTTTCACCCTCCCATATCGGTAACAGTTCTAAATGTTTTTTCACATTCTCTACATATATAAACCTTAGCCAAATTAGTTCAGCCGATATTTAAATGTGTACTTTTAAAGCTTTAAGCATTTCGCTTCTTTTGTTAGTCTTTGATAAATTCTAAGCCCAGTTCTTCAGCTAAATCCCTTGCAATCTGCCTTGTTTCTCCTTTGCTCCCTTTCCAGTCGACGTAGATGGCATTAACTTCTCCCGAAGTTCTTTTTATGGCCTTGAGGAGCATTTCCTTAGACAGCGGATGCGCATATTTTGCGGCTATGTGGGAAAAAGCAATATCAGAGGTCAGCGCTTTTTTTGTTTGTTTGGGAGCGTAATGCCCCCCACCAATCCCAATTGCAGTTTTGAATTTGCTTTTTTGATAATTTTCCAGCACGTATAAAATCGTCTCTGCAATTATCTCTCCGGCTTCCTCGTTTTTCCATTCCTCTTTGCTGGAGCCAATCTCTATAAAAAGGGAAGGCACTCCAAGCTCACTTGGCCCATGGTGTGTTGCCTCGTAGCATACAGTCCACCCCAGGGTGTTTAATTCACGCAACTTTAGAAGTGCAAGCTTCATTGCCCTGGGTTCTGCAATAGCCAAGCTTTCATCTTTTCCCCCATAAATGGCCTTTCCCCAGTTTCCAGTTACATGGGTCGTTAAAGCCGGAAGCTTTTGCTGACTTGAATGCCTAGATGCGAAAATTATTATCTCTGGGGTTATGTTTAGCTGGTTTGTTATCTCCCTGTCGAGATGATCATAGTATATCATTTCCCTGTCAGTTGTTAATAACACAGTGTCTTTCCAATGATAAACTTGAGTTCCATCGAATTTCTGCTCTGTCTCTCGAAATCCAAAATGCTCAATCAGCTTATGCCTAATGTTCATGGATGCTAAATCAACGCTGGTCGTCATTATAACCTTCATCCTTATCCCCTATGGAGCATTGAGTTTTAGCATAAAAACCTTAACGTTCTGCCATCAAAATCATTCAGCCCTACATATGACATGGAAAAGAGGTAAGTTCTTTTAAAGGCACTCTCTTAAATGTGTTATCTTGATTTAAGTGAATAAATTTCCAGAAAATTTTCAATAACAGACCGGAATACTCAAAAACTAATGATTTACAGATAGGTAAAAGTTTACAACCGTAAAGTATATAATGAGGCAAATGCTGTAATATATTTTGAATGTATAAAAAAGGGGATGTAAAAAATGAAGTGGAAAGCAATTGGTTTGATATTGGTTTTGGCCCTTGGTTTGATTGTTTCGGGCTGTACTCAAAAAGCGACACAAACTCAGACAACAACCCAAGCCCAAGAAATAACCATCTATACCGGTGGAACCGGAGGAGTTTACTTCCCTCTCGGCTCTAAGTATGCGGAGATCTTAACTAAAAATGGTGTCCCAGCTAAGGCCGTTACAAGCGGTGCAAGCGTGGCAAACGCAAAGGCAATTGGAGATGGAACCGCTCAGGCTGCAGTCCTCCAGAACGATGTGGCTTACTATGCCTACAACGGTCTCTACATGTTCGAAGGGCAAGCAATAAAAAACATTAGAGGAGTTGCCGCCCTTTATCCAGAAACGGTGCAATTCATCGTTAGGGCAGATAGCGATATTAAAACACTTCAAGATCTGGCTGGAAAGAAAGTGGCCATAGGTGCCCCAGGAAGCGGAACCGCCGTTGCTGCGGAGCAAGTACTTAGAGCGGCTGGCGTTTGGGACAGCATTGAAAAGGTGAACCAACAGTTCAGCGAGGCTTCACAAAGCCTTAAGCTCGGCCAAGTTGATGCGGCCGTTATTGTTTCTGGAATTCCAACCCCGTCAGTTAACCAAATAGCCGTCCAGACACCGGTTAGAGTCCTTCCAATTCCAGATGACATTCTTAACAAGCTCAAACAACAGGGGTACATATTCTACGTCAGGCAAGTAGTTCCAAAGGGAACCTACAATGGTGTTGAAGAGGACACCCCAACCCTAGCCGTTAAAGCAATGCTTGCCGTGAGTGCTGATCTTTCAGAAGACACAGTTTACAAGATGACTAAGATATTGTTCGAAAACGTCGACCAACTTAGGGCAGTTCACCAGAAAGCCCAACTTATAAGCCTAGAAACAGCCCTTGACGGTATGAGCATACCACTGCACCCCGGAGCAATAAAGTACTATGAAGAGAAAGGTCTGAGCATTCCAGAAGAGCTTAAAGGGTGAACCTTTTGAAGAGGTTTCTTTTTTTGTTTCCTTCTCTTATAATACTTCTTTTTCCCGCGAATGTTCTTGTAATAAGCGATGGGACTCACTCGTATGTGAGCCTTCTTGGTGAGAAGGACGTAAAGATCGCCTACATACACAGTGTTCAGAGAAGTGAAGTCGTAGAAGAGCTTAAAGTCAACAAAACAGGCTTGTACGTCACTGGAATGTGGTGGAAGGACTTTGGAGCGGGCCTTCCAGAGGACCTCCAATACTTGGAAAACGGCTATTATGTCAAAAAAGTCAATATTCCCCTCGGAAAGAGTCTCAGCTTTTGGTTTATTCCCTTGAATCACGCAAAAATTAGTGTGAACGGAGAAGTTATATTGTCTCCAACCAAAGAAACCCCTGTGAATTTTAATGTGAGGAAATGTCCGCTTATACTTGTAATAATCGGGAGGTGCTGATATGGAAATCGAAGAAAAATCTGAAAAAGTAGAGGAGATCGTGCTGGAAAAAACGAGAACACTTCCTCCAAAGCTTGAGAACGTGATAAAAATAGCCGCAATCTTAATAGGTATCTACGAGATCCTTTTCATATTCAACTTCAATTACACATTGTATGATCTCTTCTCAAGAATGGGTATTACCATCAGCCCGCTAAAGACAACTTTTCAAACTAAGCAAGGAGAAGCCTTCGTTCTTGCAATGATCCTCCTAATAACATACCTTCTCTACCCCATAAAGAAAAAGAAAGAATATCTCAAAAAAGTTCCGTGGTATGACTATATCCTGGCAGCACTCGGGGTTATCTCATCAATGTACCTATTCCTTGTATATCAAAGGTACGCCACATATGCGGAGGTATACATGACCGATGTTATTTTTGGCGTAATGGCAATAATATTGGTGCTGGAGGCAACAAGAAGAGTACTCGGGTGGGTTCTTCCGCTTGTTGTGGTTGTGTTTTTGCTTTATGGAATAAACAATATAGGGTTTAACTGGATCAGGTTTACCCAGCAGCTGTATTTCGATGAGGGAATCTTCGGAATCCCATTTTTCGTTATGACAATTTATGTATTCGCTTTTGTGTTTTTTGGGGTATTTTTGCTAAAAATTGGGATAAGTGATTACATAACGGAGTTCATGATATCTCTCTTTGGCTCCCGTCCAGGAGGGCCTGCTAAATCAGCAGTTGTCTCAAGTGGGCTAATGGGGACTGTAAGCGGCTCAAGCGTTGCCAACGTTCTAACCACGGGGACTTTTACCATACCCTTGATGAAAAAAGCCGGCTATCCCCTCGAAGTTGCCGGAGCCGTCGAGCCTGTTGCCTCCACTGGTGGACAGTTAATGCCCCCTATAATGGGTGCGGCCGCGTTTATTATGGCTGAATTTCTCGGGATTCCTTATAACAAGTTAATCATAGCCGCTGTGCTACCCGCTTTAGTTTACTACTCGGGTGTTTATCTGTTCATAGACCTAGAAACGAAAAGGCTCGGGCTAAAAGGAATGCCGAAGGAGAAATTCGCGCCTCTTAACTATTTCATTAGAAAGCTCTACATACTACTCCCAATAGCCGTTATTACGGTGGCGTTAGTTTGGGGGATACTCCCACACATATCTGCAATTTCTTCTTTAGGGATAGCAATCTGGATAGCCTGGATATCAAAGGACAACATTAGGGGGCATGAAGGAATTTACGTAGCTTCAGTAATAACAACCACGATCCTTATGTTTACCGGCAGAGAAATGGCATTAACAGTGACAATAGTCCTTATTTTGCTTGCATTGTCCTTAATAGTATTGTCTTTTTCAACCAAACTGCTGGAATTTAACGAAAAGCTGTACATAAGCTTGCTCTTCATTCTCTTCATAGCCCTAACCAAGTACCTGGGAATGAGAAAAGAGCAAATACTACTGATGAGCGGCGTAATGGGGATAGCTTTCTCGCTAATAGTTGGGTATATCTCAAAAAGCGAGGATGGCAAGAAAATGTACTCAGCCACCTACGAATCCATGATCGATGCTGGGAAAACAAGCACAAGTGTAATGTTGGCAGCAGCAAGCGCTGGACTTATCCAAGGTGTACTTACAATGACGGGATTGGTTACAAGTTTGGGTTACAGGTTAATCGACCTAACCGCAGGCAATTTGTGGTTACTGCTTCTGTTGACCATGGTCTTCAGCCTAATCTTAGGAATGGGAGTACCAACTACAGCAAACTATATAATAACATCTCTTGTGGCTGCTCCAGCAATATATAATGCAGTCTTAGGTTTACAGCCCTATAGCTCTCCCGTCCCTGGATTTACGACTCCGATAGCCCTTTTGGCAGCTCACTTCTTTGTATTCTACTTTGGAATACTCGCCGATGTTACCCCACCGGTAGCTTTGGCTTCTTATGCGGGTTCAGCTTTAGCGGGAGGAGATTTCTGGAAGACAGCCATGAATGCCGTGAAATATGCCTTGGCTGGGTACATTGGACCATACATTTATTTCAACCATCCAGAGATGTTCTTAATAACCGTGGAGAATTGGACAGCAACAACGGCTCTCCAGGTGCTTTACGATTTTGGGGCTACGCTTTTAGTCATGTATCTCTTGGCGATAGCACTCACTGGCTGGTTCCAGAAAAACCTCAGAAAGGAGATAAGAGCAGTTATTGGAGCAATAGGCATTGCCGCGGCGAGTCTCCACATAGTCCCGGTTGCAATTGGAGTAGCAACTCTCGTAGGGCTTAGAATTTTTGATAGAAAGCTCATGGACTGACTTCTTCTTTTGTTTTTTGCAGTTCCTCAATTATTGATTGAGTGAGGTTTTGTATATTTTGAGCAGCATCTAAGATGGTTCTTATCCAGAATGTAAACGAGTATCCTTTTTTCCCTGTCACTTAGCTCCATACAATCACCGCTTTTAAAATAATGCATAAAGGACTAATAAACCTTTAGCTAAAAGAAAGAAGTGGTTAATAAAGTATGACTTCGAAGCCGAGCTCACTTAGCAAATCAGCAAGCTCCTCACTGTCTACATAGACGAGAAGATGGTGATTTCCAAGAGTTCCGTCGATGAAATCTTTTGCCTCTTCGATTTTGAGCTTCATCTGGGTTCTGCAGCGGTGTTCACTCTTTTCTTGCTCGAGAACTTCAACACTTGCCACTACAGCTCTTTTACCCCTAATCTTTAAGAGAGATGCCTTTCCTTTTGGAAGGCTTACAGCCACTCCAACCCCCTTTCCGCTCTCAAAGTGAGATCTGAGAATGTAGTCGCTTATTAAAGGTGCTGTGCAGTGAGCCAATATTATATGATTTTCCCCATAGTCTGCTATGTTCCCCATAAAAGCCGGTTTGTCAAAGAACTTTCTCACTATAATCATTCCCAGTAGGGAGTTTAGCTCCCCTTCACACGCCGCAGGGATTCCCTCGGCGTTAAGCATTGCTAAAGCCAAACATGGAGTAGCCTTAAGCCTGTTCAGCATCTCAAAGCATCCTATTGCAAACCCATCCAACTTGTAGTCTTCAATTATTTTCTTAAGGGCCACATATATCCTACCTGCTCTCACGAGGTCTTCTCTCTGAGGCTCCTTGATCTCCTTGGCTTTTGCAATTATTTCCTCAATAGCTTTCCATCCTTCAGCCTCTGTTGTCGATTCGTAGTATTCGTAGAACTTCTTCAGGCTTATATGCACATAGGGGAGCTCAAACTTCTCGTTTATGAGCCATATGGAAGTTCTTCCAATCAATCCCAGTCTGAGGTTTAGAAACTTGCTCAGGATTTCTCCCATATCATCATAACCCAGAATAGCGGCTTTAAGCTCATCAAAGCTTTTCACTAACGTTGCTGGAATTAGCCTGTCCCTAAAATACTCCCTAAGCTCTATTGCCGCAGCAATTGAGTTATTAAAGGGGTCCCCAAAGAGGATTACCGGTTTTCTATAGTATGCGAACTCTTTGAGAGCATTTTCAGTACCTCCAGTTAGGGGATACAGAACTATAACATCAACGTCCTTGAAGTCTACTTCCCTAGTCTCTGACTTTGAGGATACAAACACTCCTCCCTCAATTTCAAACTCATTGGCAAGCCTCATTAGAAATTCGGAAGCTTTCTTTTCAAAGGCTTTTGGATTTGCCAGTTCGCTAATTCCAAAGGCTACCCCCACTTTCATTTTACAACCTCCAATAAAGGTTGAGAGCACTGAAATTTAAGGTTACCGTTTTAAAGCCTAATGAACAATAATAGATTGTGGTGAAAATGATCCGCTTTGTGCTTGACACGAGCATCTTTGTTAATCCAGATATTAGGAACAAGTTTGGAGAAAACCCTACAGAAGCCATGAAAAAATTTTTAGAGTACGCGGAGAGGCTTTTTGGCAGGGTTGAATTCTACATGCCTCCGGGTATCTACAAGGAGGTAACTCATTTTGTTGAACTCGAAGAAGTTTCTCCCGATGTTGAGCTTTATATAATCAAAAAACCTCCCAACGTGCATGACATCAAAATACCTGCTTTTGTCGTTTATGAACTCATTGACGATATTAGGAGGAGGATAGACAAAGGCCTTAGAGTAGCTGAAAAGGCAGTGAGAGAGAGTGTAATAGACACGCAAAATGTGGACGCAATAATCCAGAGACTTAGGAGAAACTACAGAAAGGCTCTACGAGAGGGAATTGTGGACAGTAAGGAAGATTTTGAGCTCATTCTTCTGGCCAAAGAACTCGATGCAACAATTGTTTCTGCAGATATTGGGATTTTAACATGGGCCCAAAAGATGGGGATCAAGTGGATAGATGCTGCAAGGTTTAAGGAGGTTCTCGATGAACTCGTGGAAAAAATAGGATAAAGGAAAAAGATAGGCTTGGGTCTATCCCATGCATTGGCGATATTTGCCCGTCATCCATCGTTTTCTTTAACAATATACCAGGCAGAATTATGAAAAAATCACTTTCTCTCTCAAAAAGAGGGGGACAAACACGAAAGCCAGAAGAATCCCCCATAACTTCAGAGATCACAATCATGTGCTCTATCGAGATTGGAATTCCTAAGACTTAGAGCACCCAAAACTTTAACTATTCACGCCACCATTTTCCTCCGGTGGTCTCATGAACTTCGAGGAAAAGCCTCTCATCGGAATGGTTCACCTTAAGCCTTTGCCGGGTTCATACTTCTATCAAAATAACCTCGATAATGTTATCGAACATGCCCTAAAGGAAGCAAAAAAATTGGAAAAAGCGGGATTTGATGCCGTGATGATAGAGAACTTTAACGATGTACCCTTTCCGAAAACTGTTGAGCCTATAACCGTTGCCTCTATGAGCATCATTGCTAAAACAATAAAAGACGAGATTTCACTCCCACTTGGCATAAACGTCCTGAGAAATGATGCCATAGCCGCTTATTCCATAGCATATTCTGTAAAGGCGGATTTTATTAGAGTGAACGTCTTAAGTGGAGTTGCATACACGGATCAGGGAATAATTGAGGGGGAAGCTCATAAACTTGCAAGGCTCAGAAAGCTCCTCCCTTCAAAAATTAAGGTGTTTGCAGACGTTCACGTTAAGCATGCATACCACTTCGGAGATTTTGAGGAAACTCTGAGGGATACTATTGAAAGAGGGTTGGCAGATGCCGTCATAATTAGCGGAAAAAGAACGGGTAGCGAAGTGGGGATAGATAAGCTAAAACTTGCCAAAGAACTTTCAAGTGTTCCCGTCTTGATTGGCTCTGGGACAACTTATGAGAATTTACCAAAACTGTGGAGCTACGCAGATGGGTTTATTGTCGGGACATGGATTAAAGAAAATGGAGACACAAAGAAGGACATCGACCTAGAAAGGGCAAGAAAGTTAGTGGAACTGGTGGAAAAACTCCGAAAAGGACAAAAAGGTTAAATATTCATTCCCTCAATTCTTATTTCTTCAATACAGTCAGGATGAAATTTTATTTGGCTGATAAGGAACCTCAGGGGCGCAACTTTTATGAGTGCCTCAAAACATAACAAGCCATCATGGCATTGGAGATAGTTACAACCCAAAACTTCCTTGGCCCCACGGTCCGGGAACCAAGAAGGCCCTCTATGAGGCCATGGTTAACGTTAGCAAGAAGATGAACAAGGACGAGCAAGCACCGGATTATAGGGCTCATCATCAGCACCGGTGGCATAAACGAGCTGGAGGCTGAGTTTGAGGAAATCGAAGAGCCGGAAGAGGAGAAAACGCTGTTCGAGCTACTAAAGGTCCCGCTGATTTTTATTGCTATTTCCTCAACTGAGACCTTGAGATAGCGCTCGAGAACGGAAGTATTCTCAAAGGAAACACTTGCAGAGCCTACGTTTAAGGTATGGACAAACTAAGGGGCAGTAAGAAGCATTATAGCCTCCGAGAACCCTGCGGATACTGAACTCCACTACCTTAAGGGAGGCAACATAAGGTGCAGTGGCATCGGGTTTGAGAGGAACC
Organism: Thermococcus sp. 2319x1; assembly: GCF_001484685.1. NCBI lineage: Archaea > Methanobacteriati > Methanobacteriota > Thermococci > Thermococcales > Thermococcaceae > Thermococcus > Thermococcus sp. 2319x1. The sequence goes on along the minus strand of NZ_CP012200.1, from coordinate 267,945 downwards.
TCAGAATCCTCACGGTGAAGATCGTCATTCTACAGATTTGTGGAGGTTATGGGGGGTAGTATTCAACCACATAGAATTTAGGCCCCAAAATATTTAAGAGTTAACAATGGCCACAAAACTCCAAAATCAATTTGGTGCGGTGGCCGGGATTTGAACCCGGGTCACCGGCTTGGAAGGCCGGTGTCCTAGACCAGGCTAGACTACCACCGCATGCCAGCTGTTTTAACATGAGTGGAGTTGGATTTATAAAGTTTGCGATGAGGGGTTCTGTTAACTTATTGTTGGTGAGATGAAAAATAAAAAATTTATTGAGTTTAAATCTCCGATTCGTTAGAAACAAACCTTGTCAACTTGGTTTGATAAGAGGTAGCCTCTTTTATCAAGTCTTCCCAACCATTCTCCATTTCCAAATCAATTCCACAAGCTTCAGCGAGTGTCTTACCCTTTAAGCTTAAATGAGGTCTTATGAAATTGTAGTAAACAAACCAACCATCCAACCAAATCTTAGCCGTTTCTTCACTTTTTAATCCTCTTAACGGTTTTAGCCTATCTTTTAAAGTTCCATGCAATCTCTCAACAACATTATTTGTTTCTCTTGCTCTTATTCCAGCTTTTCTCGCAAATTCAACTCTATGCTCCTTATACCTGCTGTAGAAAACTTTCTTGAAACCTTTCTCATAAGCCCATAAACCATCTACAACTATTCTTTTTGGTCTCTCAGCAGATCTTTTCTTTGCTTGTTTAAACAGCTTAATAACTTCCTCTATCGTTCTTTCTCCAGATAAGTGAGTGGCAACTAAGAATTTAGTTTCATTATCAATTATTTCCCAGAACCATTTATATTCTCCATCGCACTTTATCATAGTTTCATCAACATGGAAATTCCCGCTTAATTCAACCTTCAGATTATCAACAAATTCTTTAACAAGCTTAGAATACTTCATTATCCATTTCCAGATTGCTACTTGGCTTACTTTCACTCCGAATATCTTTGCTATTTGTCTTTGAACTTTTCTAACTGATAATCCTTCAAAATACAAATCCAAGGCAGTGACTATGACTTTATCCTTTGTTCTCATCTTAACAAAAGTACCATTTTCAACAAACTTGTGCCTGCAATCCTTGCAGAAGTAGCATTGCTTTCCTTTGCTTTTTCCGTATTTGATTACATTTTCCGAGCCACAGTACTTGCACTTCATTTTATATCACCTGTATATCTTATATGATATATTTATGATATAAAAGTTATTTAAAGTTTTCGGTTTTATTGCTTTGGAGAATTACACAAGTATCGTAAACTTTATAAAGATGACATACTAATATATCTTATAGGTGATGGGAAATGAAAAGAGTATTGGTCAGCATACCAGATGGAGCTTGGGAAATAATAGAGAAAGAGCTTAAAGGAAAAATTGGAGAAAGAGATTCAGAAATAGTAAGGAATATCGTTTTAGCTTATTTATCTGAAAAGGGTTATTTGAAAAAGAAAGGGTGAATGAAAATGGCAAAAGAAGAAGAGGTTAAAGAGCTAAAAGAAGAAATTGAGTTATTAGATGATATGCTATCTGCATTAGTTGAATTACTTGAAGAGAAAGGAGTTTTAAAGTATGAAGAATGGGAGGAGAAGATTAAGGAAAGGATAAAGGAAAGTGAAAAATTAAATGGAATCTAACCTCTTTCTTTTAACATTATAAGTTTGGTATATTTTTGTGGAGGAATGTACAATTTTTTTAGATAGTGAATAAGATCTATATCAGTTAGTTCTTCGATAAAATCTCCTGGATTTTTGCCTTTTATTGATGTTTTTACTGTTTGGAATTTTAGTGCTGTTCTCTCCAACACATTTAGTAAATTATTCTCTACTCCAAAAATTTCCTTAAGCAAGGGTATATCTTCTGGAATTGGTACTGACCCACCAAAGTCTTTTCTAAACCAATGCCCAACAGTATGTTTGTATGACTTTGGAAGTTTGTTAATTATATCTTGAATACTTAGACCCTTATGTTTCCTTAAAATTGTAAGATACTGTGCTATTGTTGGTTGATCTACTCTATAGAGCCTCATTTTTGTGAAGTACTCACCAAGCATGAGTTTTCTTGCCCCAGGAGATGCTCCCCAATTTATTCTCTCCAACTCTATAAACTTGCTTTTTGTTTTCTTTCTTATTTCTTCAAATTCCTCTATTTTAATTACTTCACCTACGTTGTAATTTATATTTTCTAACTTTACAATTACTTCAGTAATTTCTTTCGGTTCTTCTATCGTAGGTACAGTTTTGATATTTGTCCATAATGCATTTCCACAAGATGGACATATGTTTTTACCAGCAGGATCATAAGGTTCTTCTAATTTGTGCCCACATATAGGGCATTTGAATATTAAACCTTCCATTATAAATTCATCTTCCTCAGGATGAAGAACAAATTCTATAGACGCATATCCATCCCATTTAACGACAACTATTTTTGGGAAACCATCCTTGTATCTTTCAATAATTTTAACTATTCTTCCTTCTTTCGTCTTTTTACCAGAAATATCTCTTACCTTTGCACCTATGAAATCTTCATTCCACCAATTTCTATTCTCTTTAGTTTTTGATCTTATCCTAACACGATCAAGGTAGAACTTATATTCTGTTCTTGTACTATCTTTTGCAAACATAAAAATAGGATACCATTTTTTTCCATTTGAAACCACTAACATGTTTCTTAAAACATATCCCTCATAGTAAATTGAGTGAATATAGTACAAGTCGAGTATAGTCCAGTTTTTGACTCCAAAGAAGTAGAGGGCATCCTCTCTATGAAAATCTTTGAATTTTTCTGTTGTAATTCCTTTCAAAGCAGAAAGAAACTCATCACTCGTATCAGCGATAAAAACTTCTCCATGTTTATCTGTAAGTATTTCTTTGGGTTCTATATCCTTAGGCAATTTTTTCTCTTGTACGGGTTTCCATTCATAAGGTACATCACCAACTTTTTTTATGTCCGTTATACCTACTCTTTTCTTAATTATGTCAATGAAGTGGTCTCCCTTCTCTATCATGATAGAGAAAATTCTTTTAGGAACTAAACCGCTCCTAATCTTTTTTACAACAACAGCAACAGTTCCCGTTCCAGCAAAAGGGTCAAGTATTAAGTCTCCATCATTTAGATTGATTCTATTTAACATTTCTTCAACCAATTTTTCTGGGAACACTGCGGTATGTCTCCAGGGTGTTTGCTGTAATGGGATTTTAACCACGTTATTCGAGTCTTTTTTGTATATGTTATTTTTACTTTTGGCAAACACAAACACAGGTTCGTAAGTATTAGTAAATCTGTCTTTTACAGAAGATGGCATGTGGTTTGGCTTATACCAAATTATAACATCTTCCAGATACCAACCATCTTTTATCATATGATACGCTAACCTGTACGGAATTTGCAAAAGATGGGATTTTCCATATCTTCTATGTAGATACTTATCTCCAACATTTAAGAAAAATACTCCATCCTCACGCATTTTTTGTCTTAACTTGCTAAACACAACAACCAATCTTCCGATGTATTCCTCTGGAGTATTTTCCTGTCCAATTTGTCCATCAAATCCATAGTCTCTTTGTTTCCAATAAGGTGGCGAGGTAATAGCTACCGCTATTGAGTTGTCCTCAAGTTGATCTAAGCAAGCATATACATCTCCATGTAGAATAATATCTCTCATTTTTCACACCCTCTTTAGTTGATAGTCAAGAATTACAATTTCGTCAAAATACCTCTTTAGCTCACTAAGGTATTCCTCGTTAACGTCAAGGAAGAGAACCCTAGGGAACTTATCACCTGTTTTTTCTTTGATAATCTCAAAAATGCCATCCTCATAATGATATCTTGCGGATTTGGAGTAATTTTTACCGCTTACAAATTTATCGAGGTATTTTTCTTTTAGCAATCCATTAGGTATTGCTATAGCGATTATAGCTATTGGTTTAACATCTCTTTCACGCAATTTATTTGTGAATTCTTTTAGTTTTTCAGAAAAGGTTTCTATAATCTTCTTATCTTCTGAATTGATGTCTAGGCTTTTTAGTAATTCATCTCTCTCTTGTTCATGAATGAAGATACCACGAATAACACTTTCTGCGATCAACTCTTCGCGTGTATATCTTGATTTTTTGGGTTTACTCTTTAGAATTTGCTCTGCTTTCTTTTCATTTACCCTTAATAGTTTTACCAGTATGGGTATCAGAGCTTTCCTTACTTTATCTCCGAAAAACTCGAACAGTTCTGTGTAGTCTTGTCTTATTTCTCTCACCAAATCGCTATAAGACGGATAGATAAATAGGAGTCCATAGGTAAGGATTAATTTTATTCTTCCATCTGGGAACTTATAATAGGGTGGAATTGTAGGATACACGAAAAACGGGCCGGGTAAAAATTCTCTATTGATGCGTAACTTAGCTATATGTGTCATTTGATTGATACCCACGTTTATAGTTTTCCTAAAATCGGATGGGTTGTCAAGATTGGCTGTCTTTATGTCGATACTCAGAATGTGGTCTTTGTTTTCAAGAGTTAAGTCTGCAGAATACCCCAAAGGTAAGAGTTTATAACCTTCTTTTTCTAATTTGTGAGTTAAGATATGAATGGCATATTTCTCAATTATTTCTGAGAACGGGTTATACGATTTATCCTGTTTACTTGCCATTATTGTCGGAAGAATGATCTTATCCAAATAGCCCAAGCTTCGATCAACAGAAGTGCTAAATTCATCTAGTGAGTTTTTAAATAACCAACCGAATTTAAGTAAAATATCCTTTTCGATTTTTTCAATTTCAAATACATCTAAAATGTCTTGCGAAGTCATTTTCTTTCACCTCTTAACTCATCCTCAATTTCAAACTTTTCATGCAAACATCTAATCTCTCCTTTCAACAAACCTTCCAAAAACTCCTTAATTGTTATTTCTTCTCCAGCTCTTGCCTGTGGATAAAATGTTATCGGTTTATTATTTCCAAAAACAACTAATTGTGGGTATAGAGATTTTGATTTCCTTGTTTGTTTTATCCTTATTCTTTTGGCAACAGATAATCCCCAAAGAATTTTAGACTTTAGGTCTTCTTCTCCACTTTCATCAATAACAAATTTCTGTACATTTATGTTAAGTGAAGATTTCACTTCATTCAATAATTCCTCTATCTCTTTAACATCTGGAGTTTCCTCCAAAGCACGAGGAACATAAAACTCCAGTTTTAGCATCTTAAACACCATAATAGAGTATATGTTTAAAGTTTTTAAAGCTTACTGCTCCCTACTACCCCACCCTACCATACCAACAATAAGTTAACAGAACCCGATGAGGGAAGGTTTTTAAACCCTCCTTAGAACACAGTTTTGAAAGAATAGAAACGGGTTTTAGGTGATGAGCATGAAAAGGTTTGCGGTCATTTTGGGACTTCTCTTGATAGCAACAACCCTTGGATGCATTACGCAGAGCCAAACATCAACAGAGAGCACCGTGGAAGAAGAACAAAAGCTCGTTATTTACTCCTACGATAGCTTTGAATATATTGCGAGTGAAGTAATTCCAAAGTTTGAAGAGAAATACGGAGTTAAAGTTGAACTCCAGCTCATTGGAGATGCTGGAGAGGTTCTAAACAGGTTAATCTTGGAAAAAGATAACCCAAGAGCCGATTTGGTCATAGGAGTAGACAACAGTCTTTTAGCAAAGGCAATCGAAGCTGGAGTAGTAGAACCCTACAAACCAGAGAACATAAACCTTGTCCCAGAAAACCTCATCTTTGACCCAACGTTCCACCTGACCCCCTATGATTATGGGTATATTGCAATAAACTACAGGGAAGATATGATCCAAAATCCACCAAAGAGTCTTGAAGACCTTACAAAACCGGAGTGGAAAGGAAAGCTCGTTATTGAAGATCCCAGGACATCTTCCCCCGGGGCAGCATTTCTATTGTGGACGATAGCGGTATATGGAGACGATGGCTATCTTTACTACTGGAAGAAGCTTAAGGAAAATGACGTCCACATAGTTAAAGGATGGACAGAGGCATGGACAGCTTTTATGAACGGTGAATTCCCCCTTGTTCTTAGCTACGCTACATCACCAGCTGCAACGGTGTATTACGACAACATAACCTACGTTAAGGCTATAGCCTTCGAAGAGGGCAACTACATGCAGATAGAGGGAGCGGGAATAGTAAAAGGTGCAAAGAACAAAGAACTGGCAAAGAAGTTCATAGAGTTCATGCTCACAGAAGACTTCCAAAGTGCTATTCCCACCAACCAGTGGATGTATCCCGTAAACCCGAACGTTGAACTGCCAGAAGTGTTTAAATATGCCCTTCAACCAGAAGAGATAAAACCCGTAACCCTTGACCCAGAATACGTAAAGGAGAACTTCGAACGCTGGATTAAGGAATGGACGGCTCTAATGGTGGAAGGAAAGAGCCCAGAAGAGATAATAGCTTCAAGGGGATGAACTAAGTATCGAAAAACTCTTCACCTTTATTCCAACTTTTTTTGGCATCTTTTCAATTAAAAATGGAACCTCATCCAAGAACCTTTCTGCGATTATAACCTTGCCCTCCACATCAACCTTGAGCCGTATTCTACCCGGGAGCAGTTCGTAGTCCACTATTTCTCCCATGTCTCCCTCTTCGATATAAACGCTCTCCGGCCTAAAGAATATCTTTACTCTCCCTTCTGTCTTAACTTCAAAGCAGAGGCTCCCCACACATGCCTTGCCCCCTTCTGCAATAACTTCCAGAATGTTGGAAAGACCCAAAAACTGGGCTACAAACTCATTTTTTGGGTTGTAATAGAGATCCAGCGGATTCCCAACCTGCTCTATCTTTCCAACGCTCATAACTGCTATCCTATCGCTTATTGCCATAGCTTCCTCCTGATCGTGGGTAACATAAATTGTGGTTATTCCAAGCTCTTTTTGAATTCTTTTTATTTCTCCCCTAAGCCTTTCCCTTATTTTTGCATCGAGATTGGAAAGGGGTTCATCTAAAAGCAAAAGCCGGGGTTCTATCACCAAAGCCCTTGCCAGTGCAACCCTCTGCTGTTGACCACCGCTCAGCTGCTCAGGATAACGGTCTTCGAATCCCTTCAAACCCACAAGCTCAAGAGCCCATGAGACCCGTCTTTTAATCTCTTCCTTGGGGAGCTTTCTGAGCTTTAAACCGAAGGAAATGTTGTCATAAACCGTCATATGCGGAAAGAGAGCATAATCCTGAAAGACAATGCCTATGTTCCTTTCATATGGAGGAACATCGTTCATAACGGTATCATCAAAGTATATCTTCCCCCTGTCCGGCTTCTCAAAGCCGGCTATTATCCTAAGTGTTGTTGTCTTTCCACAGCCACTCGGGCCGAGCAAGGTTAAAAACTCTCCCGGTTTTGCCTCTAGGGAAGGAATATCGAGCCTGAAATTCGCCTGCTTAAACTCTATGTCCTCAAGTCTTAACCTCACCATATCTCCTCCCCCGTTCTCTCAATTAGAATAAAGGCTATTGTACTGACCACCATTAAAATAACGGACATTGCTGATGCTGGACCGAGTTGCCGTGAGCCTAAAAAGCGATATATTGCGATGGTTATTGTGGTATATTCTGGCTTGTATATCATGTAGGTGGCTCCAAGCTCGGCTATGCTCATCGCAAAGGCAAATATCGCTCCCACGATAACTCCTCCAAAAGCGAGAGGAAGCTCAACTTTCAAGAATGCTTTGAGTTCGTTGGCTCCCAAGCTCATGGCGGCTTCCTTTAGGCTGGGCTTTATCTTCTTCAGCACCGTGGAGATTGCCCTTAGAACAAAGGGGTAGGCAATAATCGTGTGCGCGAAGACTATCAGATACCAGGTGCCCAAGAGATTCAAAGGAGGCTTATGAAAAGCCCTTATGTATCCCAAGCCAAGGGTTATTGCGGAAGATGCCAAGGGCAACATCACAAGTGCATCAAAAAGGGTTTTGCCTTTAAATTCCCATCTGTACATTATGTAAGCTATGCTCAAGGCCAAAAGAGTGGAAATAAGAACTGTAGAAAATCCAAAGAGAAGGGAATTCCCGATTGCTGTTATGCTGTTTGCACCGAATATGGGGTTATACTCCGGGGAGAAAACCCTCCTGTACCATTCGAGGGTAAACCTGCCTCCATAGGTGAAGGAGTGGTAAACAACAGCTATCAAAGGAGACAGGATAAAGATGAATATCAAAGCAGAATAAAGGACTATAAAAGCTCCATTAACACTCAAAAGTTCTTTCAAGGTTAGAGGGACTGGCTTTCTAAATATCCTCTGTTCCTCGGCCTTTGCATAAAGGTCAAGGCTTTTTAAGTAGAGGTACATAAAAATAAAGCTCAAAATGATTTGAATTATAGCCAGAGCCGCTCCTGTTTTGAAGTCCAAGAGGGTCATTATTGATGTGAAGATGTCAACTTCTATTGTAGCATACTGGTATCCGCCAAGGATTAACGGGATTGAAAAGCTCAAAAAGCAGAAGACAAATGTCAGCATTGAGGAGGCAAATATAGCCGGCATGAGCATTGGAAGGGTTATTTTCCTAAAGAGGGTGAATCCCCTTGCCCCCAAGCTTATGGCGGCTTCTTCGTAGTGGGGGTTTATGCGCTGCCATAATGAAGATACCATTCTCACAACCACGGGAAAGTTGTAAAAGGCGTGAGCCAGAATTATTGCCTTCCAAGAATAGAGAATGCCCGGATCTCTTCCAATCAGCTGTGCAATTACTCCGGATCGTCCAAATAAGAGTATAAAGCCCAAGGCAACCATGATGCTGGGCATTACAAAGGGAACCGTTAGAAGGGCTTTTAAAATTCCCTTGCCCGGAAAGTCATATTTTGCAAAGATATACGCTCCAGGCAAACCCAACAACAGTGTTAAGAGTGTAGAGACAAGTGCCTGCCAAAAAGTGAAAAATATGACCCTTCTGTGATAGCTGTTTGAGATTACCCGGAGAAGATACTTCAGCGTAATCCCGTTGTCCCACAGACCCTCTTTCAATATGCTCATCAGAGGGAAATAAAAGAACATGAAGAGGAAAACAAGAGGTAGGAAAACTATGAAGTTTCTCCACTTCATTTTCATCGAATTTAATGAGTTATAAGGTTTTATAAGTCTGTTGTCCAGTAGGCTAAACCAATATGCCTATCAGCTCCACCGTAATACAGCAAAACCTTGTTCTCGTGCTCTACCATGCCTTCAACAAAGACAACGTTGTTAACATGGCCATAAAGTTCCCATTCATACTCCGGAACCATTAGTGGAGTTTCAGTCCTTGCAACAACCTTATCCGGGTATTCTTTATCGAAAATCACAACTCCCACTTTGTACTCTAACTTATCCCCGTATCTGCCAGCGCTATTGTAAATCAAAGCTATCCCATAGCCAGTCTCAAACAAAGGTGGGCCAGGTTCAACCAGAACGTTATCGAAGTATCCTTCTCTTGGAGATAGCACGGGTTCTTTTATGTACTCCCAGTTGACCAAGTCCTTTGAAACTGCCATCCAGATATTTGAATCGCCAAAGTACATCAAATAGTTCCCCTTAAAAATGCCTTTTTCAAGCCTTTTTGGCAAAATTGCGCCGCTTTTTGTCCAGCCTTTGATGTTGTTCTTTTTGTACTCAAAACCTTCAAAAATTGGCCCGTGTTTCTTCCATGTTAGCATATTCTTTGAGGTCGCCAGACACAACCTCGCTGTTTTACCGTCGTAACCGGTGTAAGTCATATAGTACGTCTTACCAACCTTCACTACCCTTGGATCTTCAACCCCAACACTTTCCCACTTGTATTCGGGCTCAATTACTGGTTCTGGATGCCTAAAAAAGTTAATGCCATCGTAACTTATTGCAAGTCCAATCCTGCCCGTCAGCTTATCTTCTTTGGATTCTGCCCTGTAAAACATTACTACTCTGTCCTTCTCTTTAATAACCGCAGGATTGTAAGTGTTTCTTGAATCAAAACCTTCTTTAGAGGGAGACAAAATAGGCTGAGGAATCTTTTTTGGAGGCTTTATATCAATTTTGTTCCCCTCTATTTTGATGATCTTTTCAAATATCTCGCTCTTCAAATCTAACGACCCCCTTCTCTTGAGATTCAATCAAGTATGCCTTCCTTCTAAACCTAATCAACGCTGAAACCTTAAAGTTTTTGGGCAATAGGGGGGAAACAGTTAGTTCTTTTTCAGCTTTAAGACCTAACAAAGCTGTAAGAAGTGCAAATACACTCGCAGCACTCCAGGCCTGTGGGGCATTTGCCCTAGGGCATAATAGTGGATATTCACTCTCAAGACCGCTGAAGAGTTCTGGAAGCTGAGAATTGGGAAGGAACTTCGCAGCTTTAAATATCGCTTCTGCAAGCATTTTTACCTTTTCCTTTTCTCCAATTGATGCAAGCCCAATGGCAATTACCGCATTGTCATGAGGCCATATGCTACCATTGTGATAGCTAAATGGATTATAGGCCTTTTCCTTTGAGCTGAGCGTTCTAATTCCCCATCCGGAGAACATATCCTCCTCGAATAACCTTTCAGCTATTTCTCCTTGATGCTCAGCTATTCCGGTAAATAGGAGATGCCCCATGTTGGAAGAGACCACCTTAGATGGAACGTTGTCTCCATCTAGGGCAAGAGCATAGAAGCCATCGCACCAGAAATCCCTGTTAAAGCGTTTCTTTAATTCCTCCGCTTCCCTCTCAAGCATTTTGGGATCCAGTGAAGTTAATCCAAGTGAAGCGGCATCCACGAGGGCTTTATAAGCATACCCCTGAACTTCCACCAAGGCAACAGGTGGTTTAGTAGGAGTGCCCTCCTCAGTTGGAATGCCTTCCTTCGAGTCCTTCCATCCTTGATTAGCCAAGAGCCCTCCCGTATACCTTATGTATCCCCCTCCTTCATCAAGTCTCCTCAAAATCCATTCCACCGCAGCAGTCAGATTTGGTTTGAGTCTTTCTATTAGCTCCCTATCACCAGTCCACCGAAGGTATTCAGCGGCTAAAATAACGTAGAGCGGGGTTGCATCTACGGTTCCGTAATAAGGGGCAAAAGGCATTTTTCTCGAACGGGACAACTCGCCAAACCTAAACTCGTGGGGAATCTTGCCGGGATCTTCTTCGTTAAGGGGATCAAACTTCTTTCCCTGAATCTTGGCAAAGAACTTTAAAGTGCCCTCGGCATACTGGGGATAATATGGAAGCAGAAACCACGATGTGATAATGCTGTCTCTTCCAAAAGGACATGCATAATATGGAATCCCAGCAAATGGAACAACCCCATGGTTGGTGTACGCTGTCAAGGCAGTTAAATCTTCAATAGCCCGTTCAAAAACTCTATCAAGCCATGTTAAGTTTGTCGAAACAACATTTGGAAGCAAAAGAGACTTTTCTGTCAAAAATATTTCAAGTCCTTCCTTCGAAATCTCGGGAACGAACTCAAGGTAGAGGGCCTTTTTCTCAAGGGGTTCTAAAGTAATCTCTGCAAATGCAAGTCCTTTTTCAGTTTTCATGTTTGTTTTGATCTTCAGATTTCTTTTGATTTTATCTTTTCCAGTATAGGAATACTCATTTTCGTCTCCAAGAGGGCTCTTTATCCTGCGTCTAATTTTCTGCCCTCCAAATTTTCTAACTTCAAAAATATCTTCTATTGGAACTTTAAAGGAGTACTCCACCCTAAGGTGCACCTTCCTCTTTGAGGTATTGTAGAACTGAAGTTCCTCTCTATATGCCCAGTTGTCCTTTATTTCTCGCTTTCTCAACAGAACTACTTCCCCTTCTATGGAAAAATGAGAATATGCCTTTCTTGTGCCATCCTGGGAGCTTCCTATGAGCACGCTGTTCTTATCTAACTTGAGCTTCATCCCCTTCAGAAAGCGGGTATCGAAGATGTAAAAACCGTCGTAGTTATCTTTCATATCTCCATTTTGTCTCGTAACGGCAAAAGCCCCGTTATAAGAGAGAATAACTGACACCCCTTCAACCTCCAGAGAATTGAGATTAAAGAGAGCTCAAAAAACTCTCAACTTCTTCCCTCTTTCTCAGATTTACCGCTTTGATACCCCACATTCTTGATACGAACTCAAGTTCCTCCGTGAAATCTCCCGGAACTGCTGAGAGGTGATTTGCCCCCATTATATTTAGGAACTTCTCCTTGTCGAGGGGATTCCTTATCGCTGTGTGGGGCCATTGTTTGCCCCATTTTAACTTGGATTCGATTTCTTCAGTGATCTCAACTCCCTCTGCGAGGAAGTATAAAAGATAGTATTCTCCCCCTCTTCTTATAAGCCTTGCAACGGTGAGCTTAGTTGGTGGGGTTCTATATGTTAATGCTCCCCCGCTTTTTCCCTGGCATTGGCCTTGTATGGTTGTTTCCTTGAGGTTTTCTTCGGGGTTTTCGCTGAGCTTTGCATAGTAAAGAGATGAAGCACCGCAGTTTGCTATCAGTATAATCTCATCGTCAACGTATTTAATGTCACCAAAAAGCGGGGGTTTTCCGCTCAAATAAAAGAGTAAAGCAGAGCTTATAGTTCCCTTCACGTCTCCCTCACATGTGGCTGGCACAACAGGTTTTTCTCCTTTTGCATCGGCATTGAACGGGAAGAGGGCTGGAATTAGACATGCTGTCACTCCGTACATCTCACTAAGCTCCGGCTGGCATTTAATCGAAACAGCTGCCGTTTCTTGTTTATATTCCTTCCAGATATCCTTTGCGGCGAGGTATATGGCTATCTGTCTCCTTAAAACCTCCGAAGTTAGCATGTTGTTATCGTAATTAACCTTTACCTTCTCATTCAGCCAGTCAAAGAACTCCTCAACACGAATACGCTCTTTTTCATCACTGATCATTGAATCCGCTCTCTTGATTATTGTGTACTGATCGAGGATCAAAAAATCCCCTATAAACCTTTTTAATCTTGGAAGGTCGTCCATTAAATGCTCCATTCCAAGTGTATAGGGAACTCCCCAGAGAAGTAAGGATTTTTTGGATAGCTTTGATACAGCCTCTGCAGCCCTTGCCCACGCTTTTACTTTCTCCACATCTCCCTTAAGCCTTACATGGTGCAGGGCATGATAGTTTACGGCACTTTCCCAAAGGGAAGCTCCAACAGAGGTTATACATGTACTCCCAGCCCAAGCTGGATCATCGTCGGCGTAGAGAAGCATGGGTTTGTTGGTTTCTTTTGCCAGCAAAGTTACAAGGTTACTTTCCGTCCAGTGCCACAGGCCAAGAATAATCCCACTTATATCCCCTGATCCGATCAATCTGGAAGCTTTGAGGACTTCCTCTTTATCATCAACTCCAAAGTTTTCTTCCCTTTCGAGGGCTTCATATTTCCCAAGAGCCCCATTAACGTCAAAAACTTCAAAGTTAGAGGACTTCAGTTCCTTTACAAGATTTTTATGTTTTTCCAGCAGGGCTTTTTCCCTCTCTACCGAAAGGGCAGTTTTCCTTGGATCTGTGAAAGTTATAACGGCTAGCACACAACACCACCTTGGCATTTGTTATGCATGAATTGATTTAAAATTTAAGGGGGGAGGGGCTAAAATATTGCTTTTCCTGTGGTCTTGTCGAAGATGTGAATCTTCTTCATATCAAACACCACATCGACCTCCACACCTTCCCTAACCCTAGACTCCGACTTAAAGGAGCCGACGAAAGTCACATCTCCAACGCGCAAATGCACGATTTTTTCGCTTCCAAGATTCTCCACAATCTCGACCATTGCACGAACCATATTCTCCCCAGGAATCTTCACCTGGGCAAACATTGCATCATACAAATCCTCCGGACGAATGCCGAAAATCACCTCCCTGCCGACGAGGTTCTTTTCCCCCAACACCTCAAACTGATCCGGAAGAAGCTTCAACCTGAACTCCCCAAAATCCACAAACCCATCCTCGGTAACACTAGCATCCAAAAAATTCATCGGCGGGCTTCCAATAAAACCAGCCACAAAAGTATTCGCAGGCTTATCATAAACCTCATCCGGCGAACCAACCTGCTGCAAAACACCCTGATTCATCACAGCAATCCTATCACCCATCGTCATAGCCTCAACCTGATCATGCGTCACATAAATAGTCGTCACACCAAGCTGCCTCTGCAACTTCTTCAACTCAGCCCTCATCTTAACCCTCAACTTAGCATCCAAATTACTCAACGGCTCATCCATCAAAAACACCTAACCACCAACGATCATTGGTATGACCATACCTAAGAAGATTATAGACTTGACTATAGAACTCCCCTTAACCTCCTTTCGTCTTAAGAGAAGGGCAATTCCCAACCCTAGAAAGACAGTAGCTGGAAGATGAATGGCTATCCACACTATGTTGTGGATCAGAGCTCCCCATGGAGGAGATTTGGCCGGGAACCTATCTAGGTTTATTATATCGGGACTCAGCAGGACATTCTTATAATTTTCCAGACCAACAAACTTTCCGTCAAGGAAGAAGCTTAAGTATATCGTCTTCAACACCGGGTATATTACAAAGGGAACCATTAAAGCAAGTGCTGGTAAAAGGAAAAGGGGGGTTAAAGATTTAGGCCTCCTCATTAAGACCCTCCTTCACTTCTTTGGAAACTTAGCATCCAAAGTACTTAGAACGTCATCCAATCTATCTGGCTGTACCCACAAGAGTTTTAATTGATCCCAGAATACCTTTTGCCATTCTCCTCCAACACTGTCATCGAGGTCAGGCGCTGATTCAACGTTAGCCACTACCTTAGCAACATCCCTCATGGGCTCCCAGTAGTCATCGATGGATACTTTCTTCCATGTTGCCAGCTTTCCTGACTTGGTACCCACGTGAATTCTTTGCCCCTCTGTTGCTAAGAACTTAGCAAGCTCCATAGCTTCTTTTGGATGGCTTGTGTACTTAGGCACCATGAAGTAGTCCGGCGCAAGAACCATTGCTTTGACACCCGGTAGTGAAATTAAGCCAAGATCAGTTGGGTCATCAACCATTCCGGTTATCCAGGTTCCCATAAAGTACAATGCATAGTCTCCCTTCCACCATAGATCCACTGCGGATGTCCACTCTATTGGATCGCTAAAGTATCCAGCCTTTAGGAGAGGCACAAGTCTCTGCTCAAATATGCCTCTAACTTGTGGGTCTTCCCACTTAACTTCTCCCTTTATAAGCTTAAGCTGGAGGTCCTTTCCTCCAAAGGTTAGGATAAAGTGCTCTGTTACATCAGAGAGGGGCCATCCAACGCTGTCTCCACTAACGATTGGTGCCTTGACTCCAGGTATTTGCTTAATCTTCTCGAGCAATGCCACAAATTCATCCCATGTTTCTGGGGGCTTTAGGTTATATTTCTCGAAGAATGACTTCCTATACCAGAAACCAGGCTTAGCTGCCGCTGTAAATGGAACACCGTAAATCTTTCCGTCAACAGTAACTGTATCCAGAATTCCTGGAACGTACTCGTCTGGGTTGATTACTCCATTAAGTGGCCTTTTTTGTCCATCTCTGCAATGAACCATCCCCACATTGCTATTACATCAGCCGGAGTATCTCCCGACTCAAACTGGAGAGGTAGAATCGTAGAGAGGTCTTCAGCTCTGTATGTTTTGTATTCCACCTTTATGTTTGGATGTTGAGCTTCAAAAGCCTTAATAACCTCCATAAAGGCATCAAGCTCTGCCCAGACCATGGACCTATTACTTTTAGAGTAATCTGCTCTACGGGCTTTGTCTCTGTAACGGTCTCTTTCTGTGTAACCGTAGTTGGAGTAGAAGTCTGTTGGCCACCAATGCATCCGCTTGCCACTACTGCAACACCTAAAACTCCAGCTAAAAACAAACCAAGCAGTACCTTCTTGACATCCATATAGAGACACCCAATTCCTTGTATATACTAAAAGTAGTATACATTTTGCGGATAGAAAGCTCAAATATTTCAACAATCATAACACATTATTGGGCTCGAGCAGAATGTTAAATTCCGCTTTCTAATTCATACTCATGGTGCAATTACGATTATATGAGTTGTTTACTTTAAGTATAAGTGATGCCAGAGCAAAACTTTAAGTCTCCTAAACAACACTCCCTGGGGATTGGAATGATATACGCAATAGGAGAAATTCTAATAGATTTTATTGCAAAAGAAGAGGGAAAACTGAGAGACGTTAGAGAATTTGAAAAACATCCCGGGGGAGCTCCAGCGAATGTTGTAGTTGGTCTGAGAAGGCTTGGAGTAAAAAGCGCACTGATAAGCAAAGTCGGTGCCGACCCTTTTGGTGAATTTCTTATAGAGGAACTCAAAAAAGAGAGGGTTAAAACAAAATACATAATAAAGGACAGTAACAAACACACAGGAATAGTCTTTGTTCAGCTCATAGGGGCAAAGCCCGAGTTTATACTGTACGATGGTGTGGCTTACTTTAACTTAAGAAAGGAAGAGATACAATGGGACTTTATGAGAGACGCTGAGCTTTTGCATTTTGGAAGTGTCCTCTTTGCGAGAGAGCCGAGCAGATCAACGGTGTTCGAGGTTCTTAGAGCGGTTAAAGGAAGAATACCCATCAGCTATGACGTTAATATCAGACTCGATTTGTGGAGAGGAAGAGAGAAAGAAATGCTCAAAGACATAGAAGAAGCCCTTAAGCTCGCAGATATAGTAAAAATTGGAGATGGGGAGCTGGAGTACCTCAACAAAATTGGAATAGCACTTGAGGACTTCAACTTTGCCCTTGTTGCGATAACAAGAGGGGCTAAAGGAAGTACAATTATCCACAAAGACATAAGGGTTGACGTGCCTTCGTTTAAAGTTGAGCCTGTAGATACCACTGGAGCAGGAGATGCCTTCATGGCAGCCCTATTGGCATCTCTTTTCTACATGGGCAAGCTTGACATACTGGAGTTCTCCAAAGAAGAGCTAAAAGAGTTGGGAAGCTTTGCAAACCTGGTGGCTGCGCTCTCAACTACAAAACGCGGAGCCTGGAGCGTGCCGAGTTTAGAAGAGGTTTTGAAGCATAGAAAATTCAGCTTTCTTCCGTAGGCTCTTCTTTTTTACCAAAAAGCCCGATCAAATCATGAAGTATTGCCAAATCTATTGCGGCGTTTAATGATTGAAAAATCGCTCCTCCCATCAGCATTAAGAGTGCAAAGAAAAAATCCACACCCTTGTATGCGATTGTTACCTTTATAGCCCTTCTTTCACCCCTAACTACTCCCCAGGCAAGGAGAAAGTTCAGAAGGCCAAAAATAAGCAACATATACCTTTCGCTTCCAAAGGCGCTGGCTGAGTAATACAAAAGGAAAAATGATTGAAGGAATAGTAGATACACAGCAACTTTCATCGGCTTTCACTCAAGTATCTTTCAAATGCCTCAACATATTTAAACCCATCGTCCGGAAAAACTAAGACTGCCGTTCCCGGATATCCGTCGCGAATTCTCTCAAAGGCCTTAACTACCGCACCTGAACTCAGCCCTATTAAAAGACCATCCCTTCTGGCCACTTGTATAGAGCCTTCGATTGCTTCCCTCTGAGTTACCTCGACCACTTCATCAACTTCCACTTTAAAAAACCACTTCGGCTTTGTCTCAAGCCCCTTTATCCCGGGAATCTTCTCACCCTCGGCTGGAACAACTCCAACAATCTTCGTATCATAGCGCTCCTTGAAGTATTTTGCTATCCCTGCTATATGTCCCGAAGTCCCGATTCCAGCAACGATTACATCCGGTTTCTGCCCTATGCTTCTAAGCTGCTCATCAATCTCCCTTGCAGTGTATTTGTAATGGGCTTCAAAGTTGTCATCATTCTCAAACTGATTTAGATTTACTGCATTTGCCTTCTCTGCTTCTTTTTTGACGAACTCTATCATCTTTGGATCAATAGTTTCAAATTCGGTTTTTACTACCTCGGCACCAAGAACTCTCAGCAGAGTCAGGGTTGTGTTGGGGATAGGTTTTGGAAGATAAGCCCTGAATTCAATGCCAAAGAGGTTTGACATGGCTGCCATAGCTATGCCAACATTTCCTGAGGTTGCCTCAAAAAGCCTCCTCGTGCCGTTAATGTCTCCTCGCTCCATAGCCTTCATAATAAGATTAAAAACAGCCCTGTCTTTTATGCTCCTGCTGAAAGGATTAAAGAACTCCAGTTTGGCAAAATACATCCCCTCTCTCATCTGAAAGGGAAAGCTTAAGCAGAGGGGTAGGTTTGAACTTTTCGAAAAGCTCAACCGCACTGTTAAACACGTTCACTTTTGATCACCATTGTGGTATTCCAATCGCACGTTATAAATGTTTCGTTTGCGGCAATCTTATACAAAAATGTGTAATCAACATTTCCTGCCAAACACTTCCTTGTAAATCTTCTTAAACTCACCAAGGGTTCCCCTTATTATCGGGTGCTTCGGTACAAAATTACAGCCTTCTTCAGGCTCTACGCTTATCTCAAACGTCCCTATTTCCTTTGCGATTCTTTCTATCTCTACTTTGTCCAGCCCTATAAGGGGTCTGAATATTGGCAAATCTGTTGCAAGGCTTATTATGAGAAGATTGTCCAGTGTTTGAGAAGCAACTTGGCCGAGGGAATCTCCCGTGATTATAGCCATTGCCCCTTTTTCTTTTGCTATCTCAGTGGCCTTCATGAACATGGTGAATTTACAAAAAACACATATCCACTTCTCCTTTTTCAGCTCCACCAATTTATCAAAGACAGGTTTCTGGTATTCAAAAACATCAACGACGATTAGCTCCTCCAAGCTCTCTGGAAAAAGTTCCTTAAGCCTCTGCCAGATTCTTCTAACCTTTTGATAATTGAGTTCACTCTGCTTGAAGTGTATCGGGTATATTGTAAAACCTTTTTTGAGCATTAGATAGATAGCCACAGGTGAATCTATCCCCGAGCTTAAGAGTGCAACAGCCTTCATTGTTCCACCTCCAGGGTCAGGTAGACTATCCGGGCGTTTATGAAAAGTGCCCCTACAAGCTCCGGAATAGCGAGTCCCTCGAATACCCTAGTGAGATAAACCATCACCATAAAAACCGTCGGACTACCAAGAAGCCATATTAGAGCAGATTTCTTTTTTCTCACTCTCTTTAAACCACAGATAAAGATGTCCGCAAAGAGCAGGACATAAAAGGCCAGTGCAAAAAACGAATGGGGTTCATATTCTTCGGGAAAAATTCCCACAAGCAACAATGACACCATCCCGAGGGGAAAAAGGACTGTGATTCTCTTCTCCTTCAGCATTTCAACCCCAAATACAAAGCCAAGAAAGCCGAGAAGAACGAGGAGAGAATTAAAAACATACCCTATAGGGTTTTTAATGGAACCCATATCGCTGAGGGCATTTTCAGTTAAAGAAAACCAAGGATTTAAGTAAATTGCAATAAGGATTCCACCAAAAGTAAGAAACGGAAAGGAGAGCCCCAAAATTCTAACCCACCTTTTCATGGACATCCCCTTTTCTTCGGTTCTTCACCGAAGACTGCTTTGTACAGCTTTTTGAACTCCTCCCAAGAACCCCTTATCACCGGATGTTTTGGAATAAACGGTATCTCATCTTCCGGCAGTGTAGAGAGCTCAAAGGTTCCAATGCTTTTGGCAATCTCCACAATTTCCTCTTTATCCAGCCCTATCAATGGCCTGTAGATTGGCAGATCGCTTGCTTGACTTACTATGTACATATTCTCCAGTGTTTGAGAGGCCACCTGACCTAAGGAGTCCCCCATGACGATACCCTTTGCTCCAAATTCTCTCGCAATCTTGTCGGCTTTTTTGACCATCATGTACTTGCAGAAAACACATGTGTAGTTTTCTTTTTTAAGCTGCTTTAGCGTTTGAATAACCTTCTCCCTTTCCTGCGGTTTAATAACTATTAGGTCACTTTTACCCCCATAGTGGTATTTTTTGAGCTGGTTCCAGATTTTCCTGACCTTCTCAAGGGTTCTCTCCCCCATGTAGATGTGGACAGGGATTACTTCACATCCTCGCTTCATCATCAGAAAAGCAGCGACCGGTGAATCTATACCCCCACTCAAAAGAGCCACGACCTTTCCTTGGGTTCCTACTGGAAGACCACCAAACCCTTGGACTTTATCAACATAAACATAGGCTTTTCCTTCCATTAGCTCTATACCAACCTCGATATCATAGTTCTTTAAATCTACTTTGCACTCTTCGTTTTTCAGTATGTACTCACCAACTTTAGCAGCCAGCTCCTGGCTTTTAAGGGGGAACTCCTTGGTTATCCTCCTTGCGGTTACCCTGAACTTCGGCTCTTCCACTCCAAGTGCCCTCAGCTTTCTCCTAAAAAGTTTTAGAGAAGTTTCATATATCTTCTCAAGCTCTGCATCTATCTCGGCAGAAGGTGAAAGCGAGACTATACCAAAAACCCTTTTAAGAACCCTCACACCCTCTCCAGCCTTGTTTGTCTTTACTATAATTCTGCCGTGCTTTGCAAAGACGTTCTTGTACTCTATGCCCTCACTCACTAAGGCTTCTTTTATGTTGTTGATTAAAATGTTCTCGAACCATCTCCTCGTTTTTGGAGATTTTGTGCCTATCTCACCGTATCTGACTATTATGGCATTTAACATCTTCATCCACCGGATTTAAATTATTTTGAGGATTTTTTCCAGAGATTTTCTCCTCGGTCTGGGGGCTATTTTTTCAGCAGGATACCCTACGGGAACTAACCCCACGAGGTACCAATTCTCGCCAAGTTCCGCCATTTCTCTAAGCTCTCTCTGGTATTTCTCCAAGCTGGTGACTCCTATGTAACATGTTCCCAGGCCAAGTTCCACCGCCTTGAGCATAAGGTTCTCTATAGCCATTGCAGCACTTTCAACACTCCAGAGGAATTCAATTTCCTCGTATTCTTTTCCTTTTAAGAAGCGCGTTTCTCTATCGACAAAAACTCCCACATAAACTGGAGCTCTGTACATCCCTTTTTCAAATATCTTTGTTTTTAGCTTTTCTATTTTTTCCTCAGGTAAACCGTATGCACGATAGTACTCTGCATGAGCTTCGTACATTATTTCGTGGATTCGCTTTCTGATGCTCTCGTCTTTATAAACTACAAACAACCAGTTTTCAAGACCACTTGCAGTAGGAGCCCTTATTGCAGATTTTATTAGGTCTTCTAGCTTTTCTTCCTCTACGCTTCTCTCTTCGTAATATCTCACGGACATCCTGTTGAGTATCGCCCCATCGAGATTCATCTAACTCACCAAAAACACTTATGTTTATTCGGGTTAATATACTTAAGGGAAAAAGAAGAAATCTGAGAGAACAGATTTCATTCTCTGATTATTTTCATCTCAAACTCTTCCACAGGGATTTTGAAGTCTTCCCTGCTGTTGATGTCCCCTCTGTTAAAGAGAACTTCCCTTGCAAGTATCCAGTAAATTAAAGCCAGAGCCTTTCTTCCTTTATTGTTCGTTGGAATTGCCAAGTCCACATAGCTTAAAAGGTTCTCCGTATCGACAAGGGCCACTACTGGAATTCCAATCTCTATTGCTTCTTTCATCGCTTGATGGTCGGCTCTTGGGTCAGTCACTATGAGAACATCGGGTTCAAAGAAGTTCTTAACCTGCGGGTTTGTCATTGTTCCGGGTAAAAATCTTCCCGGTATTGCCCTTGCTCCAGTAACTTCTCCAAACTTCTTAACTGGCTTTTGGCCGTAGAGCCTTACACTTACTGCTAGTATACTCTCTGGATCGAACTTTGCCAAGAACTTTCCTGCAGCCCTGAGTCTCTCGTCTGTTTTCCTTACATCGAGCACGTATAGACCATCCTGCCTAACCCTGTATATGAAGCGCTTCATATCCTTTGTTTTCTGCTGTGTTCCAATGTGAACACCCGCAGCCAAATATTGGTCGAGTGGAACCAAATACTCTTCCATTTTCTTCACCCCTCAAACGTTATTATTCTTCCTCTTTCGCCCAAATCTTCCGCTATCCTAATAAGTTCGTTTATTTTAACAATGGAGTTCTCATGGAGCATTATGGCGGGACACTTAAGTCCCACTGCTAAGTGAGAGAGGGCATCATCAGCCGATTCATACTTCGCCTCTGCCAAAATTGGGGTTATCCTTTCGGATTTGACATCGTTAACCAGATTATAAAGATCCGTGAGAGTGCCTAAGTTAATCGGCTTAATTGAAAGTGCGTTGTAATACCTCCTATCCAAGATGTCTTTTGTTCTGAAAAGATATTCTCCGTCAACAAACACCCCATGTGTTCCTGCTATAAGTTCAAGGAAGAGCTCTTCTTCGCCCAAGGGCTTGATGTAGGAGATGTTGTAATCCTCAACTTTCTGGAGGACTTCTTCGATGTCCATTTCTTTCTTTTGTACTATCCCAAGAGAGACCTCAAGACCAAGTTCATCTCCAACTATCTCTGAAGCTCTTGAGAGCTCTTGAAGGTTAATGCTCTTTACACGCTCCTTTATTTTTGCCATTGCATCCACTACATCTGAAATCTCCATTAAATCCTTAACCAAGACAAGGTACTCAAAGGTTTCATCCTCTGCAAACCGTAGTATCGGAACTGGAAGCTCTGTAGTGAACGTTCCCCCTATGTAACTGTAAAGGGGAATATTTTTGGCGTTTGAAGCTGCTTTTGCCACAGCAACCGAAACGGCCAGAGCAGTATTCGCCCCTATGTGGCTTAGATTTTCAGTCCCATCTATTTCCCAAAGGTAACTGTCTATGAGCTCTTGCTCCTGGGAGTCAAATCCGATAAGCTCCGGTCCTATTATTTCATCGACTTCACTAACCGCTCTGTGGGCTTCCACTATATAGAGGGAGGGATTCTCATCTATGGGGGCAGCAAACCTGCCAAATCCGGAAGTTGTTATAACGTCAACTTCAATTGAATACTTTCCACCCTTGAGGATTGAAATCCTGCCGACTATGTTCTCAATTATTGTCATCCCACATCAACTCGGCCTTATAACTGTTATTGGGATTATACCCTTCTCAAACTCCATTATCGCAGCTTCTAACGGTGTGGCCCCTTCAGGTACGTCAATTAACACGGGAGCCCCCATAGCGATCTGCAGTGCCCTTGCCCCTATTATACGCGCCTTTTCAAATCTCGTGTATCTAAACATTTTTCTCACCCGTGCAAATTTTGGTGGGGCCGCCGGGATTTGAACCCGGGTCTCCGGCACCCCAAGCCGGGAGGATAGGCCAAGCTACCCCACGGCCCCTCCTAAAGAAATGTGGTTTTTCAATATACTCTGTAGTGCATTATCTCATCTATCAATTCAACGTGGCTGAGGAGCATTCTCCTGCAGCAGTACCTCTCGAGGCCAAGCTCATCGAGTACTTTTTCGGGATCTTCCCCTTTTTCAACACGCTCTTTAAAGATGTAATACTTATCCCCAATCACCTTTCCGCATGTGAAACATCTCACGGGAACTATCAAGCGAATCACCTTTTTGGTTTTTAAATTTTAAGGAAAGTTGAGGGAAATCAACGGTAACTCTTTTGCCTCTTTGCCCTTGGACCCTTTGTAGAGCGGTTTGGCTTGTGTGGTTCTGTTCTTCTTGAGTCGCCAACGAGCATAGTCCTGTCATACTTCATAAACTTTTCTTTGAGGTTCATGTCACCGGTCCATTCTACCAATGCCCTCGCTATCGCAACCCTTGCAGCCTCGGCCTGCCCCATGAAACCTCCGCCTTCGACTTTGACGTCAATGTCTACTTTACTAACTATCTCCTCTCCAGCCAAAACAAGTGGCTCCATTATTGTGAAACGGGCTATTTCTGGCTCAATAATCTCAACGGGCTTGTTGTTTATCCTAACTCTCCCTTTACCTTCCTTTATGGTAGCTCTCGCAATGGCAGTTTTTCTCTTTCCTGCAGTTTGAATTATCCTCATTATCATCACCTCAGAACTTTCCACCAAGGAATTTGGCAACCTCTCCAACAGTTACATATTTGGGGGTTTTAAGTCTTGACATATGAGCTTCAGCAATTGTCTCCAGCTCTTTATCTTCAAACTCTTTTGGGATTCCAGCGTAGACCTTTAGTCTCTTAAAGGCTTTCCTTCCTCTGTCAGTCTTCCATGGAAGCATGCCCCTAATGGTCCTTCTAACTATTTCGTCGCTTCTTTTCGGATAAAATGGTCCCCTTCTTGGGTTTGTTCTTGTTCTTAGTTCCGTTCTCTGCTTGTACTTCTCAAAGATGAACTCCCTGTTTCCGGTGATGATTGCCTTTTCAGCGTTAACGATAACCACTTCTTCTCCCTCAAGGAGCATCTTGGCAACTTTTGAAGCAAGCCTTCCGAGTATTAAACCATCAGCATTAATAATCCTCATGGCCCATCACTCCATTATGATTACTCCACTACCCTTTGGATTTCTC
Organism: Thermococcus sp. 2319x1; assembly: GCF_001484685.1. Taxonomy (NCBI): domain Archaea; kingdom Methanobacteriati; phylum Methanobacteriota; class Thermococci; order Thermococcales; family Thermococcaceae; genus Thermococcus; species Thermococcus sp. 2319x1. Next base: position 243,604 of record NZ_CP012200.1, on the reverse strand, counting down.
TCTACAAGCTCTTCGATTGTTATTGCCTCCCCACCCGCTTGAATGATCTTTTCTTTTGCCTTTTCACTGAACTTCCATGCCGCAACTATGACCTTATGATCCAAGTTTCCAGCTCCAAGAACGCTCCCTGGAACCACAACCATGTCTCCTTCTTTGGTATATCTGTTTATCTTGCTAATATTTACCTCAGCCCTCTGCCTTCTCGGCCTTTCCAAGCGCCAAGCTATGTCCTTCCATATCTTAACATTCTCCTCGTTGGACTTCTTTCTCAGATAGCGAATGAGCCTTCTCAAGTTAATATCAGTTGGACCAGTCCTCTTCATAAGCATTCCTCCTTTTATTTCTCGCACCGAGGGACGGGGTGATCATTATGGTGCGGGGGCGGGGATTTGAACCCCGGAACCCCTGCGGGACGGGACCCTAAATCCCGCGCCTTTGGCCAGGCTCGGCAACCCCCGCGCTATTCGGCTAATTTATGAAGCTCGTTTATAAATTTATCGCTCTTTCTCATTAAAATTTTGAGCGCTAAAGCTACCATTTCCTCAACGGGGAGTTCTCCATTGCTTTCTACCGTAAAGACGAATGTATTTGGCACTACTTCTTCTTTAATTTTATCTCCCAAATACTGATCAAATTCCCTTGGCAGATAAAGGCTTGTTAGAGTAGATATGATAAGCTCGCTCTCGTTTTCTTCGATGGGAAACTTCTTTTTAGTTGCCAGCTCTTTGATTTTTTCCCAGTTAGGAATCCCCTTGCTTACGTGCACCTTTGTGAGATACTTGTAGTATGCAAAGCCGGGCTGCCATTTCGCATGGTCTTTTCCCCTGCCAAGCTTTGCGTATGCGTTAAAAACAAGTCTCTGGCCTTCAGCTAGTTTGACTATTGGGATATCTGGAGTCACGGGTTTTACATCCGGATCGTCACTCTTTAAATCCCCGGAGTAAATTATTGCAGGACCTTCCGCTTCCAGACTTAATGTAACGGTATAGTCATCTAACTCCAAGGCATCAAGCTCAAATCTATCTGAAGGAGTTGTCAAGGGAATTAGCGCCAACCTGTGAGCAATTATCTCATCAAAAAGGGCAGAATCGTTCTCGTAGAATTCCACCTCATCAACGGCAAAAGTTGGGACTTCCCCGATTATTGTTCTTCTAAGCGCGTTTGCAAATGCAACATCAACGCCCTCTAAAATGAACCGTATTGCATTGTCCCTTTTTTCAAGAATTTTTATTTGCATTTTTCTCACCAAAAAAGAGGTTATAAAGGGAAGTCAAACTCTCCTTCCCCTTCTGCCGCCCTTTGGTCTTGTACCATCGTGCGGTATTGGTGTAACATCTTCAACTCTGCCTATTTTGAGCCCTGCTCTTGCAAGAGCCCTAATAGCTGCCTGTGCTCCCGGTCCAGGATTCTTGCTTTTGCTTCCACCTGGTGCTCTAACTTTTATGTGAACGCCAACAATGCCCTTTTCGAGGGCTTCCTCAGCTGCCCTTTTAGCGGCAATCATTGCAGCATATGGGGATGACTCGTCTCTATCTGCCTTAACAACCATTCCACCGCTCCATCTTGATATTGTCTCAGCTCCGGTTAAGTCGGTTATGTGAATGATTGTGTTGTTGTAAGATGCATATATGTGGGCAACTCCCCATTTTTCCTTCTTTTTGATGTTAACTTCCTCACTCATTGTGCCTCACCCTTTTGGGCCTCCTCAATAACCATTCTCTCGGGGTGCTGGGAGTTTGCAAAAGGTGAAGTCTTTGCATAGGTTATGCCATCTTCCTCTTCCTTGAGCACGAGATAGCTCGGAGACCTTATTATCTGCCCATTTACTTCGATGTGTCCGTGAACGATTAGCTGTCTGGCCTGTTTTATTGTTCTCGCCAATCCCTTCTTAAATACCATCGTTTGTAGTCTTCTCTCAAGAATGTCCTCTATTGTAAGGGAGAGAACATCATCAAGGTGAGCTCCCTCCTGGAGCAAACCAAGTCTGGCCAATCTCTGGAGGAGCTGAGCTCTTTCAATTTCTGCCTGCTTACCTCTAGCAGCCAGTAATCTTCTTGCCCTTCTTCTAAAGTTCTTAAGTTGAGTTTCATGCTTCCAAAGCTCCTTCTTGTTCTTGAGGGCATACTTCTGCATTAAAACTCTCTCTCTGTCGAGTCTCTCCTTAATCCAAGGATGAGAGGGAGTTTCGTATCTCTTCCTTTGCCTTTTTGGATCTCCCATCTACACCACCTCACTTCTTCTTTCTGCTAACACCAACTGTAGCTCCTCTTCTGAAGTTTGATCTAGTCCTCTGTCCTCTCACTGGAAGACCAAGTTCATGCCTAATACCCCTATAAGCCCTGATTCTCCTGAGCCTGTTAACGTCCTCACGCCATGCCATGACGAGCTTTGCTCCAGTAAGGTGTAAATCTTTTCCAGTCTCGTAGTCCTTTGGTCTGTTTACTGCCCATGCGGGGATGCCGTGTTTTACTGGATTTTCAAGTACGGCCTCAATGGTCTTTACCTGCTCATCGGTAAGGTAACCTGCCTTCATTTTTGGGTCCAACCCTGCAACTCTGCATACCATTGTTGCAAAGTTTATTCCTATACCCTTAATTCCGGTGAGGGCCCATCTAAGCTGTTTGTGCCCGTCTATATCAACATTCGCCACACGCACGATATGTCTAAAGTCAGCCATTATAAGCACACCTCCACGAGTTAATCCTTCAACGAGGATTTTGGCGCCGGGACGGGGATTTGAACCCCGGCGGGCAAACGCCCACGGGCTCTCAAGGCCCGCGCCATCCCAGGCTAGGCGATCCCGGCATACACCCTAAAGCCCGATCCCTTCGCAATTTCTTTTACTTCCTTGAAGTTCTCCTCCATGAGTCCCTTAATATACTTTGCGCCTTGATTAGTGCGAATGACAATTTGAAGCAATCCTCCATCGTAGAGATGATGGGGTGCATTTATAACTATTTCCCTCAGCACATCCTTCCCAGCATGCACCGGAGGATTCGTTATTATGCTGTGGAACCTTTCTCCCTTTACAGGCTCATAAAGATGGCCCCATCTTACCTCGGCATTCTTAACGTTGTTGATTTTTAAGTTTTTCTTTGCTATGCTCACGGCTCTCTTATTGATGTCTACCATAACAACGCGCTTAACGAAGCGTGAGGCAACTATTCCAATCACCCCATAGCCACATCCCAAATCCAAAACTTCCCAATCCTTGTCTAATATGGCACTCTCAATTAAGAGCTTAGTTCCTAAATCGAGCTTTCCAAAGGAGAAAACCCCGCTCGCTGTGATAAATTTAAAGCGCTCTCCCCTAAGCACTACCTCAATGGTCTTCGTCTTCAGCGGGACGTTGGGCTCTTCGGAGTAGTAGTGGCTCATGGTTGAAAATAGGGGAAGGGGTTTATAAAGGTAAGTCATGTCCAAGAGGTTTCAGCCAGTTATACCTTTGAACCGCTCCCCAACCACAGCAAAACCGTCACTATAACCACCGCAAGCCATATCCATCCGACCGCACCCATCACGTAAAACGGAATGTTCCCACTGCAGATTCCCCAGACTATGAAGCCCGTAAGCACCATGAAAACCGCCATCTCCAGTTGAATTGCCCACGAGATCCTGCTACGGCCTGCGAAAGAATCCCTGAAGGCAAAAAGTAGAAAGAGGTAGATAAGCCCACCAATTATCACCGCGTATGCACCATACTCCATCCAAGACATGCTTTACCACCCTACCACAATGTTCCACATTTAACCTTAATAAACCCAAGTGCATAAACACATACTTGCATTGATGGACAGTATCCATAGCACAAGATCACCTTCTCAAACGAGCTCTGTTTTCTTTTTTCCTCATCTCTACAAAGAGTTCAAGGAGAATCAGCAGGGCAACGCCGATTATTGCCAGATACTTAAGCACGTTCCCCCACAGTGCGAATATCGATGAGAACATCGCAACGAGGCCCGTCAGCTTTATTGATTCCCCTTCTCCCCTAAGGCTGAGCACGTAGAGAAATAATGACACTAATCCAATGACCAGCGGCAATGCTTTGCCCCCATACAGACCATAGACCACTACAACAACCATGAAGGGTACGGGAACCATCCACACCGCTTTCATGAAAGCTCATCCCCAAGTTTCCTCCCAATCCACAGCCTTGGTGGTAGACGAATATTAGGAACGTCCTCAAAAGCTCCTCCTCGAGTATTTTGTCTATGTAACCACCCCCAGGTCTTTTCACCCTATTAGGAGCAACGCCGACATAACGATTATGATCCCAACCACGGAAAGCAACCGGAGGGAAACCCCGAGCATCGCTCCCAAGAGATACCCCTCTATAGTAGGCCATCAAACTCAGATAACCGGCCGAATAACATGTTTGTGCCGTTCTATTGCAACTTTTCCTGATACCCCAAGGATGACCTCGACTGCCATGATTATCAAATGCCACCAAAACAATTAACCCCCAAACACTCACGGGATTACCTCACCTTGGCTAATAAAAATTAAGATTTTTCTTTTACGAGTCGTATTTGGCAACGCTTTTTGTAGTATTTATCAATTCCAAACAAATCAAAACGACGAGAACAAGCCAAAATCAAAGTAACCTAGTGGACAAGTGAACGCGACAAATAGAGAGTTTTTCCCAACTTTATTGGTTCATTAAGTTTTTCCACCATGAATCTTCAACCTTAACCACCCGCCAAGCGTCCCGAAGGGGAGGAAAATCGTCGTAAATATGTACAGGAGCCTGAACACCGTTAACAAAGATTCCCTGATAAACGAGGCACTGTAATCCCCAGTGATTATCATCAAAGCTACCATCGCCCCAAATCCATAAAAGATAGCGTAAAACAGGCGCCAGGCTCCGCTTTCGGCGTATTTCTTCTCCAGCAACCCCTCTGCCACAAGTTTCCTGGTTATCTTGTAGTCTTTTTCAGACACAACCGCGAAAAGTGCTCCAATCAGCCCACTTAGCACTATGTTGTCAATTACGAACAGGTACAGCCCGGAAGTGACCGCCACAAAAATTACAACGGCCCTGATTTTAAGTATCCGCCCGGATATCACATACTTGTGAGCCATCATGGAATAGTACCAGCTGGCCAAAACAAAAACGTAAAGCGCCATCGAGACGCTCTTTTCCAAACTCACCTCGGAGGAGTATGCAACTGTAAAGAGAAGGAGGGACGTTGAAAGTTCCTTGAGGAAGTTTCGCCAGGAATAGACGACTTTTTCGGGTGTTTTCTTACCCCTCTCATGTAGCATTGCCACGAGGAACAGCACAGACGCGCCGATTATGAACAAAACGCCGAGCACTTTGGCGAGAGGGATGAAAGAGGTGCCCGGTTTTGCAAACGCCGCGTGGATAAGCTCAAATAAAAGCACTCCGAACCCAAACGAAATCAGAACAAAGAGTATAAACCCGATACTTGGAGATTTTAAAAATTGAGACTCTCTCTGCTGTTTATCTGATCTTTTCCAGAAAATATGCGCAGAGGTGTAGAGAAGTGACAAGATGACTGCAAATAAGAAGCTTTCCCCCAATGAAAGCGAAAGGGCGTAGTGGAACAGGATTGCCAGAAAAACTGCCCCAATAAAAAAGTTTAGAAGGAGAAAATGTTTCTTCCCTCTCATCCACATACCACCTCACAACCCTAGTTCCCATCGGGTCGTTAGGTACTTAAATTTTTTGAGTGATTGGTGGTTGTTGTGAATTTTCAGGAGGAAATCTTGCTTATAAAATCCGAGATTTACCCAATAATCAGCGAACGAGTGTTAGTTTGAGGGGTTTGACTGTCAGGATTTTAGGAGCAATTCTGGCAGTTAATCTTGATGAACTGTACAACTTCACAGGTGGTGGGAACTAGGGTGAAGGGATTTATTTGGAAGAGATTAGCCACTCTTCCCACTGGCAACTCCTTTGGTCTCCTGACAACCCACATCTCCATAGGAGCAGGCGCGTCTTGGCGTCGATGACAAGTTTGAGGGTGACATCTTCAGTTTCTGCTTTCACTATAATACACTCCCTCCCATTTATAGTCCTCACATTCTCCACAGTGAGATTGGCGCAGCATAACCTGAGTGTATAGCCCTTTTCAGCCTTCAGCTGCTCGAATACGGGAGAATAGGGATACCCAATCCTGAAAAGGTCAACCTCGGCCCGCTTTCCCTTAACAAAGATGGAACCGTCCGGCTGATATATTATTGGAGTTGAATTAGCTATTTCAGCATGAGTAGTTCCTTCATAAAGTGAGTAGCTCGGTTGCCACCACTCCGTCCTGAACCTCTCAACCATGATAATATCGTTTCCCTTCCTGGATATCGTAAAGATTCTCGTCGAGTTTTGAACCAATTCCCCATTGGAATATTCGCGCGACCTGTACACAAGTGTCAGGTTTGAATTGAGAGGCTTAAGGTTAGTGGCGTTGAACTTTATCTCGGGTTCCACCATATTGCCAGAACTCCGGCCGTGGAGGTAATACGTCCCACCAGCTATCAACAGAAAACAGATAAGAAGGGCGAAGTACAGAGTCTTAGAACGCTTCACGCGGATCACCTCAGCATTTATCGTGCCAGCGCTCCACAAGTTATTATTGGCGTTATTTCTGTTTGTTTAAGGGCCGAGCAACGAGCGTTAGTTAGGTACACGCTGAGCAGGAGTCTATTTCTGATGATTTTCAACTTTGCCTCATCAGGCAGTCTGCAGAACGCCCTGGCTTTTTTGATATCTTCCTTTGTGAGGCCCTCACGGAGCATTTCTTCGTCACTCATGGTACAAAGTTCACTGTTGAACTCCTCAACTATCTCGCTCGAGTAACCTTCAATCATTGCCATTGTGGTTTCATTAAGCTCTATCGGAGGGAGGTCTTTCTGGAGTTCTAGAGCCCAGTATGCCTCTTCGGGCTTCAATTCAGTCGTATTTCTTGCCCCGTAGGCAACGTTGAAGCCCGGGCTTAGGGGTATAGCTAGCAACACTACCCCGCAAACCTTTTTGGCCCAATCCTCCACAGAGGACACCTTTGGAGATTATTACTACATGTAACGTTAAAATCCTTAAAAGCTTTTCTTTTATTAGTTGAATTAACTAAAGTTTTTTTCGTAAGGTTTTCAACTTACAACCATTAAAATCCGAGCTGATTCAAACGAAAGAAGCCAGAGTAAAAGAGTGAACAAAAGAGCACAAACAATCATTTTATGGGATCCAAAGTCGAAGCGTAAGGGGTGAAGCCCTCCTAGCAACCTTTGCTTACGCAAAGCTTGACCAAACAATTACTGTTAAGAAGGGCTGAAGAGAGTTTGTACGTGCTGTTTACGGGGCAAGTTTTTAGGGCTTTCCTTTTTAATGGGTTTACTATCTCCTGCGCCCTTCGGGTGCTTATAAAGAAACCCCCTTGTGAGGAAGGGAATTTTAAGGGAAAGCAACAAAATAATCGCCAAGAGAAAGAACACGTGCCAACTTTGATGAAACTTTGCTTAGCAAAGGTTCTACCACATCTTCGGGTACCAGTCCCTCGGCATGAAGACCTTGTCGACATCGACCGCTATTCCCTTACTCTTCTGGAGCATCTCACCGCTTGTCATCATGGCCTTTCCAAGGGCAACAAGCTCGTCCTTGAGGGTCATTATCGCAACGAGATCCCCATGCTTTATGCCCTTGTGAAGCTTAACAATTCCGGGAACGGCAAGGTCTGCTCCATGGGTTACAGCTGCAACTGCAGAGTCCCTAATCCACACTTTGGGTAAATGTTCAACTGCTTTCTCCATCGGCTGAATTGCCTTTCTGAAGTACTCTTCAATACCGTCCTCTTTCCAGAAGTAATAAGCATCTATGAGGTCATGCAGGGTAACAAGGGTTTCATCTTCCTTGAACGGTCCGCTTCTTGTTCTTCTGAGCTCAGCCATGTGAGCACCAACTCCCAAGGCCAGACCAATGTGATGAATGAGAGACCTTATGTAAGTGCCAGCCTCAACGCCGACTCTAAACAGAATATCTTTGCCATCTATTTCAATTATCTCAATGTAGTAAACTTTTCTTGTCCTGAGTCTTCTCTTAACGGCACTCCTTAGAGGAGGCCTTTGAATTATCTCACCTTCAAACTCCTTCATAACCGCCCTTATTTTCTCCTCTGGAACCTCCCCGTGGAGATGCATAAGAGCAACATACTCTTTACCTGCCGGTAAAAGTGCCTGAACAACTCTTGTGGCCCTTTCCAGAGCTACGGGCAAAACTCCAGTAACTTTTGGATCAAGAGTTCCACCGTGACCAGCTTTTTTAAGGTTCAGAAGTTTTTTAATCCATGCAACCACTTCATGGCTTGTAGGTCCGGGAGGTTTGTCAAGGTTTATGACCCCGAATTGCATGTGCATCTCAATCGGTCTTTTTTCTGGAGGAAGGCCCCATTTTGAATTGGTCTCGGCGTTTTCGTCCCTAACAACAACCTCTCTCTTAATATCAGCCGGGAGCATTAGCTTTCTCTCTCTTCTCTTTTCTTTCGCCATCGGTATCACCCAATGAGCGTTATCGAAGTTAATACCCCTCTTCCCTTTATAAAGGCTTAGGCGGAGCAGTAAAGTTATACTTGAAAAACCTCAACAACATGATAACTCAAAAAGTCTCTGATTTCGGGAGTAAGATTTATTTTGCTCACCTATCTTTACTTTAATACTCGACTCGGCAATTCAACCGAATAGTTCCAAAAGACAACACTAAAACCCCTGACGGTTTTCACATAAATAAGTGAGAAAATAAATAAGTGAAAATTGCTTATTTGAAATATTTGCCAAAACTACGGTGTAATAGGCTAATCCCTACTATCGAAAACACAACAAAAGATATCATTTCAGAAATAGGAATTTCTATCCCAAATAATATATTCCTAATTAAATCCGCACCAAATGAAATTGGATTAATTCTTGCTAATGTTTTGAGAACAGCTGGCATTAAGCTTACCGGATAATATGCGGTACTTATAAATATCATCGGCAAAAGGAATAATGAAGTTAATGAGTTAAAGCTTTGTTCTTCCCTCAAACTTGCTGCAATCCCCATCATAAATATTCCTACCGCAAAACTGCTAGAAAAAATTGCTAAAAATAAAACTGGAATATTATCAATTGATAGATATAACTCAGAACATATTGTTAATTTTGCAAGTAATAGGAACATTAATGCGTTAAAAGCTGAAAGTAATGAATGAATCAGTATTTTTACAAAAGGTACAAGCGATTTATTCATAGGAAGTGAAAGAAGGTCAAGTAAAGCGTGAGATTTTCGTTCTATAAATACTCTAGTAGCAGAGTTCAGTGATGAGTATATTACAACTAACATTATTATTCCGGGCAATATATAATTTAAATAAGATACCCCATTTATGGATGGCATGCCCTTATTCAGAGTATATCCAAAAACAAAAAGGTACATAAGAGGGGACAAAAAGGACGCTATCATAAAACCTACACTTCTTTTGTAGCTTAGAAGTTCTCTTTCAATTAATATTAATGTTTGCCCCAACATCACTTTTCTCCCTCCACCAATTCTACAAATATTTCATTCAAATCCTTTCCAGCATATCCTATTTCCTCTACTATACATTCTTCAAATAGAGATGCTAGTTCAGAGATTTTATATTGTGTGGGCGTCTCAAAATAAATTTCATTATTCTCCACTCTTGTCACGTTAAATCCAAGAACTTTGACCTTTTGAAGGAATTGTTTAGGAAAACCACACTTAATTCTATACAGCCGATCTATTCTGAAGTTACTCTTTAGATCAGATAACGCCCCATCAAAAATAATTTTTCCATTTTTTATAAAAATTATTTTATCACATAAATTTTCAACATCTTCCATATTATGAGTAGTGAGTATAATCGTCTTCCCATCCTCTTTTAGCGTCTTTATTATATTCCAAAGTTTTAGTTTAAAACTTGGATCACTTCCAGCAGTAGGCTCGTCTAAGATGATAAGCCTCGTACTTTCTGTTACACTAGCAAGACATCTTGCCACTTGAACTTTCTTTGCTAGACCTGGGCTTAGCTCCAAGAACAATTTTCTTCTATGTTCCTCAAGATTGAATGACTTAATATATTCTTCAGTTTTTATCTTTGCTCTTTTTTTAGGTATCCCCCTAAGACGTTGGTATAGATAAATATTTTCTTCAACAGTTAAAAAGGGATCTCCCGTAGCTTCTTGATGAGCAACAGCAATAAGTTGCTTAGCTTCAGTACTCTTTTTCAATACATTCATTCCAAATATTTTAACGTATCCGCTCCAGGGTTTTAGAATTCCTAATAATGTCAATATTGTTGTAGTTTTACCTGCACCATTGGGACCCAAATACCCAACTATTGTACCCTCGTCTATATTGAAACTTATCCCCTTTAGAATCTCTGTCTTTTTGTACCCTACTACTAAATTAGAGACTTCTACAGCAGCGTTCATAAATTATCACCTATCCGGATCTTTAAAAATTCCAGTGTAAGATCTTTATATAATTCTAAAATTTCTTTAGTAATATAAGAGCACGTTCTGTTGCGCAATTTCTCATCTCTTAATAATCTCAATGCAGTACACCCCCCTCCACAAAGTAGTGCATATGAACATTCTTTACAAGGCAGAGTTAATATACAGGTTTCTCTCCATTTTTTAAATGAATCATAAAATTGCAAATTTGGAATAAATTTCCCAACAGAAAATTCCTTTATGCCTACTACCACATCACAAGGATATATATCGCCATATAGATCGAAAACATATTGGTTTATATTAGCTTCACAATGTCTAAATTTGGGGAAGTATACGTTATTTTTATTGATTAAGTAATTTAATGACATTGCAAATGAATGGCCAGTAATTATTACCTCTTTAATCATCGAGGGGAAGTTCCTAACAAGGTACAATAGAGATTCCAATTCATTTTTTATACCTTCGGTTAATAAAGATTGATCAAGGTAGTTATACACTGACATAACATACAAGTGAACGTTTTTTCTCTTGAGAATACCAATCTCTTTTAAATAACAGTATAAATTATACACTGAGTTCTCTTTTCCTCGATGAACATGAATTCTTAACGCTATATGTGTCTTAGTGCTTATCTCATCAAGTAGAGAGCATAGATTATTTATTATAATATCAAAAGTCCCCTTTCCATTTGGGAATATTCTATATTTATCATGAGTGCTCTTATCTCCATCAAATGTAATCTGAATTGAATTAAATTCTTTAAGTAATGAAAGATAATGTGGTATTCCAACACCATTACTTACAACATTAAGAGCTAAATTTTGTTCTCTGCTTTCTTTTACTATTTGAGCAATAATATCAAATTCTCTTTTAATTGGAAGTAGTGGTTCACCCCCGAATATTGTTAATATAGACTTTACATTTGATTTCTTTGCAGCTTCTATTAGGTTTATTGCATGAAATAATTTCGATAAAGCTTTTTCAGAAATAAATTCAGGATCTTTTTTGATGCCCTTTTCATAGCAATATGTACACGTTAAATTACAATAATATGTTGGGATTACCATATAATGAAGTGGTAATGATTTCTCCTTTCTTATGAAATCTAAATATGCTCTCTCAACGTCTTTATTAAACTCATCTTCCGAACGGTATAACAACTTATTTTTTAACAAATCATGTATAGTATCACTACAACTTGAGTTTTCAGGATTGAGTAGATAATAGTATTCATTTCTCTTTAGCTTGTATATCTTGCCATGTAACGTATCCAATATAATGTAATTCCCTTCCTCTACGGGAATCTGAACCAAGTACTTATTAGTCTTCATAGCCATTACCCCATAAGCTTGTAATAGTTATCTATGAAATTCAGTTTTTCTTGCAAATTGGGAGTATTGAACCAATAAAACGAGACGTATATTGGAGGATGTTTTAAAATTTCCTCAACAATTTCTTGAGGTAAGTCTTGAGTTGATAATATAGTGTGCGAATATATGTTAAAGTATAATGGTTTTATTATGTCGTTCTCATATTTTTTCCGCAGTTCTGACATTGGTAAAGGTGCTAATCGTGAAAATCTAGTTTGTACCCCAAAATAATCCAAATATGTTATTGCATAAAAAGTTTTCAGGAAATCCTCGAAGTCTTCAAATGGATATCCCCAAATGAATGAAGCAGTAACATTTTTAATATAATCTAACGAGTTTATTACTACCTCTATAGCTTTGCCTATTGTAAAACCTTTATTTATTAAACGTAATATCCTATTACTCCCTGATTCAATACCATAAAATATCCCCTTACATCCAGAATCCATCAATGAAGTAAGAACATTATTATCTACTAAGTTTACTCTACCGAAGCAGGCATATTGTATGTCCAAGTCTGATTTCTGTATTTGCTCAGTAATTGAAAGAACTCTTTGTTTATTCAATGTAAATGTATCATCCGTAAAATGAATGTTCTTTACCCCATAATTTTCATTCAATAGTTTTAACTCCTCAATAACCCTTGAAACTCCTTTATAGATAACTTTCCGACCCCATAAGGGAGCCACATCACAAAAAGTGCATCTAAATGGACATCCACGAGATGTGTCTACAGTGACTTGATAATATTTTTTAAGGTTTATAAGATGATAAGCTGGAAATGGCAAAGCATCTAAGTCCTGAATCCTTTCTCTTTTTGGGGTTACTATAACCCTATCTCCATGCTTAAATGCAATCCCTTTTATATTAAGCAAATCCCTAGGAGTATATGAAATACCATTTCCTATAGTCCTCATTAACTCAAGTAGAGTGTATTCCCCTTCTCCAATACAGACGATATCTACACTGTCGTATGTGCTAAGCAGATTGTAACACACCTCTGATGGACCAGGCCCCCCAAGTATTATAATCTTTTCTGGAGTAATAGATTTTGCATATTTGGTAGCTAGCATGACCCATGGCAGTGAGTCCGTCATACATCCAATACCAACTATCTTCGAGTCAATGTTAGCTATAGTCTCACCAAGATGTTTATACCCCCATTTGTGTTTATAAAAAATATATTGGTAATCAATAACATCAACATCAAAATTATATTTCTCAAGAGTACCAGCCAGATATAAAATTCCAAGCGGAGTTTGAGGTTTAGACGATGATGAAACTACATTTATTAAAGTAATATCGGGCATTTGCTAAACCTCCTGCTTATTATTCTTTAAAAAGTTGAGATATTTCAAAGCTTGTTTATCAGCAGGATTGAGTTTCAAAGCATAATGGAGGTATTTGTGAGCTGTATCTAATTTATTATCCTTTAGGTATATTATTCCTAAGAGAACATAAGATTTTGAGTAGTTTGGACTTAGAGCTATTGACTTTTTCAAATATGTTATAGCGCTATTGTAGTCCTCAAGGGAATAATAGGATAATGCAATTAAGTATAATAATTTAGCCCGAATAAAATCTGAAGTAGGAGGTAACGAGGACAAAGCCTTGAGATAAGACGCAATAGCCTTTTCATATTGTCCTATGTAAGATTCTAAATTACCTAGTTCAAAATAAAGTTTCCATACACTATCCTTATATTTAGCTAAATACATAGAAGATTGAAAAACTTCTTGGAGTTGCTTCTTAAAAGCTATAGCTTCACTTATTTTGTTGTGCAATATTAGGATTCTGAGATATTTAGCAAAGAGAAATGGTGGAATATCATGTTTTATATATTCCTTAAAAACTCTGTTTAGAAGTAGATTACATTTCTCAAAATCTTTTTGTAGAATATAGACATTAAGTAATTTATTAATTACTTTTAAATTTTTTGGATCTTTTTCAAACAACATTTTAAGGTATCTTTCTCCTTTCTCTACATCACCCAGACATAATAATAAATATCCTTTGCAATATATATCCCCATCAACGTCTTTTTTTGGTATATCATCTCCCAACTTATCTAGGTACCCTTTAATCACTTTTTGCCCCCTCCAAGTGAAGTTAAAAAATAAAATAATAAAATTCAGTCAGAATCTGTACTTATAAATGCCCAAACTTGGAGACAACACGTCAATAATGTGGCGTCGTTTAAAGTTTCTGTAATGGCAGATTTGACATCAAACTCTTCCAACTCTTATCACCTCCGAAAATTTTACATACTCAATAAGTTGTTTTTATATTTAAAATTTTCTTAAACTTTTAGTTCACATCTAATGGTTTTTTTTCTCTCAAAATAAAGTAATTCTCTAAAGACTTCTTTTTTCAAAATCAAGAAAGTATGAAAACTTTTAGAGTGTTAGTAGTAATTCCTAAGAACTCAACACATAAACAAAAAAATATTCAGAGCAATATATAATAAAAAGAAAAACAAAAATTTCACTCTAAACTTATTCCCGCTTTTTCCAAAGCTTGCTTAACAGCCTCGTCGTCGGCGCCTCTCTCAATGTTAACCTTCTCTGGGAGAGGCTCAAGGTGCTTGATGTTCATTCTTCTTCTCTTCACCTTGTTTAATCCAGCGCCGGTAACGAGGACGAAGTTCTTGTCGATTATGTCAACAACAACTACCTTTTGTCCAGCCCTTCTTCCGGCAATAACTACGGCCAACCTTCCAACATCGATTGCTGGCATTCATCCCACCTCCATCTTTTTTATTTCCCCGTGTCGCCATCGGGGTACAGGTGGTCGATGGCGGCCTTCACAATGGCGAAGACCCCATCGGGACCCCAATTGGCAGTGTTAATAACCAAATCATAAACTGAGAGATCGTTAATGTCAATCCCGTATAGGTTTAAATATCTTTTCCTATTCTGCATTTCCCTCTCGGCAATCTGCATAAAGGCTTCCTCAACACTTATGCCCTCTCTCTTTGCCACACGCTGAGCCCTTACTTGGATCGGTGCATCAAGCCATATCTTTAAATCAGCATTTTTTACCATCCATCCAGCCAAACGACCCTCAATAACCACGTTGCATTCTTTTGCCGCCTCTACTTGTCTCCTGTCAACTTCTCTATCTATTTCTGGGTGCATTTCAGCATACTTCTGGAATTCCTGAAGGGACATACCCATCTCTTTTGCCATCTGCCGAAATATTAGGCCAGCGTAGACATGCTTAAATCCATAATGCTTTGCCAGATTTCTGCAAAGGGTTGTAGTACCACTTCCTGCCAATCCGCCCACTGTAATCACTAGACATCCCTTGGGCATGTGCATCCCTTTCGTTCAAGCTTAGAGAGCAGCCCTCACCTGAGTCTTCATAACCCTGCGCATGCAGCTTGGGCAGAGGTGTGGCATAGGTCTCTCAGGTCTCTTCTTGGTCTTGGGGAGCTTTCTTAACTCACTTGCCCTGCCCCTTGGAATTCCGTTCAATGGCCTTCCGCACATTGCACAGTGTGCTATCTTTGGCTTCTTTTTCTCAAAGTGTATTACAGTCCTTCCACCCGGAGTTCTAACGTACTTTCTTCTCCATGATCTTGACCTGTACATTGGTTTCATATTTCTCACCCCGCTTAGCTTTTTTGTGCAGCATTTTTAAATTTAACTAATATGAGTCCAAGAGCTTTCTTAAAACCTGTCCGACAATCATTGATGTTAGGATGTACCATCCGATATAGCCCAATTCGTTGGCTTGAAGGGAAGAGTGATAGAATCTATGGAACCAGTCAAAGAGGAAAAAGTTGAAGGGTGACTTTACAATTGCCGTCTCAACGTACCACCTCCTCATCCACCCGAAGAATACGAAGAATATCGGCATTGTGAGGAGCATTGGTTTAAACATTGAATCTTTTATAACTTCATTTTGAAGCTTTAAAAGTTCCAACTGCTTTTGTTGAAGCTTTCTTAACTTTTTCTCGTCCTTAGCTTTTTGAGCCTCTTTCCACTCCTTCTGAAATTCCCTGCTCATTTTTTGCAGTCTTTTCATTTTTTCTTGGTCTATCAGCATGTGATTAACTAATGTGAAGAAGGCGCCGAGTATAATTCCCGAAATTGTTACTACCCACATTGGGTGAGCATTGGTAACTAAAGGACCAAACACCTTGTCAAGTGCAAGGTATATTCCCTCAAGCATCTTCCTCCACCGCCAGATCAAGTATTTTTACCAACTCATTAACGGCCTCTTCCAGACCTTTATCCTCATGATTTTCAATTATCTTTATAAGTGCATTGGAATGCATTGCATAACTTATTGCGGCAGCCCTATTTAAATCCTGATGTCTCTGAATTTGTTCCTCAGTTTCAACATCTCTATCCCTCTTTAAATCCCTCAGCCTTCTTCCCAGTATTTCGCTGGGAGTTGCTTCGATTATAACAACAAATCTCGGGTTTATGATCTCAATTACCTCCTTGGGAAAGCCAAGCATGTACCCTAAGGGTGTTTTTATTGTGGCATGGGTATCGAGTAGTACGGGTTCTTCTCTGGATATCTCCAGAATCCGTTGAGCAGCTTTGAGCTGTAGCTCTCTCTGCACCCTTAAACTCAATTTTCTCATTTCGTCTCTATGAGTAACCAGCTTGGCCTTGAGAGCTTCCTCAAACATTATATCACCAAAGTTAACTACCCTGAATTTTGCCCGAGTTCTTTTCAATGCCAGTTTCGTGATTGTGCTCTTCCCCACTCCCGGAATTCCAGTAATGACCACTACAAATGACATATTCTATCACCTGATCAAAACTCGCACTCCAGAGACTACAAAGAAAAATTGGTTTATAAGGTTTTTTAGAAAATGAATGACAAAAAAGAAACTAACTGAAGAACCTGCGCAGTGCTGGGAACATCTCGGTGGCTTGCTCCCTTGCTATTTCTTCATAAAATCTGTAGAGTATACCCACTGTAAGCAGTATTCCGGTTCCAGTTCCCAGTGCCCCAAGGAAGTCTGCCAATACCGCAACAACAGCCAAAGTGAATGCTCCCCAGAATGTAACGTAGGGAATGTACCTCTGTAAGACCCTTTCCAGAATCCTTGGGTCCCTTCTAAATCCGGGTATCTGCAACCCAGCCCTCTGCAGCTGCCTTGCAATGCTCTTCGCATCAAGTCCAGTGAGCTCAACCCACAGGAATCCAAAGAGTAGAGAGAACATTATGGTGAGTATGGCATAAACCAAAGCCCTTAACGGATCGGCTGTAACGCTGAATATGTCTGCGGGTGGTAGGACGTACCTTACAAACCCAGAAACTGCCGCTCCAGTTTCGTCAAAAGTTCCAAGAATTGGATGGCCGAGTCTTTGTAAAAGCCTAGCCCAGAGCTGGATGTTCGCATAAAGGGCAAACGTGAGTATGATCGGAATGTTGCTGACATACATAAACCTTATTGGGTACCTTCCTCTAACTGTTACCCTTCCATAGCTGAGGGGAATCTCCACGCGCATGCTTTCCAAGTAAACAACTATCAGAAAGATGACTATTGTTGCCAAAACACTTATCATGTCTGGAAGTCCCCTTCTGTATAGCGCCCCAGTAACATCGCCCTTCATTATATGCTGGATAAACGCTGGAATAGCACCTATTATAGCAGGGCCACCTGTTAGGGGGTCTATGGCTTGACTGGTAGTTAATGGGTTAAGCGCTCTTGTAACAATTGTCTGTGAAACTCCAGCAGCAATAAAGAGACTTATACCACTGCCAATTCCCCATTTGCTCACGAGCTCATCCATAATCATTACCATTATTCCACCAAAGGCAAGCTGGAGCGTAAGGAGTATCTTGATTGTTAACGTGGGATTTCCAAACGCTCCCGCAAATACGTAAACAGCTGCCTCAAAGAAGCACATGAACACCGCAAATACCTTCTGCAGAGCCTGATAGAATCTTCTGTCTTCGGGGTTCGAAAGGTCCAACTTTATTATTTCTGAACCAACTAAAAGCTGCATTATAATTCCAGCGGTAACTATGGGTCCTATTCCCAATGTTAATAGACTACCGTTTCTACCGGCAAGAACCACCCTCAGAGTTTGGAAATAATCCTGTATCTGGCCGGGAATTCCAAAAAGAGGTATCTGTGCCATGATAAAATACAATAGCAATGCGACACCTGTCCAGGCGAATTTTTCCTTTAAAGGTACATGTCGTTTTGGCCTCTCAATCTCTGGAAATGCATGCTCTATTTTGTAGATTATCTCCCTTGCCCCCATGGATTACACCT
Organism: Thermococcus sp. 2319x1; assembly: GCF_001484685.1. Classification (NCBI taxonomy): domain Archaea; kingdom Methanobacteriati; phylum Methanobacteriota; class Thermococci; order Thermococcales; family Thermococcaceae; genus Thermococcus; species Thermococcus sp. 2319x1. The sequence continues at coordinate 225,523 of NZ_CP012200.1, read as the reverse complement.
CAAAGGTTTATTCAAAAAGAAAAAATCAAGCAAGCAGAGCTTCTCCCCCGGCTTGGATTATTTTCTCCTCAGCCTTGGGGGAGAATGCTCTGGCTCTAATTACAAGTGGTTTTGTGAGTTTCCCGGTTCCAAGTACCTTATCGGCAAACTGGGTGGTATCGACAACGATTCTTCCTTCCTCTTCATAGGCAATGCCAAGCTGCATGAGCTCGTCAAGGTGCTCGTCAATGAATTTGAGGTTCACTGCAGTTATCTCTCTTTGAACTTCCGCAGGCCTCTTGAAGCCTCTTTTGCCCAAATGGTCAGGGGCATATTTGATGACCCATGTCCATTTTGTCTTCTTCCTCTTTCCTGTTCCAGCCATACCTCTACCGCCCTTGTGGCCTCCACCGCGGTGCTTCTTTTTGCATCCCCATCCATGAGTGTGGGAACCGCGAAGCTTTCTCACTTTTTTCTTTTTCCTAATCATCTCGCGCACCTCACAGCATTCTCTCTATAAGCTCGTTAATAGCCTCTCCCCTATAGCCTAAAGCTCCACCCTCTTTGAAGGTTCTCTTCTTGCTCCTAATGCCCCCTCTTGCTGGATGGAGTCTAAATACCGGCTTTAGTCCCGGTAGATCGCTGAGCTTCATTTCCCCATTGATCACTTTTTCAGCAAATTCTTTGATGCTCATCCCGAGCTTTTCTTGGACGTACTCCTCCGTAACCTTCTTGTTTCCGGGCAATCTCCCTCTCTTTTCTATGAGCTTTGCCAAGGTTTCGGCGTTTATTTCTCCCCAAGTGATGTAATCTTTTACCTTTTGTATCATTCCCTTGTAAGTTGGGGTGTCGTCAACGATCACAAGGTGATTTACCTTGTGGAGTCTCAGCATTGCGAGGGTGTCCTTTACGGGTCTCTTAACATTCACCCTGCCCCTTATCCTGATCAAAGCAAGTTTTGTCATTCTCGCTCACCTCACAGCTCAAAGTTCTGCGGCATTTCTCTACCAACCACTATACCATAGCGCTCGATCATCTCAGGCTTCACAGCAACACTGTTGGTGTTGTATAGTGCTTCAAACACTGCCTTTGCGAAGTTAACTGTGGTTCTCGTCTCACCCAAGGTTTGTGACCACACGTCCCTAACCCCAGCTAGGCTTAGTACCTTCTTACCGACGTCACCAATAACGAGACCAAGTCCCCTTGGTCCTGGCATGAGCTTGACCTTTACACTACCGCTCTTGCCCTCAACTGCAAACGGTATTGAGTGTGGTCTCCTACACCTGCACTCCCATGAACCGCAGCCCCTTTTGACTTCAATTATGTTCATCTTAGCGTAGTTTAGTGCTTTCCTTATGGCTATCCCAACTTCCTTCCCATGGCCGATTCCAAGTCCCACATAACCGTCTCTGTTTCCTACAGCCGCCAGTACCCTAAACCTAACTCTCCTACCGCTGTCAGTCATTCTTACCGTTAGAGCTATGTCAAGAACCTCTTGATTTTCTCTGGCGTTAACCTCAGGGAGGAGTACATCAACTATCTCGGGCTCTTTTATCTGGTAACCCTTTCTAAAGATCTCATGAATGTCAGTGATCTGACCTTCTTTAACGAGCATACCAAGCTTTGTCTTGGGTTGCCACTCTTCTAAAACCCTTTGAGCGTATTCTTTCCACTCGTGGCTCATGCTCTCACCTTCTCAAATTTCTCAATGATTCTCGCCTTAACCTCTTCAAAGTGCTCGGGAAGCCTTTCAGGTTCAAGTCCCTTAACGAGATATCCTCCGAACTGTTTTCTGTATTTCTCTTCGTCCTCTTCCTTAAGCATCTTCGCATATTCCGCAATGTGCTCCCCTTTAATTCTGTCTTCTCCAGGATAGATTTCCTCACTGTGTGGAACGTCCAAACCCGCATCAACTGCTCCCTTGAGGACCGCAAAGATGCTTGATCCCCTTGTAGGTGGGTGTAGACCAATATCGAGGATAGCCTCATTTATGCCCTTCTCAAGTGCCTTGTAACCTATGAGCAACCCGAGGAGATAAGCACTTGGAGTGTTTCCGCCGTGTCCCTTCCATCCAAAGTCCCTCATGAGCTCTCTTGTGTGAGCTGAAACAACTGTTTTGTCGCCCTTTGGATCATATAGTACTATCTGAGCTATGTGGTGGTTGAGAGTTTTTCTCACAACCAACCTTGGCTTGCCTGATTTAAGGAGTGCAAGCCTCTTGTGATAGTTAGTCTTACCTTCCCTTCTCCTTCTGAATGGAACCCTATATCTCGGTCCGTGTGCCATCTATATCACCTCTTCAATATCTCCTTCTCTTCCAGGAACAGGTAAAGCTGGTGTTTGCTCTTGAACTGTCCACCCTTGGCCTTTATGTAAAGGTTGCGGTAGGTGTGTTCATCAATCTTTTTCTCTGCCTTGAGCTTTCTAAGTTCCTTTCTAAGGGCTCTGATTGTCATTATCCATCTCTCTTTCTTGCCCATCCTTGCCGTCTTTTTGCCTTTTCTGCTTCCGTGTCCCCTGTGTCTTCCCTTCTTTTTCGCTTCTTGCCTAAGCTTTGCCCTGTACCTGCTCTGTCCCTTAATTGGCTTCTTCTTTATGACGCCTTCATTGATTAATCTTTTGATATCCTCCCTTGTAATGGCAGATTTAACATCATCAATCCTTTCGGGGTCTATCCAAACCCTATTCTCGCCACACTTCAAAAGCTCAGCGGCAATTCTTCTCTGCATCTTGAGCATAACCTTCACCTCGCGTTGAGCACCTTAATACCCAATTCCTTGGCTCTCTCAATTATCATGAGTCTCTTCTTCTTTCCGACTGTTCTGGCTATTCTGGCCGCCTGTCTGGTTGGGTCTATCGTCTCAAGTTCCTTAACATTGTGTACCAGTACTTCCTCGTAACCGCTTGGGTGAAGTCCCCTAACTGCCTTCGGTGAGCTCCATCCAATGCTGGGTGATCTTGCCTTTCCTTTAAGCTTCAGCCTCATCTTGCTGTCTATTCCTTTAGGTCTCCTCCACTTGGGATCATTCTTAAACTTGGGGAACCTCCACCATTCTTGCCTAAGAAACCTGGGCTTCTTCCTTTTGAGTTTGGCCCTTATCCTTAAGAGTCTCGCTTTTTCCATCAGTCTCACCTCAGAACTTTATAGGTTTACCAGCCTTTTCAACGATGTAGATACCATCTTGGAAGATCCTCCTATCCCTACCGGTAATCCTTGTCGCCTGCTCGATGTTTGCCGCAGTTTGTCCGACTTTCTCTTTGTCGATTCCCTCCACTATTATTTCACCACCCATGACCTTTACTGTAACTCCAGGGAGTATTTCGGCAACTCTTGGTGCCTTCTCACCAAGGAAGTTCTCTATGTAAACTTTGTCGCCTTTCACTTTGACTGTTATTGGGAAGTGGCTGTAAACAACCTTGAGCTTGTAGGTGAACCCTTCCGTGACGCCCTTGATCATGTTTGTTATATGGGCCGCAAAGGTTCTTGTAATGGCTATGTCCTTCCTCCTTGGAAAGTCCTTGTAAACAACAACTTTGCCATCTTCAGTGAATATCTTGACCCCCGGGTAGCTGAGTTCTCTTTCAACTTCTCCTTTAGGTCCCCTAACCTTGACAAGGTTACCGTTTATCTCGACGGTGACTCCCTCTGGAATCTTAACTTCCTCCCTCACCCACGCATCGATTGGCATTTCTCTCACCTCAGTAGACGTAGGCTATTAACCTTCCACCAATGCCCTTTTCAAGGGCTTCCTTGTGTGTCATAACACCTTGGGATGTGGAAACTATTAGGATACCAAACTCAAACGCTGGAAGGAATCTCTTTTCCCACTTTTCGTACTCTTTAGCTTTCACTGAGAACCTTGGCTTTATTGCTCCGGCCTTGTTTATCTTTCCTAGGAGCTGGACTCTGTATATGCCTGCCCTTCCATCATCGATAAATTCAAACTCGCCTACGTATCCGTTCTCTTGCATAACCCTAAGTACCTCTCCAATAAGCTTCGAGGCTGGCTTTATGTAGACCTCCCTCTTTCCAACTCTCTCGCTGTTTGTAATATGAGATAAAGCATTTGCCAAAGGATCCAACAGAGTCATCTCATCTCACCTCAGTCGTATTTCTTAAATCCTAATTTTGGAGCTACCTCTCTAAAGCAGTGCCTGCAGAGCATTAGTCCGTGTATTCTAACTATCGGTCCAAATTGTCCACAGCGAATGCATCTTCTCGCGCCCTTACCAAACTTCCTCGGCTTTCTCTTGTTATAATCAGCCTTCGCCATACTCATCCCTCCACAATCTGGACTCCAAACTCTTCCTGCATGAAAACCATACCCTCTTCCTTTGTAAGCTTGTGTCTTGTGGGGATGTGGTGCCTTCTCCTCTTTCTTCTTGCAATTCTGTATCCGGGTCTTTCAAGAGTTACACAGACGTCCATACCGAATATACCGATTTCTGGGTCGTATTCCACTCCCGGAATGTTGATGTGCTCATCAATACCAAAGCAAACGTTTCCGTGCTCATCAAAGCTGGACTCTTTAAGTCTGTTGTCAACGGCGGCCAATAGCCTTTTGAGCATGTCGTAGGCCTTTTGCCCCCTTAAGGTCACCTTAACTGCTATCGGCTCGCCTCTTCTAATTCCAAAGTCCCTGTTTGTTTTCTTTGCCTTCCTCCTTATTGGCTTTTGACCAACAAGCGATTCCAACATTGTCTCAGCCTTTGTAAGTCTCTCACCGCTTTCACCAACGCCGATGTTTATAGTGACCTTAGCTATCCTAGGCCTTCTCATAGGGTGAGCTTCCCAATCAGCTAAGATTGCCTCTCTGTTAGCTATCATTCCTTTTCACCTCACGGTAATGAGATCTTTGGTTCCTCTTTACCCACAACAAATGCGTAATCCTTTAAGGTATCAAAGAGCTCTCCTTCCTTGTCTTCAATTGTAACCACGTCTGGCCATCCGCCTGGGAAGTGCCTGACCTCAACGATTTTTCCTACCCTTGCAACGTTCTTACCTTGAACAACGAACACATAAGCACCGATCTCAAATGGGAGCACTTTGATTATTTCCCTCTCCGGGATTTTCATTAAGACGGTGTCCGAGGTCTTGAACTGATCCTTGGTTTCATCTGTGAGTGAGCTTAACTTAATTAGATGGTTTGTTCCATCGTGGAAGTTGAGTTGCAGGTTTCCTCCCTTTACCATTCTCTTGTTGCTTATCCTAAGTGGTTTTATCTTTGCCTCTTCTTCGCTTATTGGATGGAGGATAAGCTTTCCAATCCTGTTTGGAAAAACTCTGTAGTGTTCCCCGGTTTCCGGTATTGAGACAACGTCCATGATACCAACTGGGAATTTGTAGTCCTTCCTAACCTTCCCATCCACAAGCACTTTCCCTTCGTTGAGGATTTTTCTTGCTTCCCTGCCGGTCTTTGCGTATCCAAGGTAGTCTCTGATTATGTAAATGAGGGGAATTGATGTTTTCATGTTGTGCGGACCGGGGGAAGGTCTTACAGCCCACGTGTATGCCTTTCTCTCAATGTACCACTGGGTTGGAGCAGCAAGCCTCTTTAAGTGTCTCTTAGCACCTTTCCTCGCCATTTTCAAGCCCTCCTCTCAATTATCTTCTTTCTTCTCTCATCTTCAAGGTTCAGTTCAACAATCATAACATTTGATGGGTGTATAGGATAGAACACCTCGGTACCGTTAACCTTCTTAAGGGTTGCTCCCTCCACATGAATTCTGTACCTCTTAAGATCAACTTCCACAACTTTTCCTTCGTGCCCTTTAAAGTCCCCTCTCATTATTTTTACTTTGTCTCCAGTCCTAATTGGAAGGGCTCTAACGCCGTACTTCTGTCTAAGCTCTTTTGAAAGGGTGGCACTGACTATCTTGTGTCTGAGATGAAGGGGAGCATTGTACAAAAACTTCCTTTGCTTTCTCGGTTGTTTGCTCTTTAATCTCATTATCTCTCACCTCACAATACTATACTCGCAATACCTCCTACTCTAACCCACTTCTCAGCGGCTTCTCTCGCAACAGGCCCTCTAACCTCAGTTCCTCTTGGAACACCTTCGGGTGTTGTAATAACGGCTGCATTGTCTTCAAATTTTACCCTCATCCCATCAAGCCTCTTGTACTCTTTTTTCTGCCTTATGATAACTGCCCTAACAACTTGGTGCCTCATATCAGGCTTTCCCTTCTTTACCGTTGCAACTACCATGTCGCCAACGCCTGCCGAAGCAAGCCTTCTTCTAACACCTTTGTAGCCCACTACTCCGATTATCTGGATTACTTTTGCACCTGAGTTGTCTGCCACATTAAGGTAGGCACCAATTGGCAACGCCCTTGTAGGTCTAACTGGGGAAATACCTCTCGTAGCACCAGCACCTTTCTTCGCCATTCCCTTCACCTCTCCTCAGCTTTTTGAGTAACCGCAATCACTACAAAGCTCTTTGTCTTGCTGAGGGGTCTGGTTTCGGCTATGATAACTTTGTCCCCCAGCTTTGCGTTGATGCATGGTGGGTTGTGGGCGTGTATTTTGCTTCTTCTAAGCTCGTAACGTTCGTATTTCTTCAAGTAGTGATAGTGCTGTCTTTCAACGGTAACTGTGTGCCTTGGCTTGTCACTAATGACAACTCCCTCAAACACCCTACCATGTACCTTAATGTGTCCGTGCCACGGGCACTTTGGGTCATCACACTTCTCTGCGGGGGGTTGTATCTTCAATCCGATGTCTCTCATCTTTTTCACCTCTTTTTCAATCTCATCTCAGGTCTTCCAATCAGTTCTTCTCCCTTTATTCGTATTTTTTTATCATCAATTTCAAACTCAAATTCGGCAACATTTTTGGGAACTATCCACACCTTTTCTCCAAGGATTGTGAGGGTGTTTCTCGTCTCGTCAATCACGTATCCCTCAATACCTATTAACCCCGGATGAGAGCTTTTAATGACTTTGACCTTCAGACCTATGAGCTCGTGCATTGTTATTGTCTTTCTGGTCACTCGACCTCTATCAATTCCTCTGAAAATCCAAGTTCTGCCAATAATTGTTTCGCCTTTTCTCTGTGGTCTCCTTGAAGCTCTATTCTCCCGTTTTTGGCTGTTCCTCCGCATGCCAGCTTCGCCTTAAGCTTTTTTGCAATCTCTTCAAGGTTAAACTCCTTCTCATCAATTCCCTCTATTATGGTCTTGAGCTTTCCATACCGGGCTTTCTCAACGTAAACCCTAATCCTCTGCTGTTCCTTTAAAACTTCTTTAAATAACATCTCATCCAGGGGGTTCACAATCCTAGGCACTAACCATCACCCTTTGCTCCTTAACTTTTCCTTCTTTATCGTTAAAAGGCGAGCAATATCCCTTCTAAGGTTCCTAATAACCATCGGGTTTTCCAGGGATGTTCCCATTGTAAGCATTCCCCTTTCCTTTGCAAGCTCAAGTCTTAGCTCTTTAATCTTGGCCTCTATTTCTTCCACGCTCATCTCCCTAATCTCACTTGGCTTCATTGTTCGCTCACCTCTTCTTCAATTGGTTTTTCTATGATCTCGATTTCATCCGGAAGTCTTGCATCTGGTGGCATAATTGAAACTTTCACTCCAAGGACGCCAAGCTTCAGCAATGCCTGTGCATAGCCCCTTGAAACCAAAGTTTCAGCGGGATTTCCAACTTTTGCAATATATCCCTGATAGAATCTCACACTTTTAGCTCTTTCTCCTGTAAGCTTGCCGCTTATTCTGATCTCCACACCTCTTGCACCGTTGCTCATAATTGCCCTTATTGCAGCGTATGCAGCTCTTCTAAAGTGGACTCCCCTTTCCAATGCCTGGGCAAGCCTTATTGCTTGAACCTTAGCGTTAAAGTAGGGGTTCTTGATTTCCTCAACCTCTATCTGGGGGTTTTCCAAACCAAACTGTCTCTCCAGTACCCTTGTAAGATCCCTTATTTTTCTTCCGCCCCTTCCTATAACGAAACCCGGTCTCTCGGCAAATATAACAACCTTTGTTCCGAGGGGAGTCTTTTTGATGTCAAGTCCTCCATAACCAGCTCTTCTAAGCTCCTTCTCAAGATATTCATCGATGAGCATTTCTTTAACGCTTTCCTTTATGAAATATCTCTCGATTGCCATGAGCTCACCCCCTAATTTCCTCAACAACTATCTCAATGTGCGTCGTCTGCTCGTTGAATGGTGTGGCTCTTCCAAAAGCCCTTGGTATGTATCCCCTAAGCACTGGTCCTCTGTGAGCTGCAGCGTGGATGATTTTTAGCCTGTCTGGATCAAGACCCCTCTGCTCTGCGTTGTTTCTAACATTCAGGAGGATCTTCTTGATTTCTTTAGCAACTTTCACCGGATATCTTCCGGGGCCAAATCCCTTCCCTTTCTTGTGACCCTGGGAGTCGTTGAACCTTCTGAGAGGGATTGGTCTTCTCTTGGCTATCACATCATCAAGGAGCTTTATGGCGTCGTTGAGCATCATTCCTTTGATTTCTCTGCAGACTTCTATTGAGAGTTTCGGCGATATTCTCAAATCTCTCCCGCTTGCCCTTGCCATTCTCTCTGGGTCAAAATTTTGGAAAGAGTAGGAAAACTTTGCCATCATTAATCACCTCACTTGATTGCAACGAACATTGATGATCTTGTGGCACCAACACCAGGTGAACCGTGTTGGACCCTCTTTCTTGTTAGGGCAAATTCTCCAAGGTAATGTCCAATCATCTCTTCCTTAATCTCTACTGGGACAAACTCCTTACCGTTGTGGACGTAAATTGTGATTCCTACCATCTCTGGAAGGATAACCATGTCCCTGCTGTGGGTTCTTATTGGCTTCTTGTATTTGCCCTTCTTTGCCAACCTGATCTTTCTGAGAACCTTCTTCTGTTCAGGTGTTAATCCTCTCTTAAGGCTTCTCCTCTGTCTTGAGGGGAAAAGTCTAGCCAAATCTTCAAGAGACATGTTCATTAGTTCTTCAAGAGTATAACCGCGATACCTAAATTCTTTCCTTGTCATTTATACCACCTCACTTTCTCCTTCCGGTTCTTCTCGCAGCTATGTGACCAACTTTTCTTCCGGGTGGAGCTCTCCTTGAGACTGTACTCGGCTTACCGATGTGGTGCTCTTTACCACCGTGCGGGTGATTGACTGCGTTCATCTTTACACCTCTCGGCTTGGGCCAGAACCTGTTTCTTGCCTTCATTATGTAGTATGCCTTACCTGCCTTGACTATTGGCTTTTCAAGTCTACCCCCACCGGCAACTACGCCAATTGTGGCCCTGCACATTGGATTGAATGCCTTAAGCTCACCGCTTGGCAACTGGACAATTACTCTGTTCCTCTCTTTTGAAACAACTAGAGCATAACTTCCCCCGGCTCTCACGTACTTCCCACCATCGCCCGGGGAACCTTCAATGTTGTAAACGTATGTACCCTCTGGAATATTTGCAAGTGGGAGTGTGTTCCCAATTGCTATCGGAGCTTCAGGTCCTATGTAAACCTCTTGATCCACCAAAAGTCCCTCTGGGGCAAGGATGAGCTTCTCAAGACCGTTCTCAAACTTAACCTTGGCAACCGGTGCGGTTCTTCCGGGGTCGTGGAGTATCTCAACTACCCTACCAGCGAGGGTCTTTTCTTGGGTGAAATTCAGGGGGATGTACTTAACAGCACCCCTATATCTGTGAGACGGTGCTCTAAAGGTTGTTGATCCTTTTCCTCTCCTCTGTTGAATCAAACTCTTACCCATTCTCACTCACCTCAGAACAATCCTATTCTAGCAGCAACCTCACTTGCTCTATATTCAGGCTTCAATTTCACGTAAGCCTTCTTTTCACCTTTCATTGTTATGAGTGTGTTGACCTTCTCAACTTTGACGTTGTATATCTCCTCAACAGCCCTCTTTACATCTTCCTTTGTAGCCCTTCTATCGACTATAAAGGTGAGCTTGTTTTCCCTCTCAACCATGGAGATTGCCTTTTCTGTAACCACGGGTCTTATAATAACCTTATATGGATCCATCACTCATCACCCGTAAATTTCCCTCAACCTCTCTATTGCTCCCTTCGTCCATATTGTGAGCCTTCCGGGATGTGCACCTGGGGCCAACAACTCCACACCCAGATTGTCCACTAAAACTACATCAACACCTGGGTGGTTTCTTGCTCCCTGTATTATTCCCTCGTTTTTGGCAACCACAATGAGTGGACCTTTTGCCTTCTTGTATCTTCTGCCCCTCATCTTACCCTTTCCAGCCCTCACTTTGGTGTTTTTCTTTGCCCTCTCAATATCATCCCAGACACCGAGCTTCTTGAAGATCTCCCTAGTTTTTGCTGTTTTGTAGACCTTTTCGAGCTCATCTTCCACCACAAGGGGAATTTGAGGCAGATTATCAATTATATGGCCTCTCGCTTTAACTAAATCGTAGTTTGCGGTGGCAGCTATGGCACTCATCAAGGCGAGTCTTCTTTCCTTCTTGTTGATGCCTTCCCATATTATCTTCTCCACCTTTGGTGGGTGAGTTCTTCTACCACCTCTGGCAAATGGAACAAAAGCCGCAAACCTTGGGGGGGTCTTTATCCTCTCAACCCTTGCCATACCGTGACCTTTTCCGATGTTCTCGGTAACCCTCCTCTTACCCGCAAGGGGGTCTCTCCCTTGTGGTTGTATGCGGTGGGTCCATGAAGCGATGACAGCTCTCCTAATGAGATCCGGTCTGAAAGGTGTTTGGAATACTTTTGGAAGTTCAATCTCTTCAATTGGCTCGCCATCGAGTGAAAATACCTTAACTTTCATAAACCCTCACCTCATTGCTTTGATTCCCTACTAACGTATGTTATCTGTGGAGCCTCAACTGGTGGCTTCTTTTCTGGAGGCCTTATTGCCGGTCTTACTCTGATTATTCTTTTAATTGCCCCAGGTATGGTTCCAGCTATCATAAGGAAGTCGTTTCTCACTATTCCATAGTGGGGGAATCCTCCCTTTGGAGTGATCTCGATTTCCTCTCCATTGAGCTTGAGCTTTCCGTTTTCCCCTATTCTCAAGAGCCTCTTGTTGAACTCAGTTCTGTGGTGGAAGCCCACCTGTCCGGCCTGTGGAACCGTCCACATAACCCTCGCTGGGTGCCATGGACCGAGGTTACCAACGTGTCTCCCCTTTCCGGCTCTTTGAGCCTTGTGGAACTGTATCTTAATGCCCCATCTCTTAACCGGTCCTTGGGTGCCTTTGCCCTTTGTGATGGCTATTATGTCAAGAAGCTCTCCCTCTTTGAGAACTTCACTTGCCCTGATTTCTTTTCCAAGCTTCTCTTTGATGTAGGCGAACTTCTCTTCAACGCTTGTTCCACCAACAGCGTACTCCATAACTTCGGGCTTTTTCTTTATTCTTGCAAGCCATGGCTGAGTTGCCACAAGAGCCCTAACTTCAACTATTTCTCCGGAGTTAACGAGATCCTCAAGCTCTCCAAGTTTTTGCTGGAAGGTCTCTTCGTTGTAGTTCTTTGGAAGAGTCTTAATCCTTCTCTCAAGAAGCTTGTAGAATGTTACGTTCTTTGCTTTCTTTGATGGGTAATTCTCGAGCTTGAAATCGGGCACTATGACCTCAGTTGCAGTTTCAAGTCCAAGGTAACCCTGCTTGTAAGCTCTAACTCCATAGACTATTAAGGGCGGAGCCTCAACTATTGTTACTGGCACGAAAATCTCCTTACCCTTCGTAAGCCCTGGAGCATCGTCTATCATAAGCACATGGGTCATTCCAGCTTTGTATCCTGCAAACCCGAGCATTCTAACCTCCTGCTCTTGCGGCCACTTCCTAATTCTCGGGACTATGCTCTTGGCTCTTTTTCTTGGGGAGTATGCCAATGAACCTCTTCTTGGTCTGCTAATTTTTCCCATTTCAATCCCTCCTTATGAAATTAAATATCGCCAACGTCGCCAACACGGCTTCCTCCGTTCTAACGGTTTTTGTCTTTTGATTTGGAATCGTATTGAGGATTAGATCAAAGGGATAATCCTCATTGAAGTCTCTCAGGATTTCCATTATCCCCTTCCGGGGAGATCCAAACACGAATCCCACTTCCCCTTCCAGCGGGGGAAGGTTCACTTTTCTCACATCCTCACCCTTTCGTGAGGTCGCGATTGCAAGGTTGAGTTTTGCCTTTTTAAGTGTTTTTGCCAAAGACTTTCTGGTGAGATGCACTCGATATCCCCAGTACTCCTCGGGTGTTGATGGCACCACCTTGAGCGGCTTCAGAGACACGATTTTGAACGTCATTCTTCCTTCTCCACTTCCCTCAACGAGGGCAAGCTCGTCAAGACCGATATCCGCGTAAAGCCTCTTGCCCTTTCTGATTACAATGCCCTCCCTGATTTCGCCGAGTTTAGGCTTCCCTTTGAGCTTGTGGTGGGGGGTTCTCAGAGGTGGCAAAACCCCAACATATTTGAGCTCCTTTGTAAGTGGTATTAGGCTCTTTCGCAGATACTGCGGTGTTTCCATGTATTCGAGGATTAGCTTAATGAATTTCCCGTCTTTTCCCCCTGCTTTGTAAATCCATATGTGCTCAACGCCAAAGATCGCTGCCGCCCTGCCGATCTGTCCAACTTTATAAGTCCTTATCTTTGGGTCGGAAGTCTCTTCGAGGAGTGAATCTGGAATGAAGATATGCCATGCCATTTCAGTCAGCCTTTACATTTCTATACCCTAAAGCTGTAGTGGGGTAAAAAGAAAGTATTTAAAAGGCTTTCGAACCATTCCACCCTTCTGAGCCTTCAAAAGTGTAAAAAATTTTTGCAAAGATTATTTCACAATCTTCTCTACAGCATCTACAATGTTATGAATATTATTTTTAACCTCTTCACTGAGCTCAGTTCCGAGATCAATCTCTTTAGCCACAACCCCAACAAAATGAATCTCTGCTTTAGCTAGCCGTTCATCAAGAGCCATTAAAAGCTTGAGCCCATCAATAGCTCCCATAAAGTGGGCACTCCTTATTTCGGCCTTAAGCTTTTCAAAAATCTCTTCCCCCTTTAGATGGATCATCTCCCCAGGTTTGTACTTATCCGTCAATATTGCATCGATTATTATTATCCTGTTCTCGCCATTGTAATAGCGGTGAAGCTTGAATATATCCGTACCAATTTCAAGCACGTTATAACCTTTCTTCGCCAGTATTCTGCCAATTTTAAGCCCCACCCCGTCATCTCTCATCAATTCATTACCAAGGGCCAGAATCAAAGTGCTCATGCTCTCACCAACGGGAATTAAGAAAAGGAAGTTAAAAACTAAAGCCTAACCACGTGAACAGAACACGAGATACATGGATCATATGCCCTAACTGTCATCTCTGCAAGAAGCTTGAGCCTCTCTGGGTCATCTTGCCAGTGATTCTCAGCCATCATTCTAACATGGCGTTCCATAATTGCAAGGTTCATTGCGGTTGGTGTTATGATATCCGCATAGTTAACTCTTCCACCTCTGACTTCAAGAGCATAGACGAGTAAACCTCTTGGAGCCTCGGTTATGCTCACTCCAAAGCCGTCTTTTATCTCTACCTCGTCCCTCTCTTTTACCGGCCACTTTGCAAGGGTATCATCAATTATGTCTATTGCCCTCTCTATAAAGTATACCACCTCAATCGCCTGGGCGAAATTGTTTGCAAAACAGTTGTTGTATCTAAGAAGGTCTTTGTATTGGGTGTAGAGCTCCTTTGCCTTACCGTATAGAAGGTCGGCGTTGTTAACTATTCTCGAGATTGCACCTACCATAAAGGGCTTCCCCCTGTAAAAGCTGTGCTTTGCAAAGCTGTGCTCAACTACCTTTTCAACTATGTGTTTTTTGTAATCCTCAACAGGGAACTCAAAACCGTCGCTGACTTTAATGTAGTCTCCGTAGATACCATAGACGTCGTTTCTCGGCTTCACTGCCATGTGAACCATCTCATCATCGGTTACCTCTTCGTACTGCTCAAGCTTTGAGAAGAGCTCCACTGTATACTCGGCCAAAGGCAATGCTTCCTTCAGTTCTCTCTTGAGCTCTTCAAACTGGGCCTTTGTTGGAAGCTTCCCAAAACCCCCAAGCACAGCATTTTCTTGATGAATTGCCCTCGAGCCGAGATAGTCCATTATCTTTGAGCCAATGTTTTTTAGTGCCATTGCATATTCGATTTCCTTCTTATATTTATCCACCATTGCCAGCGGACTGGAATAGCCGAGATAATCTGGGAGAACTAGTAGGTAGAGGTGTAGAGCATGGCTTTCTATGGTATCTCCCATGTAGAGCAGTTCTCTCAAGTCTTGAATCTCAGGTCTTGGGGTAAAACCTATGGCCTTTTCTGCAGCCTCTAAAGCCGTGAGCTTATGAGATGCTGCACAGAAAGAACAAACCCTCGGATAGATCGCTAATGCCTCTTCAAGCTTCTTGCCAATTGTAATGGCCTCAAAGAACCTCGGCCCCTCTATTATGTTAAGCTTAACTTCTTTAACACCCTCATCACTTGTAACTATCTCTATTCCTCCCTTACCCTCAACACGGGCTATATGATCAACCGTAATCGGGATATACATCATTCTCCCTCCTCAAATATCTTGTTAACCATTTCCTCAAGCTTCGGATTGTGGGCGTTGAATATCTTCATTCTCTCAAGGATCTCCTCTTTTGTAAAGCCTTTCTTCTTGAACTCTAAGGCTAGAGAGTCAAACCACGCAACGTCATAGCCTACAGCTCCTCTGCACCCAATGCAGGCAACGTTAAAGCCGGGGCACCTTGCATCACACCCGGCAACCGTCACCGGCCCTAAGCACGGCTCTCCCTTTTCTATAAGAATACAGGGGTTTCCTCTAAGCCTGCACTCAACACATACCGGGTAGTCTATGTCCTCAGGCCATGAGCCCACTAAGAATGTACCCAGTGCATAGAGAAAGTCCTTCTTCTCTGGCGGGCAACCGTAAAGCTTGTAGTCAACCTTGATGTATTTTTCAACAGGTTCTGCCATCTTGGGCTCAAATTTAACATGGGCATCTCCGTAAACGATCTTCCAGAGTTCACTAAGTTCTTTATCCTTCCCCCAGCTCTGCACCCCGCCTTGTGTTGCACAAGCTCCAACTGCAACGACTATCCTAGCCTTTTCCCTAATCTTCTTTACGAGCTCTACCTCCTCCTGAGTAGAGACACTTCCCTCTATGAAGGCTATATCGACTTCCCTGTCCTCATCGCTGTCCCTCTCAACCATGAACCAGCATTCTATCTCCGCTTTGTCTAAGAGATGGAGTATCTCGTCCATCATGGCCATTTGAAGCTGACAGCCATAGCATGAGGTTAATGCGTAAAATCCAATTCTAACCTTCTCGCTCATTTCTCCCACCTCAGTCCAGCAGTCCGGGGGTTGATATTATGTCAAAGTAGCCAAACACAGGTCCGTCTTTACATATGTACTTCCATGAGGTGCTTGTTCCCACGTTGCAGTGGCCACATTTTCCAATTCCGCACTTCATTTTTCTTTCAAGCGTTACGTAGATGTTCTCCGGCCTGTATCCATAGTTTAGGAGAGACTCAAAGACAGCCCTATACATCCTTGGAGGACCACAAACCGCAACCGCTGTATTCTTAGGATTTGTGTTCGCCTCAACTATGAATTGCTGAGGTCTGCCTTTCAATCCGGGCCAATCAGGATCTCTTGTAACGCTTTGGATTATCTTGACGTTTTCAGCCTCTGCCAGGTCTTTCATTGCCTCAAGTTCTTTGTAAAAGAGTAAGTCCCTTCCGTATTTGGCTGTGTTTATGAACGTGATGCTTCCATACTTCCACCTGTTGTCCATTGCATAAAGGAAGACGCTCCTAAGGGGGGCAGTTCCAAGACCTGCTGCTATAAGGAGTAAATCCATCCCCTCCCATTCATCGACAGGGAAGCCGTTTCCATAGGGGCCCCTGACTAAAACCGTGTCTCCCGGCTTAAGCTTGTGAACTACAGTTGTTACTCTACCAGCTTTTCTTATACAAAGCTCGAAGAAACCCCTTCTCATAGCGGAGGAACATATGCTTATTGGTACCTCACCGACACCGGGGATAGTAAGCTGGACAAACTGTCCCGGCTTGAAGGTCCACTTTTCAGCTAACTCCGGATCTTCAAAACGGAATAGGAAGAGCTTTTCTGTGTCCGTAAGCTTGTAAACTTTGAGTACCTTTGCTTTATGGAGGGCGTATGGGTTCCCATCTGGCATCATAATACCCTTGGGCACAGTCTCGGGAGCGCTCATAGCCCATCACCCCTAATGGTTGAAGCATAGGCAAATCCTCTCTTTGGAATCTCCTCAGCAACTTCAGGAGGACATGACTTATCCTCAAGCCCCATAATAGTTCTCAAATTCCTCACGAAGCTTATTTCTGCTGGACAGAAGTAGGTACACCTTCCACATCCAACACAGTAGCTTATGCCAAGCTTCTCGTTATAGGCGTTCTTGCAGAGATAGCGGTTCATGAAACGGCTTTTCTTGGTTGGTCTAAAGTTGTGGTTTCCGGCCACAAGGCCATGACTCCTCAGCTGGCACGAATCCCATCTTCTAATCCTAACCCCCGTATCTCCATCAAGGTTCGGTATATCTTGGACTTCATAACATCTACACGTTGGACACGTTAGGTTACAGTTCCCACATGCTAAACAGAGATCACTTTGCTCATCCCACATTGGATGCTCCGTTTCCATCTCAAGCAAATATCTGAGGTTTCCCCAATCCTCATGGTATTTGAACATCTGGTGCTTTTTGTTTTCAAACTCTCTGAAGTTGCATACATCCTGGCTCGTTACCTCTTCAAAGAGCTTTATGTTTTTATCCACTATCCTGTGTCCGGTTGGAGTGCCAACCCTTACGAGCCATCCGTCGGGAAGCTCATGGAGGAATAAGTCGAAACCATCGTCTGCAAAATCTGTCTCCCTCAAATTACAGAAACAGTACTCATCTGGGACACAGCTAATTCCTATTATTATGCCCTTTTCCCTTCTGACTTTGTAGTATTTATCGGGGAGCTCATCCAAGTAGATTGTGTCCATTATCTTAAGGCCAAATATGTCACACGCGTGAACCCCGAAAACTACAAAGGGTTCAACGTTTTCAATAACCTCCTCATATTCCGCCTTCGAAATGCTGAATTCGAACATTTTTTCCCTCGGAAGGAAGAAGAACTTCTTTGGAGGCATTATTGTCCTGTTATATTTGAATTCTATTTGCCTTACGTCTTCAACTTCTCTGAAGTCGTAGAACTTTTCCGAGATTTTTACTGGAGCATAAAGTGTTCCCCAATCTTTTAATCGCTCTAGGAATTCGTAAGTATTCTCCTTCGGCAGCTTAACATACCTCATCTCCACCACCCCACTGATGTACACAAATAGTCCCGGTGAACATTTTTATTCATCCTCATTGAAGACTTGTTTTGTGTATAAAAAAGCCTTTCTAAACCCTTAGATTTTTAACCAAAGGTTTAACACAGTAAATTTGCTCAAAAATACTTCGTTCATTTATTCTTTAAACAACGGAAACCAACATCACGGTTCAGATAAGTCGCATTAGCGACTGGTTTTAAGCTTAGATGTACAGAAAAGTGTAACCAAAAGAAACAAGTCACAGGTACTAACGAATATCTCTCCTTGAAAGCATCAAAATTAGGAAACTCAGCAAGTACATCCCCGAAATTGAATAAAACGCTGTTTCATAACCTGCAGTATCGATCAAAAGGCCTATAAAATACGGGCCAACGGTTGCTCCAAAAAACCCCATCATGTTCACAAAACCCATCACTGTGCCAAGGTTTTCCCCACTTGCATGTTCACTTGTATAAGCAGTTACTATCGGACCAACGGAGTAGAAAAACAATCCCAACAACAAAACCAGCAGGAGATACGCCGTTTTTACCAACAGAAAAGACAGAAAAGCATTTAGAGCGAGAACAGAGAGGAGACTAATTTCTCTAATCCTATCATACACGCCTCCCCCAGCAACAGAGCCAAAGACCCCCACTATCGAGAGGAGGGAGAAGTAGAGGGAAGCTTCCTCTACACTCCTGCCTTTGCTTACAAAGAAATCTGGAAGGAAGGTTAGCATTCCAAAGAAGGCCGCCATTACCATGAAGTTCATAAAACTTAAGCTGAACACCTCCCTCGGCACCGTGAACTTTGGCCGTTCAACTTGCTTTACTTCCCCCTTGATTATTAGCATAAGCGCCAGTCCAACTATCAAGCTCATAAGCGAGAGAACTAAAAACGAATACCTCCACTCTAAGGCCAAGGCTACTGGAATAACAATTGCTGGAGCAATGGCACTTCCTATCGGAGGCCCAACCATAAAAACACCCAATGCTGAACCTTTTTTCTCCCTGTAAATCTCACTTATAAGGGCAGTTGCCGGAGCGTAGTAGAGACCAGCAAAAATCCCATAGAGAGCCCTAATGGCAATAAGATGCCAGTATTGCCGGGCAAAAATAATCAAGGAGCTCGTTAATGAATAACCAACAATGCTGATAACTACAAGCTTTCTTCTTCCGAGTTTGTCCCCGAAATAACCAGCTGGAACTTGAATCAAGGCATAGGGAAAGAGAAGGGATGTCATTAAAAGCCCAGCTTGGGCGTTTGTTATGGCTAACTCTTCTTTGATCAGTGGGATAAGGGGAGGAATAGCCATTCTATGGGCATAGTTTAATATCCACCCAAGGGAGAGCAGCAGGAGAAGTTTTTTTCGCATATTTTGAGGTGAGAAACTGAACGTTTAAAAAATTATCGAAGAGTTAAATATAAAAAGGGGATGGTGTAGGGCTGAGTGGGGGCCATGGTAAGTAAACTTCTTGCACTCGAAGCATATCCAAATCTTAAGGATCTCGATTTTAGGGTACTCAGGGGTGTAGAGCTCAATATGCGTCATTATGAGTGGGTGCCCCTCGAGGTAATAGCCAAATTTTCCCGAGTAGACATTGAAACTGCCTCCTATCGCCTAGGGAAACTCGACAATTGGGGACTCGTGAGGAGGAGAAGTGATATGGGCTACATAGGTTACCAGCTCACAATACATGGATACGATACCCTGGCAATAAGGGCATTTGCTCAAAAGGGGATAATCAAGGCAATTAGCCAAACACAAATTGGGGTAGGGAAAGAGGCAGATGTTTATGTAGGGATAACTCCAAATGAAGAGAAAGTGGCCGTTAAATTTAATCGGATAGGAAGAACAAGCTTCACCAGAATAAAGCTCTACAGGCCTGATTTTGTCGAAAAAAGACATATATCTTGGCTCTATGTTTCAAGGCTCGTTGCCCAAAGAGAGTATGAGGCTCTTCAACTTTTGAGCCCAATAGCCAAAGTTCCAAAACCCCTTGCATGGAACAGGCACGCGGTTGTCATGGAGTTTATAGAGGGGGTTGAGCTGATAGAGCTCACAGATACTGATTTGACAAAAGATGAGGCATTAGAAATATTAGACAAAGTTCTGGAAGAGTACAAAAAGATAGTCGAGTTTGGAATAATCCACTCCGACATGAGTCTTTACAACATAGTTCTTAAAAAGGATGGGGATATATTGATAATAGACTGGCCCCAATACTTGACAACGGCTTTCCCGGATGCCAAGTATTATCTGGAAAGGGATTTGAGGGTACTCCTAAACTCCTTTAAACGAAAGTGGGGGGTAGAAAAAGACTGGAATGAAGTCTGGAAGGAATTTGAGGATGCCTTTAAAAAGAGCTTGAAAGAGGCGTGAACAATGAAAAAGAAAGAAGAAGTCATTGTATCCATCCTGAGGGAAGCTCAAAGAGCATTAAACGAACGAAAAATTGACACTGCAAAAAGGAAATTCGACGAGGTCATGCACCTCTCAAAGGGCTCTTATCCATGGACTTATTTTGAAGCCTGTTTTGGATTGGTCGAGGCTTTTATTGAAGAGGGCAACTACAGCGGTGCTGTAAAATGCTCAATTAGAGCACTTCTGAATGCTTCGGATGAAGAGATGCTTTCACTTGGAGTTGAGAGACTAAAAAACGTCCTTGCAATAATAAAGAGGAATAACAAATTCGATCTACTCAAGGGTAGACTGGATGTTTTACTCCCTCAAACATCCACTAACAGAGACCTCCACACCTTTGTACTGGCATTAGACGCCCTCACTAAGGGAAATATCAAAGAAGCACTGCTTTTGGCCAACGATATAGGCTCAGAAAGACTCAAGAAGATTGTAGAATCACTCATGGAATAACCTATTCAACAATCTTTCAAACTGGTTCTTTTCAGGCCTTACCGGAAAGTTATAGGGCTCTTTGCTGGGCTTCTCGTTGTAATAGGGCCTATTACATCCGGGACAGCCATGAGTCATGAATGCGCTCTCGTCAAGAACCTTCAAAATCTCCTCTTTGGAAAGACCGAAATCCACAAGTCTTCCGCTCTCAAACCTAAACTGTTCAACCCTTGCGATGTTGTTTTCAATTAAATAAACCCCAATCTGCATCAATCTGTACCTATTTGGGTCTGGAGGGGTCTTGTTTTCTAATATAGTCCCTTTAACTGGAGTAAATGCAAAAATTGAAACCTTAGCTTTTGAGTCATATGCCCTTTGAACTGCTCGTAAAAACTCCTCTTCGCTCTCGCCCAATCCAAAGATTAGGTGGACAAATGCTCTTCCTTCCCCAAAAACATCAATAACTGCATCAACAAACCTCCACATTTCCTCCCAAGAATACACAGAATCCTTTACTTGGTTATACACCCTTTCGCTTGCTGCATCGATTCCAACACCAACGTAGTCCACCCCTAACCTTTGAAATTCTCTGAGAAATTCTTCATTTACGGGAGTTATCGAGAGAGAAACTGGAAGACCCAATGGGTAAAAAGCTTTTAGAATCTTCAAGACGTCTTCCCTTAAATTCGGATAATCTATAGTCTGCAGACATATTCTCGCAAATTTTGAACTTTTTAATTTTTCCACAACTTCATCCAACTCAAATGCAGGCCAAGTTATTCTCGAAAGCTTTTCTACATCTGCCCTGCTCCCTCTAGCCTGAACACAAAAGGCACAACTGTTCAGGCATCTCCCCTCGTAATAGGTCATAAAATACGCCGTCGTGGGCTTTGCAAACATTTTTCCCTTCTTAAGTCCCAAGACAACTGCAGTTCCGTATGAAACCCTTATTTTCATGGTCTTTTCCTCCCAAACGCTCTAATCAATATGAGGTTAAGTAGAGATAAAAATGTTAGCACGGGAAGGAAAAGGAATACCCTCCCATAGCCCTCAATTTCCGCCAGATAGCCGAGGGCCAACGGTCCAGAAAGGTATCCCAAATCAAAAAACATTGTATAGACACTCGAACCCATCCCCCTTATATTCTTTGGAAGATTAGCCAAAGCCAGCATTTGAAGAGAGGGAACAGTCAACCCGAATCCCATTCCCAGAATAACAGCGCTTAGATACGCTTCGGGAGGCAAGAGGTGGAAGAACAAGATAACATAAGCGGATGTTATTAGAAGCAATCCAGAGGAAGCCACTGGAATCGGTCCCCGTTTATCCGCTTCCCTCCCACCAAAAACCCTCGTGAGAAGGCTAAACCCACCCATGATACTCGCGTATATTCCAAAGATACCAGTGCCCAATCCAAGGATCTTATAGTATGCTGGAAGAAATGTGTACATGCCACTATAGGCGAAGACCATAAAGAACAACGAAATAGAGGCACCAACAAAAGATAGATTGATCAGACCCTTGTAAGAACCCTTCCTTTCTTCGCTTTCTTTAATCTGTATCTTGGCCTTAACTTCCCTATATGCATTTAAAACAAATAGAAAGCCCACCAGAGAAAACAAAATTGCAAGAATAAAGGCGGAATGAAATCCGAAGTAATCTGCCACTAGCCCTCCTACAGCCGGACCAATGAGCTGGCTTAGAGAAAACATGGTGCCTCTCCACCCCAAAGTCTCTCCGACTCTTCCTTTAGGGGCCAGGTTTATGGCGGTTGAGAGAGAGGATGGAAAGAAAAACGCCGATGCAGCACCATGAACCGCCCTCCCTATGGCAAAGATGGTCAAACTTCGCATGAAGAATGAGAGGAGGTAGAATCCTCCTGCAACAGCACCAAGAACCGTCCCTATCATCATTACCTCGAAACTTTTCCCCTTGTCCCCCAGGATACCCCCCACGGGCTTCAGTACAAAGGCGAATATTGAAGACACTGAAGCTACGAAGCCAACCAAGAATGGGCTGGCGTCAAATGTTATAGCAAGAGGGGAAATTAGGGGTGCTACAAGGATATAGCCTAAGAAGAAGAAAAGTGTAGAAAAATGAAGAAGCCATAAGTCTTTTCTTTTCATTCTTTACCCCTCTAAATCTCCACTCTTGGACTTTCCATGCCCTCTTTCACATATGCAACACTCATGTGCTTGGTATTCTTAGCAAAGCCTATGTTCCCCCATCTATCAACCATGATTATTCCCATGTTGTCCTTCCCAAAATACTTCGTTGCAAGTTCTATTGCAGCTTCACTGGCTTTTTGAGCATTTAAACCAAACCTAACAAAGTCTGTAGCGGTTTTTGCGAGAGAAAGCTTTATTGCTACTTCCCCAAGCCCAGTGCATGAAGCTCCGGCAAATTCATTAGCATAGGTTCCGGCTCCTATTATTGGAGTGTCCCCGACCCTTCCAAACATTTTCAAGAAAACTCCCCCTGTAGAGGTGCCGGCCACTATCTCTTGCCCATCAAAGGCAACCGCTCCAACAGTACTCCTTAAAACTTCGGGATATTCCCGTATCAGTTCGCTGATCTTTCTCCAGTGTGGGATGTTCCCCTCTTCCAGGAGCTTTTGTCTAAGCTTCTTCCACTGTTCAATTCTCTCCTCGGTTATGGGGTTATACTCCTCAAATCCCATCAAACGGGCAAACTTAACCGCCCCTTCTCCAGCAAGGAGAACGTGATCAGTCTTTTCCATAACCTTTCTTGCCACGCTTATGGGGTTTTTAACTCCCCATATGCCCGCAACTGCACCAGCTTCAAGATTGGAACGCATAATAGCGGCATCCATCTCCACTTTCCCATCTAAGGTTAAAACACTCCCCGTCCCAGCGTTGAATACTGGGTTGTCCTCTAATACCTTAATAGCTTCTTCAACGGCATCCAGAGCAGAACCTCGTTTTAATTCTTTCCAACCTGCTAAAACAGCCTCCCTAACCCCTTCAAGGACTTTGGGAATCCTGTCCTCGTTACTTATTGTGCCGGCACCACCATGAACAATAATCGCAACCATCAGAATCACCATTACACAATGTCTTCGAAAGGTTAAAAGCATTATGGAAACGAAAAGAGAGAAGTTTCATTAACTCAGGCTCATGTTTATTATGGTCTCCCCTATGTTCTCAAGGTATTCCAGTATTCTACGGTAGCTGTCCATAGCAACAGACTTTCTGTAGTCTATTGACTTTATATGGGCCTTTAGCTCAATCATTATCTCATCGATCTTTTTTAGATCTTTTTGGACTATCTGGGCCATGATTTTTTGGAGTGTCTCCTTTAAGTATGCAATATTCAAATTCGGATCGAAGTTTTCAGCTATTCTAACCACGTGATCGCCTATTCTCTCAATATTGCGTACTATGAAGAGGACCCCCAAAAGATCAAAATTCCTCTTGATTAGGCCTCCATCCTTTATTATGTTACCTCCAGAGAGTATTTTGTTTACCGCTCTTAGCGTTAGGAAATAAAAGCGATCCAGTTCTTTTTCCAGTCCGTTGATATCTCTGAGAACTTCTTTCTTTTCAAATTCGCTTATAAGCATTAAATCCTCTATCATCGAAAGTAAGATAGAAGTCAGCCTTTCTATTATTTCCCTCAGGTTTACATCCTCATCAGCCAATAGGCTTTTGCTCATAATCCTAAGGGGTTCCTCCAAAATTATCTCCAACCCAGGGAGATTTTGAATTGTGTTCCGTATTTTTACCTTGTAGAGTGGCATGTCCTCTGTGAATTTTACATCAATAACGTCATACCCCTGTATGTAGGCAGAAATCAGCAGTCTAACCGCCATATCCGGCGAAATATCTTTAGAGATTATGAGTTCTTTACTCTCACTAACTTCTTTGGGTTCTTTAGGAAGTATCAGCAAGGATCCATCGGGATTGACAACTATCGGGACGACGTCTCCCTGCCTCAGGTTATTTTCCTTAACCCACTTTTTTGGAAGTGAAATTATGTATGAGCTCCTCCCAGTAAACTGTATCTTCCTGAACTCCATACCAAACACCCAATCTATATAGAATTCTCACCATATAAATATTTTGGCGCCTCAACCCTCATCTATAATCCTTTTCATCCAGCTACCTTTAAGGAACCAAGCAAAGCCAATTAATGCCGCCAGAAAGTTACTTAAACCCATTCCAAGCCATACTCCAGTTGTATCTGCCATAAACTTTCCAAGGCTGTATGCAAGGGGGATTCTAAGCACCCACAACCTTACCATCCCAAGTATCATGCTCTTTTTGGTATGTCCAGAGCTCTGAAATACGTTGCTTACAGCGGAAAAAATGCCAAAAAACGGCAAGGAAAAGGCAAAATACCTAACGAACTTAGCACTTTCCGCTAAAACCCTTTCATCCTTCACGAAAAATCCGAATATCTGGGCTCTGAAAGCTACCACTATAGCAGTTCCAACAGTTAGCACAATTAAATTGGTCAGCATGGCCCTCTCCGCTATTTTCTTTGCCCTCTCGTATTTCTCGGCACCAACGTTCTGGCCCACCATGGTCCCCATTGCTTGGCTTATTCCGTCAGCTATAGCGAACATAAAATTTGTAAGACGGTTTCCTATGGTATAGGTAGCGAAGGCGACGGTTCCATAGATGTAGATTATTCTCGTAAGCACAACAAAGCCAAAGGCATCCGTAGAAAAGCCCACACTCGAGGGCAGTCCCACTCTGAAAATCCTGGCATAGAAATCCCACTCTGGCTTGAGGTTCTCCAAGGTAAGATGAATTCCTACCCTACCTTTGAACAGCAGATACCCTCCAATCAAAGAACCAACACTGTTCGAAAACATTGTTGCCACTGCAGCCCCTATAACTCCAAGCCTCGGAAACCCCAACCAGCCAAAAATCAAGAGGGGGTCTAAAATAACGTTAAGGAAAACAGTGAACATGTTGATTTTCACAGGAGTTTTTGTATCCCCAACTGCCCTGAGGAGGAAGTTAAATGCAAACAAAGTGAAGGAGAAGGGTATGCCTATGAAAATTATCCTAATATAACTTAAAGCAAAAGGATAAACCTCAGGCGTGACCTTCATGAACTTAAGGGCTAAAGGTGCTATTAGAAGTCCAAAAATGGCTACAAATATGGCAAAGAACATCATCAAGGAATACAGCGCTCCAGCGGCTCTACCAGCCTTCTCATAATCCTTAGCCCCAATATACTGGCTCACAAAGGCAAAGCCCGCAGTCGCAAAGCCCATTCCAATGCTCATAAAAAACCATACGAGAGGCCAAGCCGTCCCTGGGGCGGAGAGCTCTTCCGTACCCAATCTTCCAAGCCAGAAAGTATCTGTGAGGTTATAAAGAACTTGAACCATGTTGTTGATTATTAAAGGATAGGCCAGCTTCAGCATTGTTTTCTCTATGTTGCCCTCTACTATCTCCTGCCTCATCGCCTGAATCTTCTCTCCGTCCATACAGGCCACCTTAGTGAGATATCACTGATCATCGCATATCTTAATTCTGCTCAAAGGCGATCGCTTTATGGTCAAATGGAAATCGAAACGTTATTATAAAAAGCTTATTATGGATAAATTATCCCTATGCAAAAACTTAGAAACAAAAACCTAACAAAAGAAAAGAAGTTAAAGAGCTCAGAACTCGAGCTCGTCCTCTTCAAAGAGCTTTTTTCTGGCTGCCTCGAAGATAATCTTCTGCTCTTCTTGAGCAACGACCTTTCTGATGAGCTCTACTGCATCTGGGTTGGCTGATATGCTGTCGATGCCAAGCCTTACGAGTATCTTAGCCATCTTTGGATCGCTTCCGGCCTGTCCACAGATGCTGGTCTCAACTCCGTGCTTCTTACAGACCTTAATGACATGCTCGATGAGTTTGAGCACCGCCGGGTGGGTCTCATCGTAGAGGTAAGCTATTCTGTCGTTGTCCCTATCGATGGCAAGGGTGTACTGGGTAAGGTCGTTTGTACCGAAGCTTATGAAGTCGATGCCCTCCTTAATGAGATCTTCTATGATGAGAGCCGCTGCTGGAACCTCTATCATAACACCCCATTCGACGTCCTTGTGTGGAACGAGACCAACCTCAAGGGCAATTTCCTTAGCCTTCCTGATCTGCTCCGGGTGGCCCACAAGTGGGAGCATTACGCCGATGTTGTTGTAACCTTCCTCGACGACCTTCTTGATAGCCTTGAACTCGGCCTTGAGCAGTTCTGGCTGGTCAAGGCTTCTCCTAATTCCTCTCCATCCAAGCATTGGGTTTCTCTCCTCTGGCTCGTCTTCTCCACCTGGCATCTCCCTGAACTCGTTGGTTGGAGCGTCAAGTGTTCTGTACCACACTGGCCTTGGATAGAAGGCAGCTGCGACAGTTCTAATACCTTCGGCAAGCTTTTCAACGAGTTCTTCTTCCTTTCCTTCTTTGATGAACTTAACTGGGTGCTGTCCAATGCTAAGGATCATGTGCTCCGCTCTAAGCAAACCAACACCATCAGCTCCAGTCGCTGCGGCTCTCTCGGCTACCTCTGGCATTGAAACGTTGACCTTGACCTTGGTTGCGGTGATAAGTGGAGCGCCTGCAACTACTACTTGACCACCGGCTGCTGCAGCTGCTTCCTCCTTCTTCTCGACGAGACTCTTTACGATTCCCTTGTAGACGACACCTCTAGTACCATCAACCGTGACGTAGTCGCCGGTCTTAAGCTTCTTGGTGGCCTCTTTGGTACCAACAACAGCCGGGATACCAAGTTCTCTTGAAACGATAGCAGCGTGGCTGGTTCTTCCACCTTCGTCGGTAACAATAGCGGAAGCTCTCTTCATTGCAGGAACCATATCTGGGTTTGTCATTGTTGTTACAAGGACGTCTCCTTCCTTAACCTTGTCGATCTCGCTAGCATCAAAGATAACAACCACTCTACCGGCACCGATACCCGGTGAAGCACCAAGACCCTTGAGAACAATCTCAGCTTCCTCACTCTCAGCGGCTTCGGTAACGGCACTCTCGGCCTCTTTGAGTGTGGTAATAGGCCTGCTCTGGACGATGTAGAGCTTGCCGTCGTCCTTATCGTAAGCCCACTCAATGTCTTGTGGCCATCCGTAGTGCTCCTCAATCTTGGCACCCATCTTTGCAACTTCAATTATCTGCTCATCTGTGAGAACCTGCTTTTCAACGTATTCTGGGCCGAGATACTCGGCAACTGGAACCTTAACGGTTCCCTTACCTGTCTCAGGGTTTCTAACAATCATTACCTCTTTCTTGGCAATGAACTTCTCCTTAATCTTCCATGTGCCTTTCTCAACGATGTACTCATCTGGAGTTACGGTACCGCTGACAACAGCCTCACCAAGTCCCCAGCTTGCGTTGATCATTATCTCATTTCTATCGTTTGTGACGGGATTTGCGGTAAACATAACACCGCTTGTCTTGC
The DNA here is from genome assembly GCF_001484685.1 of Thermococcus sp. 2319x1. Taxonomy (NCBI): domain Archaea; kingdom Methanobacteriati; phylum Methanobacteriota; class Thermococci; order Thermococcales; family Thermococcaceae; genus Thermococcus; species Thermococcus sp. 2319x1. The sequence continues at coordinate 197,948 of NZ_CP012200.1, read as the reverse complement.
TGTTAACCATCTTTTGAACAACGGCACTCAGGTAAACCTTTGAGTGATCAAATCCTTGCTTTGCCCTGTAGAATGTAGCTCTTGCGGTCCAAAGTGAAGCCCAGCATCTCTTTACCTTATCCTTAACGTCATCCGCACCAAGAACATCCAAGAAAGTCTCCTGCTGCCCGGCGAATGAGGCCTCCGGGAGATCTTCTGCTGTAGCAGAGCTCCTAACGGCAACATAAACCTCATCTTTGCCAAATCTCTGGCTGAGCTCCTTATAAGCCTGCTCAATCTCCTTGGCAATCTCTTCAGGCATTTCAAGTGAGATTATCTTTTCCCTAATCTTGGCGGTGTTCTCCTGGAGCTGCTTGCTGTCATCAACATTGGTTCTGCTTATAATGTCCATAATCCACTCTTGGAGAGTTCTTCCGTCTTCAACCCTAACGTTTTCAACAAAGTATTTGTACGCTTCAGCTGTAACACAGAACCCCGGTGGAACTGGAATCCCGGCGTTTGTCATTTCTCCAAGGTTTGCACCCTTTCCACCCACAAGGGGGACGTCTTCTTTTCTCAATTCCTCAAACCATCTTATGAATCTGTACGCCATCTCGACCCCTCCTTTTTAGAATAACCGTGGGTGATATAGAGAGAGCCTATTTAAAATTAACTGTTCAAAAGTGGCTTTTGAGCCTGTAAAATAATCTCGCCCACATCCACAATAGGATTAAAAATTAAAAGTTTTGCAACGCCAGAATTTCACTGAGAATTTCTATGGCATTTTCCATACCATAAGCATACTTCAAAGCCCTGAAGATATCCAATGTAGCTTGAAGAGGCCGTGGTTCCTTGTTGAGGTCATAGGTGTTCTTTATAATGTTCAGCATCTGTTCCTCCTCTTTCGTCATTCCGACAATATGGTACACGAACAAAACATTGGCATAGGTTGCCCTGGAATAACCGTACCCCTTTTCCCCTTTGAAATGTCCGTTTTCTTCTTGCTGCTCCTTGATCCATTCTGCTGCCTTTTTGATTGCAGGTAAGACCCTTTCATCCCCACTTATCTGGTAGTATCTGGCCAGACCAAAGGCCGTAACAATGGTTCCTCCTAAGCTCTCCCTCCAGCTCCCATCCTTCCTCTGTTCCTCAAGGATTTTGGTTATTAAATTATTTAGCACCGTCCCATTAAGCAGGCTGTATTCATAGAGTATTGGGAGCATTTGGGCCTCAGCAAAGAGGTCTCCCTTTTTGTCTTTTGGAGTTGTCATAATGTAATTTTCTTTGATCCTCTCTTGGAGGTACTTCCTCCCCTTAGCACTTCCCTCAAAAGGCATTTTCATTAGGGGCTCCAATGTAAAGGCGGTATACAGAGTAAAGTCATTCGGAGGAATTCCTTCCGGAAAGCCCCCATTATCGAGTTGTTTATATGCAAGCCACCTTAATAACCATTCATAGCGCTCTTTGAATTTTTCGTTCCCTGTCTTTTGATAGAGGTAAGAGTATATTTCCGCAATCCTGGAATTCAAAAAGTAATCCCCCTTATATCCGTCATCAAAGTCCGCATAGTTGTAGCCAGTCCAGAAGTTTTCCAAAAAGTTCACCAACACTTCATAGCTTCCGGAATACTCTATCCTATCCCGATCCGGTGGAAGGAGGGAGGGGTTTGGTATGAATTGATAGAGCTCAGAGTTTCCATTTACGAAGAGCGTTTTGAAATGAGTATCATAAGGGGCATACTCCATAAGGCCGTACTTTATGAGACCATAGGCCCTGCGGTAATTATCTACATAGATGTAGCTGACATTGTAGAGCTCCATCAAATGATAAACCCTCTCCTTTTGGGTTGAACTGAACATGACCACGTGATCTGAATACGCCTTAATCGCCTCCTGAGAATCAGGAGCCTCCTCAAAAAATCCTTGGTAGACTTTCTTCCACATCACGACGTCTTTTCTATGGGTGTTGCCTATTAACAGATATCCCAAATCCCACCACACCAAAAATACGGCATCTTCTGGAGTGTTCTCTTTTATCCATTCAAACGCCTCTTTGTCCTTTACCGTCGGGGGAGTTATGTAGGCATACGAAGAGTAAGCCCCCTGCACAATGGGAGTAACAATAAACAATGCTATCAAAATGGAAACGGCTTTTTTATTCAGCAAAGCCTTCCTAAATACGTTCGCACCTATTCCACTCATATCTGCAGTGATTTTTTCAAGAATTAGGCGAAGCTTTGGAAATACCTCATCCACCAAGTACTCTGCCGCCATTATTGAAAGGGGTAGGGATGCATAAGGATCCCTAAACCTAAACGCTATGCTGCCTAAGATCATGAACGCCCAAGCCCACAAGGCCAAACCCTGCCTAACTGGGTCTCCTTCTAAATACTTCTTAGTCGCCAAAACTCCAAAAATCAGTTGAACAACTCCAATCCACTTCAAATATCCCAAAGCTGTAACCTCTTCCCTTGGCATTCTGGATATGAGGCCCCTTATGAACTCCCCGGTTACGGGGGCATAGTAAAGGGCAAGAGCTGCAAGGGCTAAAACTGCCAGATAGTGGAGATGCCTCTTCACCCATGGAATGAAATGCACAAAGAACATTAATAGTCCAACTCCAACAAAAAACACCCATCCTCTGTGTGTGACCATATAAACTGGGAGCAAGACCATCGAGTAAATTAAATACTTCGTTTTTCCAGTTTTGAGGAATCTCACTATTAACCATAGCCCAGAAATAAACAGAAAAACGCCGAGATTTTCGGGGATGTAAAGGCTAGTTCTATAAAGAAAATTCGGAGCAAAGCCCACCAAAAGGGTTGCCAAGAATGCTTTATTTTCCTCTCCTAGAATTTCCTTTGAGAGATAGTAGAAGGCTATCAGGGAGAGCACGCCATAAACGGCTGGCAGTACAAAGAACACAAAATCACTCTTGAAAATCCCATAAAAGAGGGCCCCTATTACATGAAAGAGAGGAGGATAGCTGTAGGCTTTAAGACCCAATAACGACCCTAAATCTCTAGAAAGAACTCCTATCCCACTGTTAGCGATTCTCAACGTCAAATCCCTATGGAGATATTCGTCATAGACCGCAAGCAGCAGAGTTCTGTGAGGTATTAGCCTTACAAGGAATGAGACAACAATAAACAGTGCAAACTTAGTTCTCTTCATCTTTTACACCCCTAAGCCTTTTAATATTCTTTTGACTTTATTAAAGTTGGTGGTTCAATGAAAGGCCTAAAGCTCTTCACCCTTGCATTTTTTACATACCTATTTTTAATGGTTTGTGCAAATATCTTTCTCAGGGATAAACTGTATGCTACGGTTCTTCCCTCCGGTAGAATCACAATTGCTCTCGCTATTGCCATGCTATTTTGGGGGGGTTTGGTTCTCGGCTATTTAAAGCCGATAAGATTCCCGGAATGGGTTTACTGGTTTATCGTATTCATTCTCTCCTTTGCACTCCCAATTTATGGCCAGTTGGCTGTTTTAGTTCTGTTCCTCCTCTCACGAGAGTACAATGTTTTTGAAAGATACGCAAAATTTGTCCTTGCGGGCTCTATCTTTTCCATACTTGCTCTCTATCTATTTGAAGGTGTCCCCCTTTTCCAGTGGGAGCTCAGGTTTAGGCTTGTTAAACCCTTAGTGTTTTTTGCGTTTTTGTCTGGAATCTCTCTTACGTATTGCGAACTAAACTGGAAAATCAAAACTGCCCTTTTCTTAGCATTGGAGGTTCTTTTCTTTTTAGGCACTTTTAGATCTCTGATGCTTTTGATATTTCTGTTTTACTCGCTTCCATATTATCACAAAAACAAATTGACTTTCAGACAAGCCTTAATCGGACTACCAGTTTTCTTATTTGTTGTCTTCTTAAGTGGGAATCTTGAAGCCCTTTTGGTCAGAATAGGATTTACATTTTTGATTTTCCATAACATAGTTTCAGTCTCCCTTCCATTTGGCTTTTTCCATGGCAAATTGTTACTCCACAGTGACCCCAGGTGGAGGATAGCATTTATGTTTACCCTTAATGGTAGGTACACTTACTTCCTCTTCGGCCAGCCAATAGCGGATTTTGGAATCCTTGGGGTAGTTGAGGCGTATCTATTTGGAAGTTTGCTTAGATTATCAGAAAAAAACAAAAAAACCGCAAGTATTGTTTTGGCGACGCTAATTTATGCCCTTGAGAGCGGGGTGGATGCCTTTATTCTTTCCGTGTTGTTGATTTTTGGTGGAGTCTATTCAAAGTATGCATCGAAAGGCTAAAATATGAATTTGAACTACTCAAATCGGTGAACTCCAATGAATCCTCTCGAAGAAGCCATCAAAATTAAAGACCAGATAATTGCCTGGCGCAGGGATTTTCACATGCATCCTGAACTTGGCTACGAGGAAGAAAGAACCTCAAAAATTGTTGAGAATCGCTTGAGAGAGTGGGGGTATAGGATTAAGCGCGTTGGAACGGGAATAATAGCTGATATTGGTAAAGGAGAGAAAACTATCGCCCTGAGGGCTGATATGGATGCTTTGCCGGTTCAGGAAGAGAACGATGTCCCCTATAAGTCCAGAATCCCGGGAAAAATGCATGCCTGTGGCCATGACGCTCACACTGCAATGCTCCTCGGGGCGGCGAAGATAATAGCAGAGCATGAAAACGAGCTCCCCAACAAGGTAAGACTACTCTTCCAGCCAGCGGAGGAGGGAGGAAACGGAGCATTGAAGATGATAGAAGGTGGAGCCTTAGAGGGCGTAGATGCTATTTTCGGCCTCCACGTATGGATGGAACTGCCGAGCGGTGTTGTTGGTATAAGAGAAGGCCCCTTCATGGCAGGAGTTGGGAGGTTTGATGTTGAAATATTGGGAAAAGGAGGCCACGGGGCTTCGCCACACGAAACCATCGACCCAATTCCAATAGCGGCTCAAGCCATCTTGGCATTTCAGACAATCATAAGCAGAAATCTCAATCCTCTGGAAAGCGGAGTTGTTACCGTTGGTTCAATAAAAGCCGGAGAAGCATTTAACGTGATTCCCGAAAGGGTGTACATGAGCGGTACTTACAGATTCTTCACGCCAGAAACAAAAAGCCTTATTGAAAAAAGAATTGAAGAGATTTTAAAGGGCATAACATTAGCTAACAATGCCTCGTATAAGCTCAAGATAGAAGAAGTAGGCCCCCCAACAATAAATGATCCAAAGATGGCATCTCTTGCCAGAAAGGTTGCTCAAAATCTCGGGCTGAAAGTAGAAGAAGTTCCAAAGACCATGGGAGCTGAAGACTTTGCATTCTACCTCCAAAAGGTACCGGGAGTATTTATAGCCCTGGGTACAAGAAACGAGGAAAAGGGAATAATTTATCCACACCACCACCCAAAGTTTGACGTGGACGAGGAAGTGCTTTATCTCGGAACGGCTCTCGAAGTGGCCCTGGCTAGGGAGTTTTTGAGGTCAACATGATTTTTTCACGATTCTTCCGAATTTTTCGTTACTCTTTTGGAGCGTTTTGGGACTTTATTGGTGGATAAGCCATAATTTGTGAGTCCTGTTGGTTACTAGCTAAGGGCTTAACAACACCGTTGTATGTGCGGCGAGCTACTCCTGTGCTGTTTCCTTAACATTACCAGCGAAACGCTTATATTCACGAAGAAAGTAGTAGTTAGATGACCAACCTAGTACGGAGGTGTATACAATGAATAAAAAGGCGCTGAGTGTTTTTGTAACACTCTTGATGCTACTTGCAGTGGTTCCAGCGGCGTCTGTATCAGCTGAAGCGGAAGATACCAAGTTGTATAGTTCAGAGAATGCAACAAAGAATACTACTGAAACAAGAAACATGGTAGTTAAAGCAGTAATCACAAAAGAAGTCTCACAAGCTGCATTGAATGCCATTATGAAAGGACAACCCACCATAGTTCTCATAATCAAGGTTGAAGATGGCAAACTCGAAGAGGCAAAAGCAGAGCTTGAAAAGCTTGGGGCGAAGATTCTTGATGAGAACAAGGTTTTGAACATGCTCCTTGTCAGAATAAAGCCAGAAAAAGTCACGGAACTCAACCACATCTCATCACTTGAGAGAGCTTGGCTCAACAAGGAGGTGAAACTCCTTCCTCCAGTGATAGAGAAGGATCTTGCTTCTTCGCCAGGAGTCTTGGATGAACCCAAAATGTATAACAGTACTTGGGTCATTAATGCAATTCAGTTTATCCAGGACATTGGGTATGATGGAAACGGTACTTTGGTAGCTGTTCTCGATACTGGAGTCGATCCCAACCACCCGTTCTTGAACATAACCCCGGATGGAAAGAGGAAAATTATAGAGTGGAAGGATTTTACAGACGAGGGGTTCGTGGATACCTCCTACCAGTTTAGCAACGTGGTAAGTGATGTTCTGATTATAAACCAGACGTTCACCATTTATTCGGGCCTTAAACTCAACGAGTCAACGGGGCTCATGGAATACGTTACCGAAACCATTTACATTAACAACGTCACCATCGGAAACATAACGTCTGCCAACGGCATCTACCACTTTGGTCTTCTTCCTGAGAGGTACTTTGACCTCAACTTTGACGGTGATCAGGAGGACTTCTATCTCGTTCTACTGGTAAACTCCAGCGGAAACGGTTACGATGTAGCTTACGTCGACACTGATCTTGACCACGACTTTACAGATGAGGTTCCACTTAGGCAGTACAACATGACCTACGATGTCGCAGTTTTCAGTTATTCTGCCCATGGTCCACTCAACTACGTGCTGGCTGAGATCGATCCCAATGGAACATACGCATCGTTCGGCTGGGATGGTCACGGCCACGGAACTCACGTTGCTGGGACGATTGCTGGCTATGACAGCAATAACGATGCTTGGGACTGGCTCAGCATGTATGCTGGTGAATGGAATATCTTTTCGCGGCTGTATGGTTGGGATCGTAGGAACTTGACAACTGATACTGTCCAGGGCGTGGCTCCCGGTGCACAGATAATGGCAGTTAGAGTTCTAAAAAGTGTTGGTAGTGGCTCGATGTGGGACATCATAAACGGCATGACCTACGCCGCTACCCACGGTGCGGATGTTATTAGTATGAGCCTCGGTGGAAACTATCCTTTCTTGGACGGCTCAGATCCTGAGAGCGTGGCCGTTAATGAACTCACCGAGAAATATGGCGTAATATTCGTCATCGCCGCCGGAAACGAGGGGCCAGGTATTAACATCATAGGTAGCCCTGGAGTTGCGACCAAGGCAATAACGGTCGGTGCTGCTGCAGTACCTACCAACGTCGGAGTTTTTGTATCGCAAATACTCAGTATTTTGAGTAATGGATATTATTACTTCCCAGCGTACACCAACGTAAGGATGGCATATTTCTCAAGCAGGGGACCAAGGGTTGACGGAGAAATGAAGCCCAACGTAGTGGCTCCGGGATACGGAATATATTCCTCAATCCCAATGTGGGCAGGGGCCGCGGACTTCATGTCGGGAACTTCAATGGCAACTCCCCATGTTAGCGGTGTCGTTGCACTTCTCATCAGCGGTGCAAAAAAGGAGGGCATTGACTACAACTTTGACAAAATAAAGAAGGCATTGGAAAGCGGTGCCACCTGGCTTGAGGGTGATCCCTACACCGGTCAGGAGTACACGGAGCTTGATCAGGGACACGGTCTCGTTAACGTCACCAAATCCTGGAAACTTCTCAAGGAGATGAACGGCACTTCCCTCCCAATTGTTGATCACTGGGCTGAGAAGTCTTACAGTGACTTTGCTGAGTACCTCAGTGTCGACGTTATAAGGGGTCTCTATGCGAGGAATTCAGTACCCGAGACCGTTGAGTGGCATATCAAGTACGTTGGAGACACCAAGTATAGGACGTTTGAAATCTACGCCACGGATCAATGGATAAAGCCCTTCGTGGAGGGTAGCATAACACTTGAGAACAACACTGAGTTTGTCCTTAAGGTTGGATACCACACCGATAGTCTCGAGCCAGGCCTTCACGTTGGGAGGATAATCATCGACGATCCTACAACGCCGGTGATTGACGATGAGATCTTGAACACTGTTATTATCCCTGAAAAATTTGCTTTGGAAAACAACTATACTCTTAGGTGGGAAGACTATAACGGTCCGAAAATGATAAGGCACCACTTCTTCATAATACCCGAGAACGTCGATGTTCTCTACACTACAACGAGTAGATGGGACTACGGCCTCTATAGGCCAGATGGAATGTACGTGTTCCAAGTCTCAGATTCCCCTGCGGCAGTGGCCAATCCGATGCCCGGAAATTGGGAGCTCGTTTGGAACGGGTGGAACTTTGCACCGCTGTACGAGTCAAGCTACACTGCCAAGATCTATGGTGTTGATATTTCACCAGCGACCTGGTATGTAAACAGGACTTACCTGGATAACAACACCCACTTCACGGTCAGTTTTAACATAACCAACATCTACGCCCCAATCAACGCCACTCTCGTGCCCTTTGGGTTTGGAACCTACAGTACAAGCATTGAGAACGTTGCCGATGGTGAGTACTTCATAAAGGCCCTTGAGGTTCCAGAGGGAGTCAGGCAGTTAAAAATCAGGATTGGAAATCCGAGTGTTTCAGATGCCGACCTTGACCTATACCTGTACGACAGCACCGGCAGTTTGGTCGTTGATCCGGGTCTCTATATGGGCCCCACAGCGTATGAAGAGATTGTCGTGAACTATCCGGAAGCTGGAACTTATTCAATAGTCGTTTACGGCTATGATGTTAAAGATGAAAACGGAAATCCAACAACCACAACCTTTGACCTATCGGTTGAGATAGTTGTGGACAACGGTAACATAAAGCTCGACAGGGACGCTGTTGTCCTCGGAAGCAACGAGAGCGCCCTCATAACTGCTAATATATCAATCAACAGCGACCTCCCGGCGGGTATATACTCCGGTTTAATAGAGATAAGGGACAACGAAGTTTACGAGAACACTGGTGTGCCTGTGGCAGTTGTTCCAATAACGCTCATAGTTGACAAGGCCGAGATGGTAGTTGGATTTACCCCAACAACAGGCGTGCTTGGAGAAGCCCAAAACTACACAGTCATAGTGAAGCACGCCCTAACTTTAGAACCAATAACTAATGCTACAGTAATTATAGAACTTATGGAAAATATAAGTTACAAAACAGACAAAAATGGTACTGTAACATTCTTATTTAAACCAACTAAACTAAATGTCGATGAAATCTCAATCATGATCATAAAAGAAAACTTTAACACCCTGACGAAAACATTCCAAATAACAGTCTCAGAGCCTCCAAAAGTTGAAGAGCTTATTAAAGAACACAAAGCAACTATTGTAGCATCCTCTCCAGAAGCAAATGCCACCCTAGTCTCAAGAAAGGTTTCAACAAGTACGAGCACAAGTGGGGCTCAAAAGACCACAACGACTACAATAACGATTACGGTAAATGGTACTACAAATGAGACCGCGATGGTAATGGTAGTCATTCCAAAAGAGGCTGAAAACGTAGTGGTCACCGGAGACCATGTAGTGTCATATTATGTAGAAGAAGGAGAAAAGGCAAAATACGTGTTTGTAACAGTTAAATTTGCATCCCCAGTAGATGTGTCCATTACCTACACTATAACGAGTAAGACTGGAGCGTCAATAGCCATGCTGAATTACTTGTATTACAGATACTATCTAAAAGAGTTGGCCAACTTTGAAAAACTCTACAGCAAAGCCTTAGAGCTGGGAGTTGACAATAAGAGTCTCCAAATGGCTCTTATCCTTAACCAGACTGCCGGGGAGTACTATAAAAAGGCTCAAGAAGTAGTTGGAGGAAACATACTCTCGGGAATACACACTGGAGACCCAAGACTTCTAACACCTCTAAGAAAGGCATATCTTACTCTAAGAGATGCAGTATTACTGCTACAAGAGGCCATCAATAAACTAGAATCCTCTTAGAATTCTTCTTTTTTGCCATTTTTAATTTTTCTAATGTATTTGGTAGATAATGGATTAAATATGAGCTATTTTACGACATCACTACAGATACTGTTAGGATAACTGTGGCGTCACTTCCAACATCCGGAGTACCAAATAGAAAGCTTAAGGGGTAAGAGAATGAGGAAGCACGTTGCAGTAGTCATGGTTATATTTTTGGTCTCTATGGCAGTTCCATTGACCTCAACCAATGAGGAAAAATCCATAGGGTCCCTCCAGTACTTCATACTACCTAAGATACAATGAAGGAATGGAGAAATTTAGTGAACTCTACAACAAAAGCATAGAGCTTGGGGTAAGTAAGGAAAACACCTAAACTAGCTTGGATACCCATTAAAGGAACACATACAGACTTTCGTTCATATGAGACGGGCTTATTCGTACCTCATGGAAGCATTAGAACTTCCAGAAAAAACTATTGCAGAACTTGAATCTTCCTGAGATTTTCAATTTTCGTGGTTTGATACTTTTTGAATTAACTTTTTAAACTCTCTCTTCTCTCTCTATCTTGTGATAACATGAAAGTCTACGTTAAGGTCTATCGTGTTCAAGGGGAAGTTCTTGTTGCCGCATGTGATGAGGAGCTTTTAGGTAAAACGTTCAGGGAAGGTGAGCTCAAATTAGAGGTAAAAGAGAGATTCTACAAAGGTGAACTCAGAGAGGTTGAAGAGCTTGAGTCCCTGCTGGAAGAGGCCACAATAGCAAACCTCACCGGAGAGAGGTGTGTAAAAAAGGCTATTGAGCTTGGCTATGTAGATGAAAAGAGAGTGCTTTACATCCAAGGAGTCCCTCATGCGCAGATGGCAAAGCTGTTATAATTTCGTTCTTCTCCCAAGAAGAAATCTGCTGGCCTTGAGAGTGCCTTCCCTCTCCCGCTTAATTCCTAATGGAAGTTAAGTTTTTAATCATGAAACCTCAGCTTGTAGTGGTGAGAAAATGAGCGAGAGATTTTGCTACAGGTGTGGGATTAGCGAGAACGAAGGGGGACCACTAATAGGAGGCCTCTGTCAGGTATGCTTTAGAAAGGAAAACCCCGTGCTCCTCATAGAAGATGAAATAAATACCGAACTCTGCCAGAACTGTGGGAGCTATAAGGTTAAAGGGACATGGGTTGATCCAAAAACTTACAACCTTGAAGGGCTTATCTTTGAAGTTGCCGATAATGCTCTCATTGAAAACCTCATCCTTGATGAGAGAGTTAAAGAGGTAAAAATCATTCCAAAGGAGGAGTTGGAGGAAATTGAAGAAGTGCCCGTGGGAACTGCATATGTGAGCTTTGAGCCAGTTAAGTGGCACACGGAGTACTTTCCGGCAATAATCAACTATGAAGTGGAAGTTAAAGCGAGAGTTCACAAAATGCAAAGGGAGCCTCACCATGAGAAGAAGGAGGTAACAGTTTATGTAAGGCAAACAGTGTGTCCAAGGTGTCAAAAATTCCTAGGAGGTTATTTCGAGGCAATTTTGCAGGTTAGAGCCGAAGATAGAGTCTTAACAAAAGAAGAGAAAGATGAAATCTCGAAACTAGTTGAGGAAAAAGTTGACGAAATAATGAAGCGCGACAGAATGGGCTTCATCCAAGATACCGTAGAAAAAGAAGAAGGAATAGACTTTTACATGGGATCAACAAGTGCCGCAAGAAAGCTTGCCCAAGCGATAAGGGATAAATATGGAGGGAGTATAAGTGAGGCTTATCAGCTGATTGGGCAGGACAGAATGACGAGCAAGGAAGTTTACAGGACGAGTGTTAGCGTTAGAATCCCGAAGTTTAGAAAAGGAGACATAGTTAAAGACAAAAAAGGCAACATATACAGGGTTGAGGATGTGAATGGAAAAGGGCTGCTCTTAAGGAACCTCTCCACTCACAAAAATGAACACAAAGACTGGAAAAGTGTAAAGCGAGATGAAATAGACACGGTAGAGCACGAGAGAGTAGAGGCAATGGCTACTAGCTTAACCCCAAGAGAAGTCCAGTTTATGGATATGAACAGCTATGAGACCTTTGAGCTCGAAAAACCAGAATTTGAAGTAAAGGAAGGGGAAATTTACAGGCTTATTAGGGTTAAAGGAAAATATTACATTGAAGGGAAAAAGCCGCACTGTTAGGACAACTTTGGTGTCATCTCCTGAACCCACTTAGCAAGAATAATTTTTTAATTCATTCCCCTTTCTCTGTTCCGGTGATAAAATGAGGGTTGTAGGTGTCGATCCAGGCACGAAGAGTTTTGATATTATTGGCCTTGAAGACGGAAAAATAAAACTTGATCTCAGCTTTCCAAGTGAAGTAGTTGCGGAAGAGCCAAGCAAAATCGTCAAAGCGATAGAAGAGTTCAACGCGGACATAATCATAGGACCGAGCGGCTACGGGGTTCCGCTCAAGCACATAAGCGAATTAACTGAAAAAGATCGCTTCGAGATGACGCTCGTTAGAGAGGAGGAGATGAGGGAAATACCGGTTCTCATTGGATTGCAAAAGATGGTAAGCGAGATGGCAGAAAAGAACATGAACGTCTGGTTCATTCCCGGCGTTATACACCTCCCGACGGTTCCAGAGTGGAGGAAGTACAACAAGATCGACATGGGAACCGCGGATAAGATGGCTATAACGGTTCTCGGCATCTACGATCAGGCAAAGAGGCTCGGCATTGATTACTCTGACGTTTCATTCGTTCTCCTTGAGGTAGGCTTCGGCTACAACTACGCCGGAGCCGTGAAGGGCGGAAAAATAGTGGACGGAATTGGGGGGACCATCTTCCCGGGGCCGGCTTATGTGAACAGCGGCGCCCTCGACGGCGAGGTTGCTTATCTTATGAAAGAGGTCAAGAAGTGGCACCTCTTCTGGGGAGGAGCAAGCATAATAGCGGCCGAGAAAATACTACCGCCCGAGGAGTTTGCCAGAAGGCTCGACGAGGAGCCCTTCAAGAAGGCCTGGGAGGCCATGAAGGACGGCTTTGTAAAAGCGATTGCAAGCGAGTTGGCAGTTGTAGGAGATGCTGAGGAGATAATCCTTTCCGGCAGGCTGATGCGCATAGACGAGCTTAGAAAGGACGTTAAAGACCTCTTTGAGGAGCGCTTTGACCTTCCGGTGGTCAAGCAGAGAGGGCTGGAAGGAAAAGCCAAGGAAGCAGCTCAGGGAAGCGCAATAATCGGCGATGGACTTGCTGGGGGAGAATTCAAAGAGCTTGTTGAGCACGTTGAGATAAGGAAGAGTTACGGAAGCGTTCTTGAGTGGGTGAAACTTCCCCTGGCCCTCTGAGGCTTCCCCTTTCCTCATCCTCAACATTTTTAACCAAAGGTTTTGAACTACTTTTGGTGATGGTTGTGGAGAGAAAAACGGTCGTTATCATAGGTGGTGGCGCCGCTGGAATGAGCACCGCTTCACGCGTTAAGAAGCTGAAGCCCGAATGGGACGTCAAGGTGTTTGAAGCGACTGAATGGGTCAGCCACGCTCCCTGTGGAGTGCCTTATGTTGTTGAAGGGATTTCACCCAAGGAGAAGCTCATGCACTATCCACCCGAGTTTTTCATCAAAAAGAGGGGCATAGACCTGCACTTGAATGCAGAGGTAATAGAGGTCGAGCAGGGTAGAGTTAGGGTGAGGGAGGAAGATGGAGAGAGGGCCTACGAGTGGGATTACCTGGTTTTTGCAAACGGCGCTTCCCCCCAAGTACCGCCAATAGAGGGCGTAGATTTGAAGGGAGTTTTTACAGCAGATTTGCCTCCAGATGCGGTTGCAATAAAAGAATACATGGAAAAGAACGATGTAAGGAACGTTGTGGTGATTGGAACCGGCTATATAGCACTTGAGATGGCCGAAGCGTTTGTGGTTCAGGGGAAGAATGTAACACTAATCGGCAGAAGTGAGAGGGTCTTAAGAAAAACCTTTGACAAGGAGATCACCGACATAGTAGAGGCAAAACTCAGGGAACACCTAAACCTCCGTCTGGAGGAAGTAACCCTTAGGATTGAAGGGGATGAGAGGGTAGAGAAGGTAGTCACCGATGCAGGAGAATACAAAGCCGATCTGGTCATCATAGCCACCGGAATCAAGCCAAACACAGAGCTTGCACGCCAATTGGGGGTTAGAATCGGAGAAACTGGAGCCATATGGACAAACGAGAGAATGCAAACGAGCATTGAAAACGTCTATGCTGCTGGAGACGTCGCCGAGACAAAGCATTTGATCACTGGCAGAAGAGTATGGGTGCCATTGGCTCCACCGGGAAATAAAATGGGCTACGTAGCGGGAAGCAACATAGCGGGTGTTGACGTAACCTTTCTAGGAGTTCTTGGAACGGCCATAACCAAATTCATGGATTTGGAAATCGGAAAAACCGGGTTAACAGAAGCAGAAGCCCTAAAAGAAGGATATGATGTTAAGACGGCATTCATAGAGGCAGGAACAAAACCCCACTATTATCCGGGCGGAAAGAAAATATGGCTCAAGGCTGTAGCAGACAAAGAGAACGGAAGGCTCTTAGGCTTACAGGCAGTTGGAGCAGAGATACTTCCAAGAGTGGATGCTTTTGCAGTAGCTTTACAAGCAGGATTTACAACAAAAGACCTCTTCTTTGCCGATTTAGCCTACGCTCCGCCATTTGCCCCGGTTTGGGATCCACTGATTGTTTTAGCAAGGGTCTTGAAGTTCTGATCCCCTCTTTAATTTTAAGTTCCTCCAAAAAACTTTTTTAGGGTAATTGCATATTCAAAACCATGAAAGCAATAAACAAAGCTACCTGCCTATATCTGGCGTATCTCTCAACAGCAATACCCTTAATATCAATTGCAATAGCAATACTTCTCTCGGATTGGTTCAGCATCACAAACAACGCCCTAAGCGATCTTGGACATGCCACGAGAAGTTCAGTTGCGCCGATATTTAACTTTGGCTTGAGTCTCGGAGGGGCTCTTATCATATACGTTTCAGCACTGTGCATATACAAAACCAGCAAAGCTTTCTCTGCTGTAGGGTTCCTAGTAGGGTTTACCCTAATTCTGGTGGCCGTTTTTGATGAAATCTACAGAGGGCTGCACTTCAAAGTCTCGGTGGCGTTCTTTCTCTCCCTTGCAGTATTCCTTGTTGCCTATGGGGTCTACTTTAGAAGTTATTTGCCTATTCCAGCTCTAACAGTTACGATACTAGCGTGGCTCATTCATTTTGCGTACAATATTCCAGAGGGGGTAGCAATCCCAGAGCTCGTCTCGGTATTTGCAACAGCTCCGTTTTACATAGATACAATAAAAAGGCTCCAAGCAACCGATTTCGAATTTTGAGCCCGGTCTTTAAGGTGCCTTTCTCCTTTTTAAGATATTCTAAGAGAAGAAGAGGTAGAAAAAGCTAGAACTCACTCCACAAATATTGCAGGCTTCATCGGCATTGCCTGCTTCTTCTTTCCGCCCTTGTCTTCCGCTGGGTTTATGATAATTTCCAGCCCCGTTTCTCGTTCTATGAAGTCCTTCGCCTGCCTTAAAGCCTTCTCCTCATCGATGCGCTTGAGTTCAAAAGCCCTCTCACTGACAAGCTTCTGAATAAGCTTCGAAACTTCCTTGCCACGCTTTCTCATCTCCGGGTCTTTCATTACTTCACTCATCGCCGCCTTGAAATCCCTCTCCTCCGCAACTACTTCTGCCACTTTCCATTTCCACTCTTCAGCCGTGTAGATATAGGCTCTCTTTGCATCCTCAAGCTTTGCAACGGTGATAATTTCCTTTATATCATCGATTAGTCCTTTGATGTACTCTTCTTCAAGTTCTATTGTTTCGTTCCACCATTCTTCAACCGGCTCTGGCCACTTGGCAAGGCTTACAAAGCCCTCTCCGCCGAGCTTTTTCCAGAGTTCTTCCGCTATATGGGGGGTAAACGGAGCCATTAGCCTAACCCATACATCCGCAAGTCTCCTTAAGGTTGCCCTCTTTGCCTCGTCATCCCTTCCCTCGGTTCTCCTCATGTACCACCTTAGGTCGTTCAGTATGCTGTAAAACGCCCACTGGACAGCGGTTCTTGTTCTGAATTCCTCCAAAGCCTCAGTGGCACCTTTTATGGCTTTGTTTAAGCGGTGAAGGAGCCACTTATCAATGCCCATTAGCTCAACGTCTTTGTCCTCATAAGTTGCAAATTCAGTTATAAGCTCATAGAATCTCTCCACCTGCTTTCTTAGCTTTCCAACTTCCGCTCTTCTCCAGTCAAAGTCGCTGTCGTGCTCCGCTAAGCTCATTATGTAAAGTCTAACCACATCTGCACCGTTCTCTTCAATGGCATCGATGAAGTTGAGCACGTTCCCCTTGCTCTTGCTCATTTTCTGTCCTTCGAGAGTTCCAAAGCCGTTGACCGCTATTCCTTTCGGCCAGTGCTCTTTTCTGAATATGGCAACGTGGTTGAAGATAAAGAACGTCAGGTGGTTCGGGATGAGGTCTTTGGCTGAACAGCGCCAGTCGAGCGGATACCAGTACTCAAATTCCTCCTTCATTTCCCTTATAACTTCCTTTGGAATGCCCGTTTTTTCGCTTAGCTGCTTTTCTTTCTCCTCGCTGAAGTTCTCAAGGAATACGTAGTCGAAAACCTCCGGGATCAATTGCTCGCCTTTAATGCCATACTTATTTATGGCCCTGCTTATGGTGTAGTAGGCCATGTAGATTGTTGAGTCGCTCAGGCTCTCGATCACCCACTCCGGATCCCATGGCAAAGGAGTTCCAAAGCCAACCTTCCTTGCACATGCCTTCTTATCCAACCACTCTATTATGGCCTCAAACTGCGCCCTCCTTGATTCCGGTAGGATTTTCATTTGTGCCAAAGCCTCTCTTGCTTTTGCCTTCCATTCTGGGTTTCCATAGTCGATAAACCACTGATCGTGGATAATTTTTATAACCGCCCTGTTTCCAAACCTCGAGATGACGTTCTTGTCCGAGAATTCATACATCCTATCGGCTATTCCTTTCTCGAACATCTCCCTAGCTACCAGTTCCTTTACCTCACTAACGGGTTTTCCTTTATAGGGCTCAATTTTGAAAATGCCCTTGTGGTATTCAGCCTTGTAGATGTTTTTCGTGGCCTGTTCAAGCTTCTCCACATCTTTTTGGTCCTTTACACCCAATTTTTTACTTTCTTCGACGGCTGGGAACTCACCGTAACCTTCGAGCTCAATCAGAGAGATATAGCTTATTCCCTCAACAATCCTCGGGTCGATATCATACTTAAGCAGAATCTCGGTATTCTTCTTTATATCTTCCAAGGCGGCATGGTCAAAGGGTGCATGTGCCGGAACGCTCATGACTACTCCGGTAGCGTTATCCGGATCAACGAAGTCAGCGGGCAGAATAATTATCTCATCTCCAGTCACTGGATTCCTGACCCACTTTCCAATTAGTTTCTCTCCTTTAAACTCTTCCAGAACTTCAATCTCTTTATCTTGGAAGCTCAATTTGTAAGCGGCTTCCTTGCTAATTATCCACTTCTCCTCTTTTTCACCGCTTTTTACTTTAGCCTTCACATAAGTTGCCTCTGGATTTAACCACATGTTGGTTACTCCATAAACGGTTTCGGGCCTTAGGGTCGCCGCTGGTAGGTAGTAAACTTCACCCTCCTCTTCAAGAACGAACTTTATCAAAACGTAGTCCAGTATTTGAACGTCTTCACCCTCAATCAGGTCATGGTCTCCCAAGGGGGTTCCAACAACAGGATCCCACCTAACATAATGGGTTCCCTTGACGATCAGCCCCTTTTCTTTTAATCTCAAGAACTGCCACTCAATGAACTTGCTGAAAGGTGGGAAGAGCGATGTCGTGTGGAACTCTCTGCTCCAATCAACACTGAAACCAGCCCTTATGAAGGTCTCCTTTGCAGCCTTCATGAAATACTTAACTATGTTCACTGGATCTTCAAATGTCCATAGAATATCCTCTGGAACTTTGTAGACGTCCCTATAAACGTAGATTGTCTGGGGGTCTCTATGCTTTATCCTTTCCGCTATCCCGACTATTGGAGAGCCGGTTATATGCCACGCCATTGGGAACAAGACGTTGTATCCCTGCATTCTCTTGAACCTTGCAATAACGTCAGGTATTGTATAGGTTCTTGCATGCCCCACGTGAAGGTGGCCTGACAAATAGGGGAACGCAACCGTTATGTAGAACTTTGGTTTCTCTTTGTCTATCTGAGGCTCGAATACCTTCTCTTCCAGCCACTTCTGCTGCCATTTTTCTTCAATAGCCTTGAAATCTACCATATTCCAACCTCCCTGATGTTGTTAAAAACGTCTTTTAAAAGAGTTTGCACCGAGGAAAAAGACTCGGATTTACGTCTAAGGGGATAAATGAGTTGATTAGCAAAGGGATACCAAGTTATGGAGAACTCGATCCCCCCTCATAAGCATCGCCCTTTATCTTGACATTGGAGTATTTAAATCTTTTGGATGGGAATCTGAAACTGCTACAATTAGGAAAAGCTTTAAATGTTTTTTAGCCATAAAAGGCTATGGTGATCGCTATGATTGAGGTTGGAGAATACAAGATTAAAGAGGGATTATACTACACCAAGGACCACGAATGGGTCCAAGTGCTTGAAGATGGCACGGTTTTGGTGGGAATAACAGACTATGCACAAAAGGAACTTGGTGACCTCGCTTATGTAGAGCTTCCAGAGGTTGGGAAGGAGGTGGCAAAAGGGGATGTACTCTGCGAAGTGGAAAGCGTAAAAGCCGTAAGCGAAGTCTACGCACCAGTTAGCGGCGAGGTAATTGAAGTTAACGAAGAGCTTAAAGACGCTCCAGAAAAAATCAACGAAGACCCGTATGGAGCTTGGATTGTTAAGATAAAGCCAAGCAATCTTGAAGAGGAATTGGAAGAGCTTATGGATGCTAACGCTTATGCCGAATACTTGGAATCACTCTGATTTCTTCTTCTTTCAAATTAATTCTCCTGAAAGCAAAACATCTTCTACAGGCCTTGCTTCATATCCCAATCCTCTCAAAATCCTTGCAAATTCCCTATTATAGCCGTATCGTGTGTAAATTTTTTCGGGCTTAACCCTCTCCACTATCCTTATAAGCTCCCAGAAATCCGCATGACTGCTGAGCTTTAGATTCCCAAACCCAGAAACAAACAGTTCAGAAGGATGGATGCCGTTAATGGGCTTTTGACTCCCAAAACCCCTGACAACAACCTCCCCGTCATTTGAAATATTCCTAAACCTAATTCCAAATTTTTCATAAACTCTGGCAACCTTTCTCACATCACTCGAGACCCTCGCAGAATAGCCATGAACGTCCAGAATTTTAAGCAGTTCCTGAGCCTTCCCCATTTGATTTGCGTAGAGCGTCGGAACCTTTTTTCTGTCCAATGCTTCCTCTACAAAGGCAATGAGCTTTTTCTCTGCCTCTCTTGGAGTTGGAAAATTATACATTGGGATGCCATAAGTGGCCTCAATAACCAAGACATCAGCCTTTCTGAATTTGCTCTTTTCTGCTGTCCTAAGCTTGAACCACTTTACATCCCCTGTGTAGAGGAGCGAAAACTCATCGAACTTGATGTAGATTTGAGCAGAGCCCAGCATGTGGCCTGCTGGATAGAGCTTTGCTTTATAATCACCTATGTAAAAACTCTCTCCAAACCGGTAGGTCTTGTAGAATCCACCTTTTTTGAGATGGCTGAGGAACTTCGTGGGTTTTGTGGATACTATAAACTCCCCACTAACAAAATGATCGGTGTGAGCATGACTTTGAAAGGCAATTTTTGATGAAGAATCCAACCCAATACCTTTGATTATCATCATCCGTAGTTTATGCCGGAAGTTTTTGAAGTTTATCTTTGGCTAACCTTTATTAATTTTGAATGCATACCAACACTGGAGGTGATAAGCTATGAAGGAGAGCCTCAAAGATAGGATAAGATTATGGAAAAGGCTATATGTTGAGGCCTTTGAGAATGCTCTAAACGCTATCCCAAACGTTAAGGGTGTTCTTCTGGCATATAACACCAACATTGATGCCATAAAATACTTAGACAAGGACGATTTGGAAAAGAGGATAACCGAAATAGGAAAAGACAAGGTTTTTGAAATTATTGAAAATCCACCTGAAAAGATCTCCTCCATTGAAGAGCTTCTTGGTGGAATATTGAGGAGTATAAAACTTGGCAAGGCCATGGAGTGGTTTGTAGAGAGCGAAGAAGTAAGGAAGTATTTGAGGGAATGGGGATGGGATGAGCTGAGAATAGGGGGGCAAGCAGGGATAATGGCGAACCTTCTTGGGGGAGTGTATAGGATTCCGACGATTGTTCACGTTCCTCAGAATCCAAAGCTTCAGGCGGAGTTGTTTGTAGATGGCCCTATTTATGTCCCCGTCTTTGAAGGAAATGAGTTAAAGCTTGTTCATCCAAAAGAGGCCGTTGCAGAGGAAGAAGAGCTAATCCACTACATATACGAATTTCCCAGAGGTTTTCAGGTTTTCGATGTTCAAGCACCAAGAGAAAACAGATTCATAGCCAATGCCGATGATTACAATGCGAGGGTCTATATGAGAAGGGAATTCAGAGAAGGCTTGGAGATAATTACCAAAAATGTTGAGCTGGCAATAATAAGCGGATTACAAGTCCTAAAGGAATACTATCCGGATGGGACAACATACAGAGATGTTCTGGATAAAGTTGAAAGCCATCTAAACATCCTCAACCGCTACAACGTGAAGAGCCACTTTGAATTTGCATATACTGCAAACAGAAGGGTTAGAGAGGCACTTATAGAACTTTTACCTAAGTTCACAAGCGTTGGCCTTAATGAGGTAGAACTTGCCTCAATAATGGAGATAATAGGAGACGAAGAACTGGCAAAAGAAGTTCTGGAGGGACATATCTTCTCGGTCATAGATGCAATGAATGTCTTAATGGACGAGACAGGAATTGAGAGAATTCACTTCCACACCTACGGCTACTACCTAGCCCTAACTCAATACAGAGGAGAGGAGGTGAGAGATGCTCTGCTCTTTGCATCCCTAGCTGCAGCCGCTAAGGCCATGAAAGGGAACCTTGAAAGAATAGAGCAGATTAGAGATGCCCTGAGTGTCCCAACAAATGAAAGGGCGATAGTGCTTGAAGAAGAACTTGAAAAGGAGTTTACAGAATTTGAGAACGGTCTTATTGATATGGTAGACAGACAACTTGCTTTTGTGCCAACAAAGATTGTAGCATCCCCCAAGAGCACCGTTGGAATTGGAGATACCATTTCAAGCTCCGCTTTTGTCAGTGAATTTGGCATGAGGAAAAGGTAACCTTCTTTATTTTTTTAACCTAGGGTAAAATTTATATATGGGAAAAAATAAAAAGTATCCGGCAGAGTGTTTTCATTATTCTGCTTGCTCTAATCACTTGGGAGGTGATAATATGCTTCTAGAAGCTCCGGTTTATAAAGAAATCTTTGGAGCTGTGAAGATTTACGAACTACAAAAAGTTATCAAGATGGACACGGAAACTGAAGACGTTCCTATGTTCACTGTTCAAAATATTCCCAGGGAGAATATCTACAAAACCATCGGGGAAATGGCAATAGTCGTGCCGATGAAAAACGAAAAGCTACACTTAGTTGATGGAGTCCTCAAAGCAATACCCCACAAATCACCAATCATAATAGTCTCCAACAGCAAAAGAAAGGGACCCAACAGATTCAAGCAGGAGGTAGACTTGGTAAAACACTTCTACAATTTGACACACTCGAAAGTTATCATGATTCACCAGAGAGACCCCGGGTTAGCGGAGGCATTTAGAGAGACAGGGTACGAGGACATCTTAGACGAAAAGGGACTTGTGAGAAGTGGAAAAGGGGAGGGCATGCTCATAGGAATAATGCTTGCCAGAGCAATAGGAGCCAAATACGTGGGATTCGTTGATGCGGACAACTACATACCCGGAGCGGTTAATGAATATGTCAAGGACTATGCCGCTGGATTCTTGATGAGTGAAAGCGAATACACGATGGTAAGGCTCCACTGGAGGCACAAGCCCAAAGTTAGCAGAGGAACGCTTTATTTCAAGAAGTGGGGAAGGGTGAGTGAGATAACCAATCGCTATCTGAATCAGCTGATAAGTGAGAAGACTGCATTTGAAACCACGATAATGGTAACCGGCAATGCTGGAGAGCATGCAATGACAATGAAGCTTGCAGAAATCATGCCATTTTCAACAGGTTACTCCATAGAGCCCTATGAGATAGTGTATCTCCTTGAGCGCTTTGGTAGTTGGGAAAATGTAGAAGAGTTCCAAGATGTTTTTGACCAAGGAATAGAAATATTCCAGATAGAAACGTTAAACCCCCACTTCCACGAGGATAAGGGGCAGGAACATGTAAAGGAGATGGTGCTGCTGTCTTTAACCACAATATACCACTCAAAACTCGCATCAGAACAGTTGAAGAGGCAGATTTTGGAAGACCTCAGAATGCATGGGATAATAAAAGAGGACGAAGAATTGCCAAAACCAAGGGTTATGAGACCAATAAAGGACATAGACACCAAAAAGTGGATGAAAACTCTCGAATCGAACCAAGAGACTCTCTTGAGGTTTGATTTATGAAGGTAATCTTTCTGGATTTAGATAAAACCCTAATTGGAAATGACTACTCTCCAGAACCAGCAAAGGAGATAGTGAGTTTCCTGAAGGAAAAAGGGTTCAAAATAGTCTTTAACTCTTCAAAAACAAAGGCAGAGCAGGAGTATTACAGAAAAGCACTCAAAGTCTCGGATCCCTTCATAGTTGAGAATGGGAGTGCAATTTACATTCCAGAAGGGTACTTCAACTTTGAATTCCCATACAGCCGGGAAGATGAGGGTTACTATGTCATCGAACTCGGCACAAAGTATGATATCATAAAAAAAGCTTTAGATGAAATAAGCAGCCGCTTTGGGCTAAAATACTATGGGAATTCAACAATTGAAGAGATTATCGAATTTACTGGTCTCCCAAAGGAACTTGCAGAACTCGCTGTGAAGAGAGAATATTCAGAGACAATTTTCAAATGGGCAAAAGAGGGATTCCAAAAAGAGATAGAGCAGAGAAAGCTTAGGATCACAAAAGGCAGCAGATTTTACACTGTTACCGGAGACACTGATAAGGGGAAAGCCGCAAAAATGCTTATAGGTTTATACTCAAAGACTGGAAAAGTAGAAAGCTACGCCGTGGGGGATGGAGAAAACGATATTCCAATGCTTGAAGTTGTTGGCCACCCATTTGCTATAAACCTTTCACACAAAAGAGCTAAGAACATAAGGACAATAAAAGAACTTATGGAGGTGATAGGGTGAAAACACTTATCCTTGCTGGAGGAAAAGGGACAAGATTGTGGCCATTGAGTAGAGAGTTAATGCCAAAGCAGTTTATAAGAATTTTCAACAGTGCATCCCTCTTCCAAAAGACCGTTGAAAGAGCGTTAAAATTCTCAAAGCCCAAGGAGATATTCATCGTTACAAACAGGGAGTACAAGTTTAGGGTTCTAGATGATTTAAAGGAGCTTGGTATAGAAGTTCCGGAGGAGAATATTCTTCTTGAACCTGTTGGAAAAAATACTCTGCCCGCAATTTTCTGGGGAATGAGGGTTATAGAAGAGAACTACGGGAAGTCAAAAGTTGCTGTTCTGCCATCAGATCATCTAATAAGGGTTAACGAAGACTATGTAAGGGCGTTTGAAAATGCCGAAAAACTTGCGGATAGTTATTTCATAACATTCGGCATTAAGCCAACAAAACCCCACACCGGCTATGGCTACATAAAACCGGGAGAGAAACTTGAAGGGGGGTACAAAGTTGAGGAGTTCAAAGAAAAGCCGGACTACGAAACCGCAAAGCGCTATGTTGAGGAGGGCTACTACTGGAACAGCGGTATGTTCCTTTTCGATAGCTCACTGTTCATTGAAGAGGTAAAGACTCTCGCTCCAGAGGTCTACAACGCCTTTAAAGAGGCGAAAAGCATAGAAGAAGCATATGAAAAGGTTCCGGAAATTTCCGTAGACTACGGCATCATGGAAAAGACTGACAAAGCAGCTGTAGTGCCGCTAAACACTTACTGGAATGACTTGGGAAGCTTTGATGCAATATACGAGGCCTTTGAAAAAGATGAAAACGGAAATGCCATCAGAATAAGCGGATTTAAGGGAGGCTATATAAACGTGGATTCAAAGGACAACTTAATAATAACGGAGAGGCTAACCGCAACGGTGGGAGTAGAAGACCTAGTGATAATAGACACCGGAGATGCCCTGCTCGTAGCTAAGAAGGGCGAAACCCAAAAGGTCAAAGAGGTCTATAAAAAGCTAATAGAAAAAGGAGATGAGAGAGCCTTAGTACACAGAACTGCCTACAGACCCTGGGGAGCCTATACAGTTCTTGAAGAGGGAGAGAGGTATAAAATAAAGCGCCTAACGGTCTTACCTGGCAAAAGACTATCCCTCCAAAGGCATTATCATCGTTCGGAGCATTGGGTTGTTGTCAGAGGCACCGCAAAGGTAAAAATCGGAGAGAAGGAACTACTGCTAAGGCCAGGTGAGAGCACATTCATTCCAGCAGGGGTTGTCCACAGGCTCGAAAATCCGGGAAAAGTGATCCTTGAGGTCATAGAGACTCAGATCGGGGAATATCTGGGGGAAGATGACATTGAAAGGTTCCAGGATGACTTCGGGAGAGAGTGAAAATGGGAAAAGAAAGCTGCAAAGACAGATGGGAAAGACTCAGCGAAACGCTCTCTTCCCTTTCAATTAGCCTACTCGGCACTATACTCTTCGTACTTGTGATAAGCTACTTTACTCTAAAGGGACTTGGGAACGCTAAGATCACCGTCCCCATTCAAGGGGTTAATGTGGAAATAACCTACCCGGAGATGGAGCTTCCGATGGACTTCGACGCATTGTATAGGGTTATAATACTCCTCTCTGGTACGGTGTTAATTGGAATCCCTACACCCCTCCTGCCTGAAAACATGAAGGCACTAAAGGGGGGAGTTGCACTAATTCAGGTTGCAGTCTTTACCTATGCATTCTATTCCTTCATAGCAATCATCCTTGAGCTTATAGAAGCACTTGCGTGAGGTGATGAAAATGGGCAAGATATTCGGAACGTTTGGAGTTAGGGGAATCGCAAATGAAAAGATAACTCCAGAATTTGCACTCAAAATGGGAATGGCATTTGGAACGCTCCTAAAAAGGGAACAGCCTGACAAGGAGCTCTGGGTTGTCGTGGGAAGGGACACAAGAGTTAGCGGAGAGATGCTCAAAAATGCCCTGATAAGCGGCCTTCTAAGCGTTGGAGTTAACGTCATAGATGTGGGCATAGCACCAACTCCAGCGATTCAGTTCGCATGCAAGTACTTCAAAGTCGATGGAGGGGCTGTGATAACCGCAAGCCACAACCCACCTGAATATAATGGGATAAAACTCCTCGAGCCAAATGGTTTAGGCCTCAAAAAAGAAAGGGAAGCAGTTGTGGAGGAGTTATTCTTCAAAGAAGACTTTTACAGAGCTAAGTGGGACGAAATAGGTCGGCTCGTTGAGAGGGATATAATAAGACCCTACATAGACGCAATAAAGGCGAGGGTGGATGTGGAGGCAATAAGAAAGAGAAGACCCTTTGTAGTGGTGGATACTTCAAATGGCGCAGGATCCTTAGTGCTCCCCTATCTCTTGAGAGAGCTCGGCTGTAAAGTCGTTAGCGTAAATGCCCATCCAGACGGACACTTCCCCGCAAGAAACCCAGAACCCAATGAAGAGAATCTCCAAGGGTTTATGAGGATCGTGAAAGCACTTGGAGCGGACTTTGGAATCGCCCAAGACGGCGATGCGGACCGATCAGTCTTCATAGACGAGAACGGAAACTTCATACAAGGAGACAAAACCTTCGCCTTAGTTGTGAAAGCAATGCTCGAAGAGAACAAGGGAGGTTTGGTTGTAACAACCGTAGCAACCTCTCACATAATAGACGAGCTTGCCAAAATCTACGGAGGAAAAGTTCTGAAGACAAAAGTTGGGGACCTAATAGTTTCGAGGGCACTGCTTGAGCACAACGGTTTAGTTGGGGGAGAGGAAAACGGGGGAGTTATCTTTCCAGACCACGTTTTGGGCAGAGATGGGGCCATGACAGCCGCAAAGATAGTTGAAATTTTTGCAAAAAGCGGTAAAAAGTTTAGCGAACTGATAGACGAGCTTCCAAAGTTCTACCAGGTAAAAACCAAAAGACACGTTGAGGGGGATAGAAAGGCAATAGTGGCAAAGGTTGCGGAGATTGCAGAGAAAGAAGGGCTAAAAATCGACACAACCGATGGGACAAAGGTTCTTTTCGAAGAGGGGTGGGTGCTCGTAAGGGCAAGCGGAACAGAGCCAATAATAAGAATCTTTGCAGAGGCAAGAAGCGAAGAAAAGGCGCAGGAATACCTCAACGTAGGACTAAAGCTGCTGGAGGAAGCCTTAAAGGCTTGACTTTTTAAACTTTAATGTGCCCACCTTTGGTTTCTTCAATCTTTAAATACTCCCAAGATTATTCCTAAGGCGATGAGAAGAGAAGAGTATGTAAAGAAGTGGGCAACTATTCTTTTCCTCTCTATACTCACGGGGGTAGTCGGTGGACTGGGGGCAGTTATCTTCAGAAAGCTAACACTTCTCACGAGATTGCTGTTTTTTGAAATTCTACTCCCCCACATCTCCTTCTATTACCGAGGTTACAACTTCGGATATATCCTGCTTCCAGCAATAGGGAGCCTCATAATTGCGCCAGTAATCAAAAATTATCCCGAATTAAAGGGAAACGGCATACCTGAAGTTATAGAAGCGGTTATATTCAAAAAGGGAGAAATAAAGGGGATACTGGCAATCTTAAAGGCACTGGTAACTTCAATTACCATCGGAAGCGGGGGAAGCGTTGGTAGAGAAGGCCCTATAGGTTTCATCGGAGCTTCACTGGCATCGGCATTAACGCAGACTTTTAAACTCTCTCCAGAAATGAAAAAGCTCCTAACCACATGCGGTTTAGCCGCAGGAATAGCGGGGACTTTTAATACTCCATTTGCCGGAGCGATGTTCGCCCTTGAAGTCGTTTACATGGGGATATTTTCAATAAACCTCGTCCCGATATTCCTATCTGCCGTGGTCGGCAATACCGTGACGTTGCTGCTCCTGGGGGAGGCTTTTGAAGTCAATATTCCCCTTCAGATTGCCCATGAACACATTGAACTTTTCTTTCTGTTCCTTATGGGCTTGCTGTTTGGGGTTTTAGCCGCATATTGGGCAAAGTTTCTGTTTTGGCTTACAAATAAATTTGAGGGCATTAAAACTCCACTGTGGACAAAGCTTTTTATCGGAGGGCTAGGTGTGGGTTTTATCGGGATGTTCTTCCCCCAATACGGAATACTTGGGGTCGGCTATGAGGGGATGGAGCTTGCCATTGCAGGATTGCTCCCCCTTGCAGTCCTTATCCTTTTAGGAATTGGAAAGATGGTGGCAACGTCTGTAATGATATCCTCCGGCCACAGCGGCGGCATCTTTGCTCCAAGTCTTTACATCGGTGCTCTACTTGGGGCCGCATATGGAACAATTTTAAAACCGCTTTTCCCCACCATAGGTATCAATCCAGCCGTTTATGCCATAGCGGGTATGGCAGCGTTCTTCAGTGGACTAACTCAAGCACCAATAAACCAGATACTTATGGTGGCAGAGCTCACCAGAGGTTATGCCCTCCTTCCCGGAGTTATAACTTCCGCAACGACAAGCTTTTTAACAGCCAGGTTTATTCTCAAGGGCTCTTCGGTATATACCCTAAAGCTTGAGCGGAGGGGAATTCGCATAAAAACGGGCCGCCCCGTTGTTTTGGAGACTATCCCAGTTAGAGAGATAATGACTGCAAAGCCCGTGTTTGTTTACAAATGGAATACCCTAAGGGATGTTGAGGAGCTCGTTGCAAAGACCGGCCATGATTGTTTCCCGGTTGTTGATGAAAAAATGAACGTATTGGGAACAGTGAGCATAAAAGACTTCCTAAACCTCTTCCAGAGAATAAAAACGTTACCAATAGAGAGGTTTTTGCGCAAGGAATACGGTGTTGGATATTTAAATGAAACAGCTCAGGATGCCTTTGAAAAACTGATGAAATACGACCAAAACCTTCTTCCCATTGTTGAAAGTCCAGAAAACAGAAGGCTTATCGGTGTTGTAACAAAGAGGGACATCTACAAGGCATATTATAGGGCATTAAGAGAAATGTACATAGAAGAGTGAATCATTTTGAAAGCATTCCAATCATGTAAAAGAGGAGTTTTGCGGCAGTTAAGGCTGTAATATCTCCAAGCTCCATTCCCGCCACTTCCATAATATCAAAACCAACGATTTTTTTATTCTCCACCAGCCATTCCAGTGCCTCCACAACCTCCCAAAACCTCAATCCGCCGGCTTCTGGAGTCCCAGTTGAAGGAACCATCGAAAGATCAAAGACATCTATGTCCACAGACACATATACCGGCTCTGGGAGGTCTTTTACGACCTCTATGAACCTTTCAAGGGTGTACTCCCTTGCATGAACCCAAGGTACGTCAGCCTTTTTGGCATATTCCACTTCCTCTTTTGTACCACTTCTTATTCCAAACTCGGCAACTTTTATTCCAAGTTCTGAAATCCTTCTGGCAACACATGCGTGATTCCAGGGGTTGTCTTCATAACTCTCCCTTAAATCAAGGTGGGCATCAAAAACAAGATAGCTTTTCGGCTTCAACGCCTTCACCGGGGCAAAAGTCATTGAGTGCTCACCGCCCAAAACTATAGGCACTGCCTTAGGGTTTATTTTCTTGATTTCTTCTATTGTCTCAATGCCTCTTTTTATAGTCTCGAGGGGGTTACCAGCGACGATGGCTAAATCGCCAACGTCAGCTATCTTTACCTCTGCAAGGTCAGTGTCGTAATCTAAAATATAGCTCTCCAAATTGAGCGTGGCTTGTCTTATCAGCGTAGGCCCGAACCTTGTTCCAGGTTTATAGGAAGTTGTTCCATCAAAGGGAATGCCAAGGATCACAAAGTCAGCTTCCTCAATATCGCTCATTGGAAATTCAAGCTTTAGCGTCTCATAGGTATAGAGGAGTTCCATCATCCTTCACCCGGAGGGAGTTTAGAATGGAGGTTAAAAAGTTTTGCAAGACCAAGCAAGAGGTCAAAAATTTAAAAAAGAATCACTCGCTTTCTCCTTTGAGCTTCATTATCTTTATTCTGCCAAGGGTCTCCCAGTATTCAACGTTAATACCTTCTTTAATCTTGTCCTTGATTTCATCATCAACGCCCGTTGCTATCGGAACATCGAAGATTTCGTA
Organism: Thermococcus sp. 2319x1; assembly: GCF_001484685.1. NCBI lineage: Archaea > Methanobacteriati > Methanobacteriota > Thermococci > Thermococcales > Thermococcaceae > Thermococcus > Thermococcus sp. 2319x1. The sequence continues at coordinate 168,678 of NZ_CP012200.1, read as the reverse complement.
TGTCTCCATGTCCATGAGCTGGACTGTGTCCGGTGTGAGAGCTATTATCTGACCCGTTCTCTTGTCGATAATTGGGACATCAACTTCAGCGCTTGTTGGCTTCACAATGCTCCTAACCTTGCCGTCAAATATTCCAACGGCCTCAATTCTTGCCTTTGCTGAACCGTGCTTTCCCGGGGATGAAACCGCAATGTTGACTATTTTGCACGGCTCGTCATCAATAAGGATGTATCTTCCGGGTTTGAGCTTACTAACCTGAACTTTGGTTTTGTCTCCCATTTTCCTTACCTCCCACAAACGTTCTTGGTGTGATTTAGTTCAACCATTTAAAAAATTTTTGAAGAAGATTCTACCAAAGTAAACTTCCCTCATAGTTTATCAAAACCTCATTGACAACACTCCACGCCATTAAGGGCTCCTTGTAAATGCTAATTCTTTCTCCCTTTACTTCACTCAAAAAGTCCCCATGGGGGAATCCACCAACGATAACAGCTGGTGAAGCGTAATTAACCAATCTTTCTCCGAATTCCTTTGGAGTTAATAAATCCCCATTCTCGTGCATCACGAAAATCCCATCCGGGCCTATCTCCTCAAGGAGTTCTGAAAGCGTTCCCTTCCTTATTTTCAGAAGTTCAAGGTCTCCGGGAACGGCTTTGTTTTTGAATAAGCTTTCCATCAGCCCCACAAAGCGATTGTAGTTTCGAGGAAGTCTGGTCTCGGGTTTAATATAGATAATCTCGTCGTTTCTTGTGTGCACATATACCCTGAGCTTGCCTTCTCTGTTTAATATACTCTCAAGGGCATTTATAAGGCACAGATGGACTATATCCGGCCTTCCCCTCCTCTCTCCATCCTCCAGCAGTTTAAGGGCCGAATGGTGATAGGTGGAATCAAGTAGCACTTCATCCGGCTTCTTTCCCCTCTTCCTTGCATAGTTGACAACCGAAGGGTGATCTCTTATCTTCTTCGGCACAAGCTCAAGTTCACTGTCAGCTATTATCAGATGGAGCATCTTCCACTACCTCCACATGGATGTCTCTCTCCCTTATCCCTCTCATTATCTTTGAATATGTATCATCCCTCATCCCTAAAATCTCCGGAGGAATTACTCCATATGCACACTCTCCATTCATAACGATCCTAGAAACTATAGCAGCTGTAAATCCAGTCACCCTTGCCATAGAAGTAAATCCATCCCTCGCTTCATCATACAGGAAGTACCTGATACTCATTCCTTTTCCATTCCTAAAGCCCCTGCCATAAACTTCCATTATCGAAAAGTCCTCGCTCTCGTAATTCATCAGTGGGCCAATTACCTTAAGCGTAAATTCAACGTTTTCCTCTTCAAAAAATCCCAGTTCTTTCAGAACTTTCATTTTTTCCAGATGCCCCGGCCACCTAAGGGTTCTCTCTTCGAGATGATTTGCGTTTATTGTTTCAATAAGGGTTCTCAGTCCATCACTTACAAACTCTTCGAATTCGAAATCTTTGAGCTTTATTCTCCAAATCCTTTCCAGTGGATCCACTTCTCTAACTTCGCCATCCTTCACAATCCTTGCCTTCCTTGTGTATTCTTCGATTAGATCGTAAGGTGACCAGGTGATTTTGTAGTAAAGGGGTGGCTTTGGGATCTTCGGAAGCCCACCTACCCGGATTATTCCCTCTTCAAGAGGGCTCATTTCTTGATAAATTCTTCCTAAGAAGATATTGCTAAGCCCTGGGGCAAAGCCCGCATCAACGATAGCAGTTATATTTGCTTTTACGGCCTCTTCCCTAAGCGCTAACGGATTTTCTGGCATAAAAGAAACATCCACAATGTCAACTCCAGCCTCTACAGCCGCTTTTAGAGTTCTAAATCCAAACCTTCCGGGAAGGGCACCCACGACAAGGTCAAAACCCTTCATTTTCTCCACTAAAGAACTAAAATCAGAGGCATCTACTTTTATCGGATTCGCATAATTCTTCACATTTTCCAATCGATTTAAGTCTCTATCTCCTGCCCACACCTCAAAATCCTTACTCAGATCATAAGCTATAGCCCTTCCAACGTTACCAGCCCCAAGTACTAAGATTCTCACACACCCCACCTCCTTAAAGTAGAACCAAAGGTATATAAAATATTGCTCTGGAATTATTGTGATGAGATTAAACTTACCCAGCTTTTTAAGAAGAAGAGGGCTTCCAAAAGAATTACTGGAGAGTAAAGAGGCCAAGGTAATGCACATAAGCGACACTCCGGATAATATATATTCTTTCATCCTAAACCTAATAGAAAAAAGCAGACCGGAGTATATTATTCATACCGGCGACCTGGTGGACAACATAAAACTTGAAAGAAAGCCCGAATTAAAAGAGCGATACAGGGAAAGGGTAAAAGAGCTGTTGGATATACTCGAAAATTCCGGGGCTGACGTGTACATTGTTCCGGGAAACGAGGATAGTGAAGAAATTCTCAAAGAGCTCGTCAGAAAGGCCCGGATAGTAAAATCTGGGGAAATTGTTAAGATAGGTAAGGTAAAGCTTGCCTTAGCACATGACCCCAGTCAGCTGAATCCTCCCAAAGATGTTGATTTCATTCTCTACGGTCACAACTTCAGAACCCTCCGACGAGGACTAAATGGAGTTTTAAATGTGAACTTCATCCTTTTGGGAAGTAAGAAGGTTGTTAGGGTCAAATATCCCGATGGAACAAATTTCGAAAGGGGATATAAACTTATGAGGGGATTGTGATGAGATTAATGCGTTTTGGCCCTTCAATGCTCTTTTTAAGGACATCAGATGTTGAAGGCGGCGAAAGTTTCCTAAAAAATCTTTTTGGAGTAGAAGAACTCTCCGTCGACGAGGCGTGGAATCAAAGTGGAGAACTCGATACAATAATCTTTGTAACCCCTGCAGAAGAATGGAAAACTATACTGAATCCAAAGAGAGGCGCCTTTTTAGTTAGAATGAGGAGTGACAGCGTTTTAAAAGAGCTCTTAAATGCAAAAGCCCCTTTTGACAGGGCAAACCTTGGGCCCCAGATAATTCTTCTGAGAGTGCCAAAAGAGGCCGAAAAAACTTCCGAAATAATCCCGAAAAGATATGGAGGGATAAAAACAAGCTTTGCCAGAGGTATTAACGAGGGCGAAGAGCAGGACACTCTCCTTCTGGTGACGGACAAGAAACTAAGCGAGCCTTTAAGCATAAGAGATATAAAAGAAGCGTTTTTGATCAGAAAAAATTTCATGGAAGTATACAGAACCTTAAGAACTGACTTGCCAATTATACTCTTTAAACTGCTCCCGGAGGGCTGGAAAGAGATCACTATAAGAATCTATGACACCGAAAAGAGATACGAAGAGAACATAGAAAGGGTACTTCTAGTTCTTGAAGATCTCGACCTCGGCTATGTCGTAAGTGAAGGGTGGGACTGGGATTACCCAAGACCATTCATGAGGATCAAGGTTTACAAAATAAAGCTAATAACGTGGGAAGATCCCCTCAGAATAAAGTTCCTTCTCAAAGGACTGGAGTACAGAGACTATCGGAGGTTTGCAGATATAGATGTATTTGTCGAGGAAAAGAAGATTCCATGGGTAGAAGTGTCCAAGGAGTACGCATCTAAGTTTGAACTCGCGAAGGCAGCAAGAGAAGAGCTCGAAAGCCTGTTAAGCAATGATACAAAGAAAAGACTGCACGAGATTGAAGATAGACTCTTAGAAGAGAAAGTTTCCAATGAATAAACCTTCTCAGCCCTTCTTTCTTATTTTAGCAACAAAGAACCCGCTTGTGTTATGAGCGTCGGGATAGAACCTTCTCGCCTTGCTGAGCTCCTCGCTAAGCTCTATCCCAAAGGGTGCCGTTAGGGCAGGTTCGCCATGTCTAAGGGGTAAAAGCTCAATGTCAAAGTTGTCCAGAGCCCACTGAACAACAAATTCATTCTCCTCCGGCTCTAAAGAGCATGTGGAATAAACCAACACACCCCCTTCTTTGAGGTTTTCCAAAGCAACTTTTACCATCTGCATCTGCAGGTTTTGACAGAACTTCACATCCTCCAGCGTTCTGTTCGCCTTTCTCTCTGGATTTTTATGGATAGTTCCAGAGCCAGTGCAGGGGGCATCAAGGAGAATTTTATCAAACTCAATCCCCAATTCCCCCATATAGAGAGAGCTTTTGTGGAGGAGAATTGTGTTTGTAACTCCAAGCCGAGAGAGGTTTAGCCTTGTTTCCTTGAGCCTCTCTTCCCCAACATCGAATGCATATATAATTCCTTCATTTTTCATAAGCTGGGCGAGGTAAGAGGTTTTACCACCCGGAGCCGCCGCCATATCTGCAACAACTTCTCCCGGTTTTGGGTCTAAGGCTATTGGGGGATACATAGAGGATGCCTCCTGGATATAAAGCAGACCGCCAAGATATTCCGGAGTAGAAGTTATGGAAAAAGGCTCCCTTGTTAGGCAGAAGCCTTCTTTTGCCCAGGGAACACGCTTAAATTGAAAACCCTTCTTGTTCAGCATTTTAGTGAGCTTGGGAATCTCAACACGGAGAGTATTAACCCTGAAACACCTAGGTAAGGGCTTCTCCATGGCTTCAGCTATTTTTAATGCTCTATCCCCCCACAACTCAAAATATCTCTCCGCAAATTGCTTGGAATATCCAAGGCTGAAAAGTCTCTCTATCATAGAGAAAAGTTTAGAGGAGGGATTTATTAGATTTTCCCTACCGCTCAAAGGGGTTTTCTCTTATGCTTTCATTGACAAAGCGTACTATGTGTCTTACATCCTGCTCTATCGTCTCTATCTCCGGCTTCATGAAAACGTAGAGTACGTTTGTCTTTGGAGTTAATGATATATGCTTGACGTTTTCGACTTTTGAAAACCCCTGTAGAAACTCTTTTAGCATTTCAACGTCTCGTCTCTTCTCAAAAAGGGCTTCGTACTGCTTTCCATTTACCTCTACTATTTCCCTCTGCAAAAGCTCCTCATCCTCGATCTTCGGCTTAAGGCGATAGTATCCTTTTTGTATTAGGTGTGCTTCCCTTCTGATTGCCGCATAGGGCTTTACCACAAAGTATATCTTGTCATGTCTGTTTATCAGCTTCGAGATAGGGAAATACAAAATGCTCTGCCTTGGCAAAAGGGTTAACGTGTATTCAAACTTGTCAATATTACCTTCATTTACTTTATAAAACGCCCTGAACCCAACATACCCCCCTATCCACACGTAATCCTTGTCCTTGGGCTTCACAACTCCCTCTATGGTTCTCAGGTAGTAGTCCATTATAGTCAAATTGAGCTTTCTTCCCTTGTAAAACTGCAAAGTAGCTATAGCACCCAGTGCCATTATCAAAAGCAACAATTCCGGTGTAACCTTCATGATTAAACCTCCTCTATCGGATAATACCTTTGAAACGTCATGTCATCGATTATCTCAAAGTTTACTTTTCCCTCTAAAACCTTTACTATATCTTTGACTATCCTTGCATGAACTGCCCAATTAACAGCCATCTCAAACGGATGTCTGGGAGTTCTTCTCGCCAACCCAAGGAAGATTGTTATTTTGTTGTCTTCTTTCCTGATTAAACTCACAATTCCCAGGCTAACTATATCCTCCCCACTTATGGGTTCCTTCACCTTCCTGAGCTCTTCATAAATTTCATCAATCTCCAACTATTAACCCTCCAACTTTCTCAAGCCAGTTCAGCCCTCTCGGCTCTTCTTCAAACATGGGCACTGTAACGATATCTATTCCCCTAAACTTTTCCCCTATCTCCTCAAGCACTTTTCTTTGAGCCTCCATCTTCACCCTTATCCTTGGAACTTCTTCCTCAAGCTCAATGACTTTGTTGACAACAACCAGATTAAAGGGAATTTTGAACTTTCTTAAAGCCTCGTAAGCCCTCTCCGTCTCATATAATGGTAGCATTTCGGGATTCATCACCGCTATAACACTGGTCTTTTTTGGATCTGTAACAACATTTCGGACAAAAGTAATCTCGGATTTATACTGCTTGAGCTCCCTCATTACAGGGTCTTCTTCCTCCCTGCTTGGAAGCTTGTACTCTTCACCTTCAATCACAAACTTCCTCTCTCCCTGTATGTTCTCAATCGCTCTTCTCTTTTCTAAAATCTTCCTTCTTATCTCTATGAGCTTCTCTGTCCATATAAGGGCAATCTCAGGAAGGGCCAGTACCCTCAAAGTTAATCCAGTTGGAGGTGTATCAAATACTATGACGTCCCATTCATCTCCTTTTTGCAGTATCTCTCTGATAGCCTCAAGGGTGGCGTATTCTTCTATACCTGGAGAAAAGCTGAGCACTTCAAAATACTTCTCAAGGTTTATGACGGTAAGATACCTATACATATGCTTTAAATTCTCCTCAAGATGCTTCAAATAGGCTTTAATGAGCTTTTCCATGTCGAGTTCCATTGCATAAAGGTTCTCAGCTATTTCCCTCGGCCTGTCGTTTAGCCTTACCTCAAACACATCACCCAAGTTGTGGGCCGGGTCTATTGAGACTATCAGAGTTTTGTATCCTTTTTTTGCGAGAGCAACCGATACCGCAGCTGAGCTCGTCGTTTTTCCAACTCCTCCCTTTCCAATGAAGAATAAAACTCTAAACCCTTCTTTTGGGATGAGATACTCTTTCAATCTTACCACCTCATGTTATTTCAAACATCGCTGCAATTTCGCCAAATATGTCGTCCATTTCTCCCGCTCTTCTCTGCATTACGTAAATTTCCCTTACCATATGGGGCATTAACCTCATTACAAGTGTCGTCGGCGGGGAAGGGATGCCCACAAACGATCCCATGAGCACAAGTGCGAAGACATTTTCAAGCTCCCTCTCCTCAAACTCAAGATACTCCGTAGAGCGTGTCTTAAACGCACTAAAAAACCCCCTAAAAAATGCCTTTAGATTTTCAAACATTTAACCACCCCGTTTTCATCTTTAATGGATTAGGGGATTTCTCCTGCATAACATACATCTCCCTGACCATATGAGGGAGAAGCCTATAGCTAAGGTCCACAGGAAGGTTTGGAAACCCAATGTAACTTCCAAGCAGAAGAAGGGCAAAAACATCCTCAAGTTCTTCTTCCCCCACCGGAGCCCCCTAAGATAATAAAGCCTAAATCCCTTGTTGAATTCCCACAAAACCCGGATAGGCATAGAGATCCAGTAAAGAGTCCTTTTTAAGAAAGTTTTCATCAAACCACCTCAACAAAATTAAAATAATGTTAAAAAGAAAAAAAACTTTCACGCTGGAACTGCCTCATATTCCTCAGCTGGTCTCTTCCAGGCAATGTAGAAGTCATACGCTAGGAGGAAGTTTAGCACTAAGCCTACTAGGAGGGAACCTTTCACAGCTATCAATGTGCTTCCCTTGAGTGGAACCACTATTATGTACCATATAAGACCTGCCGTAACTGTTATCCATAGGAAGAGCGCTGGAATTAAGACGGCATAGCTCCATGTTCCAGCTTTCTGTATCTTGTAAGCCCATAGAGCGGCCGTCATCATTGCAATTGAAGCTAATAGCTGGTTCATACCGGCAAATGCCGGCCAGAGAACCTGGTATCCGGCACCCCACGCCATCCAGGTACCGAGACCAGCAATTATTATTGAGGCAACCCACTTGTTTGTGAGGATCTTCCATATTCCTTGGCTTGTATCGGTTACCATTCCAAAGACCTCTTGCCATGCAAACCTTCCAAGCCTTGTAGCAGTGTCAAGAGAGGTTAATGTGAACGCTGAGACCCAGAGGGTAGCGAATGTCTTTCCTAAGGTAACATCGATTCCGTACATGTCTGCAAGTCCTTGAGCATAACCTCCGATGAAAGTACCAAGTCCGCCTTTGGTGATGTATTGGGTTCCCCATTCTACTGCATTTGCGCTTAGTCCGGTGAGCTTAACACCGTAAACAGCTATAGCTGTAATGACTACTGTTGAAAGGAATCCCTCGGTGAACATTCCACCGTAGCCAACGAGCAATCCGTGGATTTCCTTGTCAAGCTGCTTTGATGAAGTTCCAGAACCAACTATGGAGTGGAAGCCGCTCAAAGCACCGCACGCTATAACCAATGGAACAGTGGGCCAGAACGGTGATGGCTGTTCACCGACAACGTTCGCTGACCACATTGTAAATCCTGGGGCTTCAAATGGCTTTGCGAGAGCTATGAAGGCTATACCTCCAATTAAGAGTCCGAACCAGAGGATGTAAGCGTTCAGGTAGTCTCTGGGCTGGAGAAGTACCCATACCGGCAGTGAAGATGCCACAATGATGTAAATCATCAGTATGATGTTCCAGTAGTGGTATGCTTGGGTGTAAGCGGCACTTGTTGCGTCTGTCTGTCCCGGGACGAAAATTAATGGGTTCTTAAAGCCAATCCATACTGCAACAACGAGGAGTATTAAGCCTATAGCAGTTGCGACGTAGAAGTTCACGTTCATCTTGTACATCATCCATCCCAGAATAACTGCCACTATTAGGAAGAGGAGTGTTGCCGTTGCGGCTTGTGGGGTAAGCACGAGCAATCTCGCCGTAACAGCTACAAACGCTGCAACCACTAAGAGCAGGGCAAACCATATGTAAACTTCAAATGCAATTCCAGTTCTCTTGCTCATTATCTTTCCAGCAATCCACTGTATTGACTTACCATCGTATCTCACTGAAGCCATCAAGGCTAAGTAATCATGCACCGCTCCAATGAAGACGTTTCCAAACCATACCCAGAGCAGTGATGGTATCCATCCCCACGCCATTGCCACAGCTGGACCAACTATTGGCCCCGCTCCGGCAATACTTGCGAAGTGGTGCCCATAAAGAACTACTGGGTGTGCTGGGACGTAGTCAACTCCATCGTAAAGCTTGTGTGCTGGTGTTGGTCTGTTTGGGTCTGCTTTGACAACTTTGCTTTGTAGGCTCTTTCCATAAGTAAAATACATGGCCACATATATAATTGCGGCCGCCAGTATAATAACTGTCGAGTTCATCTAGAGCACCCCCAATGGAAATTCATCATAATTTTACTGTCATGTAATATATATGTCTTTCGGAAATCTGGGCATTTCTATGAACAAATTTTGATGAGTGGGCCAAAAATTGGCAAAAACGCTCAAATTCCCCACCGTTTAGAGTAAAAAATGAAGGGTAATGAAAGGTTTAGAAAAGATAACTATTCGAGTTCTATTAGTGGTTGTCCTGTGTCGACGGTGTCTCCTTCCTTGACAAGAATCCTCTTCACAACACCATCCCTCGGCGAAGGAATCTCATTCTCCATCTTCATAGCCTCTAAAATGACCAACCCCTGACCAACCCTAACCTCATCACCCACCCCAACCAAAACCCTAAGAACCTTACCCGGCATAGGCGCAGAAACCACATCCCCACCAGTTAATGTCGGGGCAACAGGAACTTCAACCGACACTGAAGGAGCTGAAGCAGAAACTGAAGGAACCGGAGCAAGAGCTGGAGCTTCAGAAGAGGTATAAGCCGAAATAAGCAACCCCTCAAGCTTTACCCCTTCAACCCCAATCTCATACTCCCTTCCACCCACATAGACCTTTATCACCTTTCCTTTGGGCTTCTCTTCTACTGGCTTGAGCTTCCCTTGCTTTCTAAGTTCAAAGAACTCCAAAGCTACCTGTGGGAAGAGACAATACGTTAAAACGTCTTCTTCCTTCTCAAGATAACCCTTTTCCTCAAGTTCCCTTCTCGCTTTTTCAAGCATCGGTTCAAGCAAATCGGCAGGCCTGACAGTTATCGGTTCTTCATCTCCAAGGATAAGCTTCTTAATTTCCTCCTTTATTGGAGCGGGGGGTCTGCCGTAGAGACCTTTTACGTAGTTCTTTGTTTCCCCGGTTATCATCTTATACCTTCCAAACAGAACGTTGAACACTGCCTGAGTGCCAACTATTTGAGAAGTTGGCGTTACTAAAGGCGGATAGCCGAGTTCCTCCCTAACCCTCGGTACTTCCTCTAAAACTTCATCAAGCTTATCGAGAGCCTTCATTTCTCTAAGCTGGGATATAAGGTTCGAATACATACCGCCGGGGATTTGATGTACCAGAACGTTTGGATCTCCGTGAAGGGCCCTTTTGTCCATTAAATGTTCGTACTTCTCTTCAAGCAGCTTCCTCAGATACTTGGAGATTTCAAAAATCAGCTTCATATCAACTTTAGGCCTGTCTTCGCTTTTTAAAGAGTAATAGATGCTCTGGATTGCAGGCTGGGCTGTACCATTCGCTAAAGGATAAATTGCCGTGTCTATGAAATCCGCTCCAGCCTCAACCGCCTTTAAGTACGTTGCTGAGGCCAAACCGCTTGTTGCGTGAGTGTGAACATTGACCTTTACCCCATAGCGGTCTTTAATTTCCTTCACAAGTTCATAGGCCATTTGGGGATCCAAAAGAGCTGCCATATCCTTGATTGTGATATAATCAACATCCAGCTCAATTAGCTCATCAACTTTCTGGAGGTAATACTCTAAAGTGAATATCTTCCCGGTGGTGTAGCTTATTGCCCCCTGAACTTCTGCCCCCACTTCCTTGGCCTTTTTGATTGCGGTTTTCATATTCCTAACGTCATTTAAGGCATCAAAGACCCTAAAGATGTCAATACCTTTTTTGTAAGCAAGTTCAACGAATTTTTCCACTACATCATCCGGGTAGTGCTTGTAGCCAACAACGTTTTGTCCTCTAAGCAGCATTTGAAGTTTTGTCTTTTTTATGTGTTCTCTTAAAAGTTTCAACCTTTCCCAAGGGTCTTCTCTCAGGAACCTCAGAGCTGCATCAAAAGTTGCTCCTCCCCATACTTCCATGGAATAAAAGCCGATTTTGTCCATTTTTTCAGCTATTGGAAGCATATCCCTTGTTGATAGCCTTGTAGCAATAAGTGACTGATGAGCATCCCTAAATGTGGTATCAATTATCTCAACCATTCCCACCACCTGATAGATGTTTAAAAAGGAGTTTAAAAATCACACTGGACAAATTTGAATAAAAAGAAAAAGTCAAATTAACCCTTCAGCCTTTGCGGCCTCTTCTGGATCTTCATTTCTGTGGATTACCCTCAAAAGTGCTCTAATCATCGGCTCCGGATTTTCTCTCTGGAATATATTTCTTCCAACAACCGCTCCGCTACCCCCAGCTTCAATTACCTCCCACACGAGCTTTAAGAAATCCAGAGGATTATCCGTCTTCGCTCCACCACTTAAGAGAACCGGAACGCCTGACGCTGCATCCACAACCTTGGCAAATGTTTCCCTTGACCCAGTCCAGTAAGTTTTAATCATATCTGCCCCCATCTCTGCAGCAGCCCTTGCTCCATACATAACAACTCTATAGTCCTCCTTCCTGCCGTATTTTTCACTGATGTACGGCCCCCTAGGATAGGCAAACTGCACAACAGGGTAACCTAAATCGTGAGCGTAGCTTGCTATCTCCGCAAACTGTCTCATCATTGCTCCCTCATATGGACTTCCCCAGTAAACCGTTGCCGCTATGGCATCGGCTCCAAGTTTAATCGCATCTTCAACAAAGCCGAGCTGATCCTGCATAAGCCACTCTTCCTTTGGTCTAAGCTCTGTTTTGCTGGTAAGCTTTACCATCAAACCGACATCCTTACCAACAAGCTCCTCTCCCGCTATTCTTGCTATCCCCGGAAGCATCATTACTCCATCTATCCCGGCTCTAACGACCTTTCGAATTATGATTCTGGGGTTGATGTGTTCCCAGTTTTCTTCAAAATCAGTTGGCCCGTGTTCAAATCCATGATCCATTGCAAAAATCAAAGCCCTCCCATCCCTTCTAAAAAACCTTCTAAGCCTCCTCTTAATCCCAATGTTGTTGTATGCTTCCATACTACTCACCTCTGGTGATACATAAGAAAGGGAGAATTTAAACCTATCGTTAACTAAATAATCCCGCATGTCAAAATATATTACGGTGGGATAAATGCTCGGACTTAACACCAAAAACATTGGGAAAAAGGTGATATACTTTCAGGAAATAGATTCGACAAATGAATATGCTAAGAGAATAGCCCTTGGTGAGGGAGAAGGAACCATAGTGGTGGCTGACACTCAAAAAAGCGGCTATGGGAGGAAGTTTAGAACATGGGCATCTCCCAGGGGCGGGCTGTGGATGAGTGTGATATTAAAACCAAAAACCACTCCCAATCATATAGTTAAAATAGTTTTTCTTGGAGCAATAGCCGTTGTTGAGACCTTAGAACAATTTGGGATAGAGGCAAAGATAAAATGGCCCAACGATGTCCTTGTGAATGGAAAGAAGGTATGCGGTATCTTAGCAGAGGGGAGTTTTTCAGAAAGGGAGGTTTACTACATAGTATTAGGCATTGGGCTAAACGTCAACAACCCAATTCCGGAAGAACTCTCAAGCACCTCAACATCAATAAGTAATGTCCTAGGGGTGCAAATTCCCACAGAGGAGATATTTAAAACCATTGTAGAGCGGTTGGAGTACTGGTACGAGGAGTTTCTACGCGGAAATGACGAGAAAATACTGCAAAAGTGGAGAGAGAAGGCCATCCTAAATAGGGAAGTCAGGGTGATAAGGGAGGAAGGAGAAATTCGAGGAAAAGCCTTGGATGTTGACGAGCTTGGTGCATTAATTCTTGAGCTCGAAGATGGAAGAAAAGAAAAAATTCTTTATGGAGATGTCTCATTAAGGTTCGAATAGCCCCCCACATTTTGTATTTTTTGGAAAAAGTTATATACTACAAAGTACAAAATTCTCCGCCATAGACTGCCATATAACATCAATGTTCGGAGGTGGGCCCTATGGGGCTCCTAAAAAGCTATCTTGAATACCCAATTGAGAAAAATATTTATTGGGCTGATTTTAGGTGCAGTGTACGGGCTGATAGTGGGAGCCATCGGACACCCGGGAGCAGCAACCGCAATAAAACCTCTTGGAGACCTCTTTGTTAGGCTCTTAAAGATGTTAGTGATGCCAATCGTTCTAGCTTCATTGGTCGTCGGTGCCGCAAGCATAAGTCCGGCAAGACTTGGAAGAGTGGGTGTAAAGATAGTGCTCTACTATTTAGTAACATCGGCCTTTGCAGTGTTCATAGGACTTATAATGGCCAACCTCTTCAAGCCCGGCCTTGGGCTACAACTTGGAACAGGGGAAGGGAAGGCAATACAGGCACAGGCACCTTCTCTCGTGGAGACCCTCCTAAACATCGTTCCCACCAATCCGTTTGCATCCCTTGCAAGTGATGCAGTCCTACCAACGATATTCTTCGCCATTGTCTTGGGAATAGCCCTTAGCTATCTCATGAACAGCGAAAACGAGAGGATCAAAAATTCAGCAACAACACTCTACAATGCTTTTGATGGATTAGCGGAAGCGATGTACAAGATCGTTAGAGGAGTTATGCAGTACGCCCCAATAGGTGTATTCGCCTTAATAGCCTACATCATGGCAACCCAAGGGGTAAAAGTCGTCGGACCTCTGGCAAAAGTTACAGTAGCAGTTTACCTAGGCTTGGCAATTCAGATAGTGGTTGTCTACGGAATTCTCCTCAAAATATTTGGCTTAGACTTAGTCAAGTTCCTCAGCAAGGCTAAGGACGCCATGATAACGGCTTTTGTTACAAGAAGCTCAAGCGGTACTCTGCCAGTCACAATGCGTGTTGCAGAGGAGAACATGGGCGTGCCAAGAGGCATCTATTCCTTTACTCTTCCACTAGGGGCGACAATCAACATGGACGGAACCGCTCTGTACCAAGGTGTTTGCGCAATGTTTATAGCCTTCGCAATTGGACAGCCCTTATCATTTAGCCAGCAGTTAGTGATAGTGGTCACGGCAGTTCTGGCTTCAATTGGAACCGCCGGCGTGCCCGGAGCTGGAGCAATAATGCTCGCAATGGTCTTGGAGAGCGTCGGACTTCACCTAGAGCCGGGAAGTCCAGTCGCCTTGGCCTACGCAATGATACTCGGAATTGATGCCATCCTCGACATGGGCAGAACAATGGTCAACGTTACCGGTGACCTAGTGGGAACAACAATAGTCGCAAAAACTGAGGGAGAACTTGCCGAGAGTAAGTGGTGATTTCCTCTTCTTCTTTTCAATTTGTGAGGGATAGAGTTAAATACCCCATCACCGTTTGGTTTTTAGAAAAAGAAATTGGGGGATAAAAATGAAAAAGTTAGGAAGTTTTTTAGTAATTCTCCTTCTGGGCCTTTCTTTTGTTCAAGCAGAGACTGTGGATTACTATAAAGAAGAATTTACGCTCAAAGTTAAGGTACTCCAAAATGGAGACGCTCAAATAACCGTAATAATCTCCATCCTGGGGCCAAAAGAGAAGATAAAAGAAGAGATCGCAAGCATATTAAACCAAACAAACCTTACTGAGGAAGAAGCAATAGCAAAGTTCGAAAAAGAGCAGCTGAACAACTACATTGCCAGTTTAGCAAATGCGGGAATAAGGACTAAAAACCAAACGTTCAAACTGGCCAGCATTAAGGAAGATAACTTCACAATAGTTTTTACGGCATATGCAGAAAAGTTTGCCAAGTACTACTCCTACGACGGCTACTGGGAGATGGTGGTGGATCCAACTAGGGGATATGGAACAATGCCAGTTCCAGACACCGGACTGCCTCAAAAAATAGAACTCCACAACGTGTTTATCATAGAGCTTCCGGAAGGAGCAGAGCTGGTTGAGTACCCAAAAGCCTACACAAGAGAATTCGGACAGAGCAAATTCTACGTAAGGTCAAAAGTTGAAGGAAACAAAATTACTGTAAGCTCCGATATTTACTTGGAAGAAAACCTATCTCCAGACGGATTCAGGGCGCTCTTCGGGGACTACAATGCATTTTATATTCATTACACAGCCCCCTATAAAGGGGAGGAAACATATCAACCTGTAAAGACCGAGCAGTACATAAAAGCAGAGATTTCAAAGGATGGAACTACCAACCTTCTTGTAAGGGAAACATACCTTGAGCCAATGGAGCAGATAGAGCTCATGAAGCTCCAAATAAACCTTATGGGAGGCGAAAATGTTACCAACATGATACTCCAAAACTACCTCCAAAGAATGGCAGCTCAAGGAATAACCGTGGAGGATGCAAACGCAAGCATATTAGGCTTGGACAAAGAGGGCCCATTGACAATAGAGGCCAACTATGTCCTGAAGAACTTCACCAAGTTAGTAAACGGAACCTACGAATATTCCTTTGATCCAACGCTTTTAAGCCCTTCACAGCTGGGCTACAGAGCCCAAAACGAGATAAATCAGAGCCTAAGAATTGAATTTATTCTTCCACCAGAGGCGGAAATTGTTGAAGTTCCAGGGAATATAAGCAAGGAAGTCAAGGGGAACAGATACACTCTCTTAACAGAAATAGAGGGGAACAAAATTTTGATAACGGCAAACGTATTCGTCAGATACGGTGCCCCCTTTGAGGACATACAGTCCCTTTTAGGGAACGTTACAAGGGCTTATATTAGGTACAGAGTGCCCTCAGAAGAGAGAATGAATTTAACAGCCCCCCAAATAGCCGGAATAGCAGGAGCGGCAGTTTTAATAGGAATTGCCCTTTTCATGTTAAAGAAATAGCATTAGGTTTTAATTTCTCTTTAATATTCTTTGAGTAGGTGGTACAAATGACGAGGAAACTTTATTATGATGATGCATATCTAAAGGAAGCCAGAGCAAAGATAGTCGAGATAAAGGAGAATGCCATGCTTTTAGACCAGACCATATTTTACCCCACTGGAGGGGGACAACCCCACGATACGGGAACTATAAATGGAGTTAGAGTTCTGGATGTCCACAAAGATGAAGATGGGAATATCTGGCATGTCGTTGAAGATGCAGGTGCCTTCAGCGTCGGGGATGAAGTAGAATTAAAACTCGATTGGGAAAGGCGCTATAAGCTCATGAGAATACACACAGCTTTGCACCTCTTAGACCACGTATTTAATGAAGTTCTCGGGAAAGGAAACTGGCAGCTACATGGAAGCGGCATGAGTCCAGAGAAGGGTAGATACGATGTAGAATATCCCGAAAACCTTAACCAGTACAAAGAAAAGATAATCGGGCTCTTTAACCGCTACGTTGATGAAGGAGGCGAAGTCAAAATCTGGTGGGAAGGAGAGAAGAGGTTAACCCAAATCAGGGACTTTGAAGTCCTTCCGTGTGGAGGGACACACGTAAAGGACATTAGAGAAATCGGCCACATAAAAAAGCTCAAACGCTCAAGCATAGGAAAAGGAGTTCAGAGAATAGAGATATGGCTTGAGGATTAGAATCGGCTATACCCATCAGAAAGATTTAAAAGTTCTGCAGAATTCATCTACTAACGCGCGGGGGTTGCCGAGCCTGGTCAAAGGCGCGGGATTCAGGGTCCCGTCCCGCAGGGGTTCCGGGGTTCAAATCCCCGCCCCCGCACCATTCTCTTCAAATTTTAAAAAAGAAAAAAGGCTCATCTGGTTATCTGCACTTCTTTCATAAGCTCCAGCGGTTCTGGATGCTTCTCAAAGTACTCCCTAATTGGTTTGAGTAGTTCTATTAGGTAGTCTGCAACGGCATTCTTCAAATCGAGGGGATGTACCTTGCCCTCGGCAAAGTCTCTTTTAAGGTCATTAAACGTCGTATACGTCACATCTCCGCCAAACTTTGCCGGTCTGTGAATTGTGAACTCCGTTGGCTCTTCCCTAAAGATTATATGCTCCGCCCAGTCAAGCACTGGGTTGTAGTTAACTTCCCTTGCTGGGCAGAAAGCCTTTCTAAGCTTCTGCTTTATCTCCTCCGGACTGTCATGAATGAAGACAGCTGAATACGGCTTGCTCTTGCTCATTTTCATTGCTGCCTTGATCTCTTTAAACTCTTCTTCACTTTCAATTGGCCATTTTGGAGGTTCTTGAAGACCTAAGAGGAGGTGGTGGTGCACGGCAACGGGTTTTACCTTTTCCCCTTCCCAAATGAGGGGATGATATTTCAACTTTGGAGCAACTTCAATGGCAATGACGTGGGCTTTTCTTTGATCCATTCCAGCATGTGCTATATTGACTCCTTGGTAAAAGATATCGGCAACCTGCATGGCTGGATAGATGAGCTTCGCAAAATCAATTGCTTCCCCCATCTGTCTTCCCATAATCGTTATAGATCGCATCATCCTTGCCAGGGTGACGTTTTTTGATATATCAATGACCGTCCTCCAGTAGTCACCCTTCTCGAGTATCTCACTTGCCAGAACGAATTCCACCTTATCCGGATCCCCACCCATGACTTTAATGCTTTGCTTCATGCCCTCCTTGAAATAAGTTAGGGCAACTTTCTGTATAACCTCAAGATCCCCACCGAGCTTATCGTTAATCCAGCTGTGCCAGTCCGCAAGGAATATCCTCGTTTTTATCCCCGCTTTTTGGAAGTCGGCTATTTTTGCACCAGCCATTAATCCAGTGCCAAGGTGAATGTAACCGCTTATCTCAAATCCGATGTAATGTTGCAAGGGCATTCCAATTTCCAGCAAATGCCTAAGATTCTCAAGCGTCAGAACTTCCTCAGTAGGTTTCCTCGTTATCAAGCTTATTTTCTCTTCAATATCCATCTACACCACCTACCCACACATATTAAACGATTCTTTTAAGCATTTCTTTGAAACATCTATCACAGTCAAAAATCTTATAACTTCCAAGTTTTATAAGATACTTTGGTGAACGCCATGAGGAAGCTTTCGATACTAATCCCAGTTTTTGTGTTGTTTGGTCTTTTTGGTATGGCCTTTGCCAGTGCTGCAACAGTTGCTGTAGATTTGGCCCACGGAGAAAACGAGAAGTACCTTGCAGAGGACGTCCTTGAATACGGAACCAACAAAACCCTCGCCCACGGGATAGTTAAAACCATCACAGATGTCGAGTGGGGCTACTTCGGCGATCCAATGGCTGCAGATACTCTGGGCATTAAGCACCTCGGAGAAAAGATAACCGCCGATGCCCTTGCAAACGTTGACATGCTTATCCTCGGCCAGCCAACAAGCCCATTCCAGCCAGATGAAATTCAAGCCATTGCAGAATGGTTTAAGCAGGGAGGGAAAGTTCTTTGGGTCGCCGCTGATAGCGACTATGGCAGCGGTCCCAATGCCCAGGACATCGCAAACTCCGTTCTTGAACAACTCGGTGTTGGACACTTGAGGATTGACCTCTGTTCTGTTGAAGACCCAACAAGCAACGCCGGAGCATCTTACAGAGTTGTTGGCCTTGTACAACCAGATGACAACACCCCAGACAAAGAAAAGCTCACACAAAACTTCCAGCACGGAGGAAAAGTCCTCTATCACGGCCCGGCAGTAGTTGCGTGGGTTGATGATAATAGAAACTGGCAAAAACTCGTTGATGGAAACATTCCAGAGAACGTTTATAGGATTGTAAAGACCTCACAAGACGGTACTATTGTGGAGAACAACGACCCACAGGCAAATGCTTATACAGCTGGAGAAACTGGGGTATTCACACTCTTGGCGGTTGAGATAATTAAATTCGACAATGGAAAGCAAAGCGTTCTCATCGTAAGCGGTGAGAGCCCATACGGTGACTACACCCCAACATGGGAGGCAAAGTACCACGGTGTTGACTTAGATGGCCCAGCGTTCGTCACAAACATGATACACTGGGCATTAGAGCAAGCGGCAAAAACGGAAATCCAAACCGGTGGTGGTGGAGGAGGAGTTTGCGGCCCAGCAGCTTTGGTAGGACTAATCCTAATCCCACTGGTCTTTAGAAGGAAGTAATCTTGCATCTTTCCCTTCTTTTAAACTTTTAACATTTTTATGACAAAATTTAAAAATGGGTACCTGAACTTCAAAAGGGGTGAGCATTGATGAAAAAATTTGCGAGCCTTTCAGTTTTGTTCATCCTGTTGTTCAGTGTGGTTGCCGCAGGATGTATAGGGGGAGAAACCAAAACAGGAACACAGACGGAAGGAAAAGGAATAACCCTTGTCGTTTTAACGAGACATGATGTAACAATACAAGTAATGGCAAAGAGGATGTTCCTCCAAAGCGACATAGCAAAACAGTACAATATTAGGGATATAAAGTTCATAAAAGCTCCTGAGTCGTTGTGGCCAACTTACATAGAAAAGGGAGCCGATGTTGGATGGGGAGGAGGCCCAACACTCTTTGATGACCTTTTCAAGAACAATTACCTTGCTCCCATAGATGATCAAAAAGTTCTGGGACTTATTGGCGCCCAGATTCAAGAAACAATTGCTGGAATGCCCATGGTAAGAAAAGGAAATGATGGAAAAATATACTGGATTGCAGCTGCTTTATCCTCATTTGGATTTACCGTGAACCACGACGTTCTTAAGAGATGGAACCTTCCTGTTCCCCAGACATGGGAAGAAATAGCAAGCGAGACCTTTGCAATGGATCCACCTCAGGTGGGAATTGCCGATCCTACAAGAAGTACTTCAAACACAAGGATTTACCAGATAATTCTTCAGGCCTTTGGATGGGACGAAGGATGGAAGATTCTCACACTAATTGCTGCAAATTCAAAGATCTACGATGCCAGTGATGCAGTCAGAGAGGCCGTAATTGCCGGAGATATAGCCGTTGGAAACACAATTGACTTTTATGGATACACCGCAATGAAGCTGAATCCAGCTTGTGAATATATCATTCCAAAGGGACAGAGCATTATAAACGGTGACCCCATAGCCCTTCTTGTAAACTCCCAAAACAAAGAAGCTGCACAAGCGTTCATCTATTGGGTTCTAACAGAGGGACAGAAGATATGGCTTGATGAGGAGATAAACAGACTGCCAGTCAATCCAAGTGTCTTTGATACTCCCGAAGGACAAAAGAGACCCGACCTAAAGAAGGCCTATGAGAGTGCCTTGAAGACACAGGGAATAGAATTCGATGACAACGAGGCCTTAGCCACGGTTAACTCAATGCAGCTCTACTTCAAGGCTACACTTGTCGATGCGAACCAAGAGCTCCACAGGGCATGGGTTTCATTGGTAAATGCTTACAGGGAAGGGAGGATAAGCGAAGAGAAGTACAGAGAGTTAAAAGCCAAGCTTCTTGAGCCAGTGAAATTTAAAGACCCAGACACTGGAGAAACCGTAACCTTAACCGAAGAGTACGCAAAGAAGATAAATGACAGACTTGCAAAGGATTCCTCATTTAGAGACACCCTAATGCAAGAATGGAGAGATGCTGCAAGAGAAAAATACCAAAGCGTCCTCACGGAGGTGCAAGGATGAAGGTTAGCAAATGGAGTGAAAGACTGTTCGGAACTCCATTGTTTGAGCCCCTTGTTGCCTTCTCCTATATTTTTCCCCTCTTGTATTTGATAGTCTTCTTAATAGTCCCCGTTTTGTCCATGCTGCTTATTGCCTTTACTTATGATGGAAATATCTCCCTCCACTGGTTTAAGAGCATATTGATGGATTCTTACTACATCCAACTCCCTCCACGGGGAGATTTCGCCCAAAAGTTAACAACCTCAACTGGTGAGAGCCTATATTTAATTAGGGGCTTGGATTTTGGAGTTGTGCTGAACTCCCTCGTCGTTGCCGCGTTGGTAACGCTATTTACGGCAATTTTGGGAACTGTCTTTGCCTTTGTAATGGCGAGATACAACTTCAAAGGGAAGAACTTCTTCAGAATCGCCCTTTTCATCCCACTGCTGGTAACTCCTTTCGTGAATGCTTACGTCATAAAGCAGATGTTTAGCGAATTTGGGCTCATAAACTACATCTTCCACGAAGTCCTCCACATCCTTCCGTTTAGAATCAAAATAGACGGTTTAGCGGGTGTGGTTTTAGCCCAGTCTATGGCCTATTACCCAATCGTTTACTTGAATGCTTACGCAAGCTTTATCAACATAGATCCAACCCTTGAGGAGCAGGCAGAAAACCTTGGAAGCAAGGGATTTCACCTCTTCAGAACGGTAACATTCCCCCTCGCTCTCCCCGGAATTGCTGCGGGAGCAACCTTAGTCTTTATATTCAGCCTTGAAGACTTGGCGGCACCAATCGTCTTCCATGGAGACCCATTGGCCAAAAAACTTATGTCATACCAAATATTCAGCAAGTTCATCTATGGCCTTGGAGAAAGAAGCCCCGAAATAGCGGCTCTTTCAATAATAATGCTTACCCTAGCAGTAATTGCTTTCCTTGGCATAAGAAAGTACGTAAGCTTGAGACAGTATGCAATGCTAAGCAAAGGTGGAAGGTGGAAGCCGAGAGTAAGTGATCCAAAACCATGGCAAGCCCTCTTAATATACTTGGTCCTCCTCCCAGCGTTGCTTATTACTATATTCCCACAACTGGGCGTGATAATGCTTGCCTTTTCTGAGAGATGGACCACAACGGTCCTTCCACAGGGCTTTACAATTGACTACATCAAGGAGATGATATTAAACCCGGATGTCAGAAGGTTCATCGTAAACAGCCTTATATATTCCGGAGCTGCTGTAATCCTCATAGTGCTCCTTTCAATAACCTCTTCATATGCCACAAGCAGATTCAAAGGCGTTCTAAGTCCCATACTGGAGAGTATAGTGATACTCCCGATCGCAGTGCCGGGAATTGTAGTTGCAATGGGATACTTCTACTTCTTCTCAGCGGTGACTCCAGAGAATTCACCGCTAAATCCAACATCACTCTATGGATTTAATCCGGCGTTGGTGTTGATACTTGCCTACTCCATAAGAAGGCTCCCATTTGCAGCAAGATCTGTTTATGCGGCCTGCAGCAGGTTCATGTATCCCTAGAGGAATCATCCATAAACCTCGGCGCTTCAAGATGGAAGACGATAACAGGAATTTTAATGCCGCTAATATCTCTGAACGTCTTTGGCGGGGCAATGCTGAGCTTTGTCTATTCAATGAGCGAAACAAGCGTTGGAATAACCCTTGGTTCAATAAACATGGCACAAGCTCCGATAACAGCGTTCATGAAAGAAGTCTTGATGTCCGCAGCGGGTAGCATAAACATAGCAGCAGCGTTGGGAGTCTTGCTTATAGTGGTTCAGATAACCGCGATTGTGGTGGTTAATGTTATCACAAAGCAAAGGTACTCCTTCATTGGATTAACATGAGGTGAGAAGATGGTTGAAGTCAAGCTTGAGGGCGTAGTGAAAACTTTCGGTGAAACCGTTGCCCTGAAAGGGATTGACCTTCACATAAAACACGGAGAACTGTTTACATTACTCGGGCCCAGTGGATGCGGAAAATCAACCACCTTGAGGATAATCGCAGGCTTAGATTTCCCCGACGAAGGGCATCTGTACTTCGACGATGAAGAGGTAACTTACAAAAGCTCAAGTGAAAGGGGAGCCGTCCTTGTTTTCCAGAACTACGCATTATGGCCCCACATGACAGTTTACGACAACATTGCCTACGGACTCAAAATAAGAAAGCTACCCAAACAAGAAATCGAAAAGAGAGTAAAGTGGGCCCTTGAATTAGTTAAACTCCAAGGATATGAAGATAGATACCCCACACAGCTCAGCGGAGGTCAGCAGCAGAGGGTTGCGATAGCAAGGGCTCTCGTAGTAGAGCCAAAGCTACTCCTGCTTGACGAGCCCCTTTCAAACCTGGATGCAAAACTTAGGCTGGAGATGAGATCGGAAATAAGAAGAATACAGAGGGAGCTTGGAATCACAGTTCTCTACGTCACTCACGACCAGGAAGAGGCAATGGCGATAAGCGATAGGATAGCCGTGATGAACATAGGGCAAATAGAACAAGTGGGCACACCAAAGGAAATCTACGAAGAGCCAAAAACTGAGTTTGTCGCATCGTTTATGGGAAAAACCAACGTAATCCCAGCCGAAGTTGTGGAAAGAGAGGGAGATAAAGTAACGGTTGAATTTGGAAACTTCAGGCTTGATGGGCTTACATACAAAGACAAAAGCGACAAAGTTGTCGTAGTGATAAGACCAGAGCGCATCAGCCTGCATCCTATTGAAAATGCTGCGGCAATAACGGGCAAAGTTGACCTTATAGAGTACTACGGATTTTTCATTGAAGTCGTTGGACTCTTTGGAGAAAAGAGGATAATCGCCAGAACAATAAACGATAAAGACGTTGCCCATCTAAGACCCCAAGGAGAAGTGACCTTCTACATAGACAGAAATGACATCCTTGTGCTTCCAAAACAAAGCCTCTAATCCTTTTTTTCCTCTGGAGGTTGAGCAATGGAAATTTTAAAAGAGGGAAAGATTTACGAAGTGCTTCTTACAACAAGGTCAAATATAACCCCAGTAGGAATTAACAGAAAGGGCAACAGATTGAATTTCAGGCTTTTTGAAGGCAAGAGCGCCAATGATATAAAAGAGCATCCTTATGGAGTACTCCACATAACGTGGGACGTCGAGCTATTGGTAAAAGCCGCCCTTAACCTGCCAGTTGAAGTGGAATTTGAAAATGCGAAATCGATCCCTATCAAGAAGATAAAGGGTCTTCCCAGCATAGAAGGAAGAATAGAATTCGTTGAGAGGAAAATAGAGGACGAATTGGGAAGAGCGCGTGTTTTAGAGTGTTCACTGGTTCCAACATATGAGGATATACATCCGTTATCCTTCCCCCCTATCAGTCGAGCCGACTTCTACTTGCTGGAAATGGCCATACACCTCACAAGATTGTACGTGGCAACCAGAGCATTAAACGTAAAGGAAGCCCAAAAGCTCTATTCCAAGATTTGGGAAGGCTATAGGCTTTACAAAAAGCTTGGGGGCGAGAGTGAACTTGCGGAGAAAATTATGGGCTTTGCAACCGCAGCCTTACGATGGAACCCTTGAGAAGAGCGGCAACTTTTTAACGTTCGAGTTCTCTACTATTTTGGTGATACCATGAGGCGAACACTTGCATTTTTGCTGGCGTTCCTGACTTTGTCCTTGATTAATGTAAACCCAGCAAGTGCAGAAGCACTCCCGGGAGATGTCCTAAAGATGCCAATGCCCGGAGCTCCAGCTATAGCACTTCCGGGGGAAACAATAGAGATACAGCCCCAAGAAGGCGTTGATATTGCAGAGCTTACAATTGTCTCAGTTATGAACGGCCCATATAAGCTTGAAATTTTAGAAAAAGGGAATATAATAAAAGCCAAAATACCCGAAAATGTCGTTCCAGATGTTTACTTCCTTCAAGTTAAATCAAACAAAGGAGAGGTAGTTATACCCAACGGAGTATGGGTTCTCAAGGAATACCCAAAGGTGCTTAGGATAGCACACGTAAGCGATACCCACGTTACCAGCGGCGCCAAATTCGGCTACGTATGTGGCGAATACTTCCAGAGGGATATAACAAAGATACAAGAACTCTGTGACGGAGGTTTAATCGTTCCACTCCACAGCTACGTTGCCACGGACAGCGTATACACCTACTGGAGCATGGATGATAGAGTTGACGTTATAATAAACACGGGGGACGTTGTTGATACCGCAGGAGATAGCAAAGGATACAAAATGCTCTTTGACATAATCTCCAGAGCAGCTGCGGCTGGAAGACCCACAATAATCGTGAAAGGAAACCATGATGATCCACCGAACTATTATCCCAAGCTAATAGGTCCAACAGACTATTACCTCACCATAGGAAAGTTCCTTATTATAGCTCTGGACTCCCACGGAGACGAAGCCCATCCCTACATGAACCAGCTCGAATGGATGGAGAAAGTCCTTGAAGAGCACAAAGACAAGATCCCAATAGTGATTGTCCATCACCCATACTGGTACTCCGCTCCTCAAGGATGGATTGGAGGAAGAATTGAAGGATTCACAGCATTTGACGACAAAGATTGGGCAAACCTAACTCAGTACGTTGGTTATTACTGGATTGGAGGTCCAGAGAAGACGACAGAAGACATAGCAAGGAGATTCCTCCAAGATGTCGAGAAGTACAACATAAAGCTTGTTATGAGCGGGCACATTCACCACGACAAGCTTCACATCTACGTAGATAAAAACGGCAATGAGCACTGGTTTGTAACATCAACATCCACAGGAGCTCCAGACAAAGAAACAAACCCCCCAAGACCCAATAGAAGTCCAACATGGTATGGCTCAAAAATAATTGAAATAGATGAAAATGGCAACGTTAGACTACCAGAGATTGAAGAGATGTTTGGAACACTCTTCAACGACTTCATTTCGCTTCCAGTCCCGCAGGAGTTCATTACGTTTAGGTGGACGACAGACTTTGGAAGTGCCGTCAAGTTCATAAACCTACTCGGAGAAGAGAGCGGAAAGTTTGCGATAGAAGTCCCAGAAGGAGCACAAGTCGATGCAAGTGTTACAAACGTCACCTACAAGCTTCTTGGAGAAAGAAAGATTGGAGACAAGACCTACGAACTGTTTGAAATAACTGTCCCAGAAGGAGTATCCCAGCTGGTGATAAGCAAAGGCAAGGACACCGAAAAACCCGAAATAAGCATTCCCTACTTGACTCCTTCAAAACCAACGAAAGGAAAACCATTTAAGGTTTACATAAGTGCCAAGGATAACCTTGGAATTAGGGACATCTACGTGGAAATAGAAGCCAACGGAAAAGTCACAAAATATCCGGCAGTGCAGTCAAGCGGGGGGCAGGCAGACTACTTCATAGCAGAAATTCCAGGGGTTGATGCAGATGAATACACCATAAGAGCAGTAGCTGTGGACTTCTATGGAAACAAAGCAACATTCGAAAAGACGATAGGAGGGGCACAAACTACAAGTAAAGCAACATCTCCAACAGAGAGCAAATCAACGTGCGGGCCTGCGGCCCTTTTAGCATTCTCTCTAATCCCGCTTGCCCTATTTAGAAGAAGAAAATGATTGCTCTCTTTTATTATTTTCATTATCCCATATAGAAGAGTTTTTAAACCCACTTATCCTCCCCATTCTAGGTGATGCCCTTTGAAATTTAAGGGGAAAGCTTTTGGCAATCTAGTTAGAATCGAATTTGAAATACTCAGCCTTAGCGAGCTTAAGATTGAAGACTTAAAAGATTTTGACATAGAGAACCTAAAAATTGAGCTTAAACCGACCTCTTCTGGGATAAAGATTGTTGGAATATGGGAAGGCGAGGTGGAAAAAGCTGGAGAGGGCATAAAGAAAGCCCTCGAAGAGAGTTATAAATTGAGGGATAAGATATTAAACAGGATGAAGGCAAAGATTGAGAGAATAAGGGGAGTCATGAAAAACCTTGGGTTCACTGAAGAGGTTTTAGGTTACGGAAACCTTATCAAGTTCACAAAAAGGGTTGGTGATTACGAGATAGCAGTTGTTGCTTCGTCCAAAGATGATCTTATCAGGGTAGAGGTTTACGGAAACGACAAGAAGGTAATAGGGCCAGAGATCGAGAACTTCTTTGAAGACGTAGATGTAGAAGAACTCGAGGTTTACGGGTTAGATGAGGAAGCACAAGAAGAAAGGCTTGTAATTAACCTGGAACTCCCAGAGGAAGAAGTACCAGAAACAAAAATAGTAGAGGCGATAAAATTAATTGAAAGCCTCCTGATGACCTGATTATTTGTATTTTGCTTCCAATTGAATTTTCTTTATCTTTGCCATCAAACCTTTCCTGGGCAGTCTATCTTCTTCCAAAATCTTGCCACTTCTCAGGTCTATTTTTGCATAGTAAACCGACTTGTCACCTATTAGCTTTATCACTGCATACCCCTTTTCCTTGTAGAGGACTATCCTTTCCGTATTGAGGTTCTTTTCATTGAACTTTTCCAGTATATACCTCTTGTAGCTCTCCTCAATCGCTATCTCAGTCAAAAATACATCGCTCTTTAAGATCTCTCCAGAGCTCCTCCCTATTACCAGTTCCCCTACTCTTTCCTCTCCAACAAACTTGATTAACCAGTTTTCATTGAGCTTTATCTCTTTAATGGTTGCAGATATGCCCTTCTCTTTCAAGAACTTCTCCGCTATCTCTCTCACTACATCAATTTTCAGCCGTCTATCCAGTTCATTTAGGATTTTCCCATCTTTGCTAAGGGATATTCTTAGGATAGATTTGTCATTCTCAAGCTCAGCCTCATAAGCTTCATTCTTCTCCAGCTTCTTTATTTCCCACCCCTTATATTTTTGGAGGATTACCTCTCTGGCTTTCTGAGGGCTTATTTCAACGAAGTAATCTATTATATCTCCCGTTTTTCCATCGGCATTTACCTTAATCTTCCCGTCAACACTCTCAAGGAGTAGCTCCAAATGGGTTGTATTATGGAGTTTAAAGTCAACAAGCTCAAGTCCCTTTATGTCAAAATTCCTTTCAATAATGTTCCTGGCAGAATTTGCAATTTGATAAGGATGAATTAGATTTGCAACTACTCTATGCCCCCCATTTTCTAAGTTGAACTCAAGAACCACGACTTCCTTTGGAGTCATCACATCTACTATTGCTCTATTTTCTTTTTCATCAAAGAATATCACCTCTCCATCAGGATACAGTTTGGCAATCTCAGAGAATATTGCCTCCCGTTTCATTTTTGACTTTCTTTTCACAACCCTACCACTGTAGACGTGCAAAGCAATCCTAAAAACAAACCGCTTAGTTTGTCCACTTATAATAGCTACGGAATCTTTTTCCTCTACGGAAATTTCTTCTGTATCCTCTCCGAGATATTTTTTGCATTCTTCTCTGGCTATTTCAACGAGCTTTTCCTTTGGAAGAGGAGCCATGTTTATCTTGATGTCATTCGTTTTAAGATCAACTTCAGCTTTGGCGGAGTTGATGCCCACCTTAAGGTTCAACAAAGCTTTCTTCGGAACATAAACCTTTCTTCTGGAACTTAGATAGATATTCGTTTGGGGAGTCTCAAGTTCATCTGCAAGTTTTAATTTGAGGGCTATCACCGCCTCATTTTGGGAAATTGCGGATGTTATTTCAACTTCACTAGCCTTTATTGTAGACTCGCTTTCCAAGAGGGCTCTTGATACCTTTCTCTCCAACTCAACGTCTCCGCTTACAAAGGGGATTACTTCTTCCCTTGACAGAACTACCGCCTTGTCTTTTACCTCCTTCGTGTCTTTTTTAGCAGACCACAAAATTACATAACCGGTAGAAAGCTCAACTACCAGCTCTTCCAGAAAAATATCCTCTCGTTTGATTTTATACCGAGATTCTATAACCGACACTACCCTTTCAAGAACTTTATTGGGCGAGAAAGAGTATAACAATGGTGCATCCAGCCGTATAACCTTTAGCATACCCATTCTTTTTTCCTCTTCCTTCCCCATCTCCTCCTTTTTGAGCCTTTCAACCAACTCATAGGCTACTGGAATTTTCTTGTCGTTTAATTCCTTAACGAGCCTTTCCCCATCCCAAGGGATTATCTTCCCCTTGTACTCCCTCTCCAGGAGCACTTTTGCATCCTTTGTGAATCCACTAACAGAAAGAAAAATCCCTCTATCGGCTTTGGCTTTTATGATGGCCTCTGCAAATTCTTCAACTTCCTTAGAAGATGCCAACCCTTTTGTTTTTACCTTTATTGCATACTTCTCAAGTCCAGAGATTGGGTCTTCGCGGAGGGCTATGAAGTCGATTTTCCACTCTTTAGCTCTTACCCTCTCGGCTTCTTTAAACCCCAAAGATTCAACAAGCCCTTGAACAATACGAATTATATCCCCATCAGAGGCGGAGTTTAATATTTTCACCGTCCATTCCATGGTACTCCCCCACATAATAGGGGATTCTTCTCTATAAATTCGTTTTGCATAATACACCTATCACCACTGGTGTTTAAAATAATCTTTTAACTATTTCCCATTTACATTCTCTCAGGTGAGAAAATGTTTAAGCTGACAGAATTTAACTATCACGGCAAAACAGTCTTTTTTAGGGCGGATTTAAACTCACCTGTCAAGAATGGGAAGATAATCAGCGATGCTCGATTTAGGGCTGTTCTACCCACCATAAGGTATTTACTCGAACACAACGCAAAGGTTGTTGTTGGAACTCACCAAAGCAAGCCCTATGAAGAAGACTACCTAACCACTGAACAGCATGCCGAAATACTGAGTTCCCTGCTCGGTATCGAAGTAAAATATGTGGAGGATGTCTTCGGAAAATGTGCAAGGGAAGCAATATCATCTCTAAAACCCGGTGAAATACTTATGTTGGAGAACCTCAGATTTGCGGCGGAGGAAACTAAACAAGCCCCCTTAGAAAAGTGCGAAAAAACGCACTTTGTTAGGAAGCTTAGCCCCCTAATAGACTACGTGGTTACAGACGCATTTGCCGCCTCTCACAGATCCCAGCCCTCTTTAGTTGGTTTTGCAAGGTTAAAACCAATGATACCCGGATTTTTAATGGAGAGCGAACTAAAAGCATTGAATAAAGCATATGAAAGTGAAGAAAGGCCCAAAATCTATGTACTGGGTGGGGCAAAAGTTGATGATTCGCTTAAGGTTGCAGAGAATGTTTTGAGGAACGGGAAAGCCGACTTGATTTTAACAGGCGGTTTGGTGGGCCAAATATTCACCCTGGCAAAAGGATTTGATCTTGGAGATGCTAACATAAGTTTTCTCGAGAAAAAAGGACTAATAGAACTCACAGATTGGGCGGAAAAGATATTGAATGAGTTTTATCCCTATGTGAGGACTCCAGTAGATTTTGCAGTTGAATACAAAGGTGAGAGAGTCGAAATAGATCTGTTGAGCGATAAAAAATGGATTTTTGATGAAAAACCAATTATGGACATAGGGGGCAGAACAATAGAAAAATACAGGGAAATACTCCAGGAGGCTGCCATAATAGTCGCAAACGGCCCCATGGGAGTTTTTGAGGTAGAAGAGTTTGCAAAGGGCACTGTGGAGGTCTTCAAGGCAATAGGGGAAAGTGGGGCATTCTCAGTTGTTGGCGGGGGACATTCAATAGCAAGCATATATAAGTACAACATAAAGGGAATCTCCCACATAAGCACGGGCGGTGGGGCTATGTTAACGTTTTTTGCTGGAGAAAAGCTTCCTCTCGTTGAGGCACTTAAAATAAGCTATGAAAAATTTAAAAATGCAAAAAAGAGTTAAAATCAACCTATTGTA
Organism: Thermococcus sp. 2319x1; assembly: GCF_001484685.1. Lineage (NCBI taxonomy): Archaea > Methanobacteriati > Methanobacteriota > Thermococci > Thermococcales > Thermococcaceae > Thermococcus > Thermococcus sp. 2319x1. Next base: position 138,669 of record NZ_CP012200.1, on the reverse strand, counting down.
GCTTTTTCAAATTCAGCCATGGCTATTCCCACAAGGAAAAGGGCCAGCAAAGCAAGAATTCCAACGTCAGTTGGTAGGGCAAATTTTGTTACGTTTTCCCCAACAAGGAAATGCCTTGCTCCATCAACCGCATAGGTTAGGGGATTGATGTAAGCCAAGGCTTTCATCCATGAGGGCATTGTATCTATTGGATACATTGCACCACTGAGGAATATTAAAGGCATCATGAGAACCATCATTATCATCTGGAACCCCTCCATGCTCTCCATCCTCAAGGCCAAGCTAACTCCAAATCCTGAAAACGCAACCGCAAGGAGAAATCCAATGCCCAGAGATGGCAAGATGCCACTTATTTTAAGATTCTCAGCTAAGAGGAACGTCAAAAGGAGAATTACCGTCCCCTGTGTCAAGGTCACCAATGAATCGCCAAGGATTCTGCCCAGTATCCCTTCCTTTCTGGAAGCCGGAGCTACCAAAACTTCCTTAAGAAAGCCAAACTGCTTGTCCCATATGACACTGACTCCACCTATAAAGCTCTGATTGAAGATCGTCATTGCAAATATACCCGGAGCGAGGAAAGTTAGGTAGTCAACGCCTCCAAATATCGCCCTGGCCATTGGATTGTCGAAAACCTTACTCCATCCAAGTCCAAAGAACACGAGCCATATTAGGGGATTGATTATCATTCCAAAAACTCTTGATCTTGCTCTTGTAAATCGCTTTAGCTGTCTGTATGCCATCGTTGTTAAAGCTCTCATTTGTTTCACCTCCTCATTCTCATCCTTATCATTGACGCGAAACTATTCGCCTCTCCCTCATCCCTAATCTCCCTCCCCGTTAGATACAGGAAGACGTCGTTAAGCGTTGGTCTGTGGTAAGTTACTTCGATAATTTTCACATTCCGCTCTTTAGCAAGATCAAATATCTTAGGCAAAGCCTCTGCAGCGTTTACAACTTCAAGTCCAACCCTTCCATCCGATAAAAGTTTGCATCCTCTAATGAATTCAGCCTTAAGACACTTAACATCCTCCGGAGCCTCAAGTTTGAGGTATATAACATCATTGCCGACAAGCTTTTTGAGGTCCTCTGCCGTTCCTTCGGCGATTATCTTGCCATGATCCATAATCGCTATCCTATCCGCCAACTGCTCCGCTTCATCCATATAATGGGTTGTCAGAAAGATCGTCATGTTGTGCTCTTCCTTCATGGCTTTGATGTAGTCCCAGATGTGGGCCCTTGTTTGAGGGTCAAGTCCTATTGTCGGCTCATCCAAAAATAACACCTCTGGTTCATGAAGAAGAGCCCTTGCAATTTCAAGTCTTCTCTGCATACCGCCTGAAAAGTATTTTACAGGCTTATCCCTAAACTCCCAAAGCTCCACAAACTTCAAAAGCTCCTCTATTTTGTTTTTAAGCTCATTCCCTCCCAATCCATATATCCTTCCGTGAATATACATGTTCTCCCAAGCGGTGAGCTCTCTATCAAGGCTTGGGTCTTGGAACACTATTCCTATCCTCTTTCTCACTTCCATTGGTTCCCTGACAACATCATGCCCAGCAACAATGGCCTTTCCCGAGGTCAATTTTAGGAGAGTAGTTAGAACGTGAACCGTAGTTGTTTTACCCGCACCATTCGGCCCCAAAAAGGCAAATATTTCTCCTCTCTTGACCTTAAAGGAAATCCCCTTTACAGCCTCAAAGTCACCGTATTTCTTGACGAGATTTTCAACTTCAATGGCATGCATTCTACTCACCTCCGAGAAGTATCAGCTTTATTCTCTTCGTAAAATTCTCAATTTCTTCCGAGATTTCAACCTTTTGAGAGTCAGAAAGTGAGGGTAAAGCTTCCATGACCTCTTTTATCGTTTTAAACAATTCCCTGCCCCCAAGTCTGGAAAATTCTCTAAAACGCTCAACCTTCTCAAGAGCCTCCTTCAGCTCATTTTGATGCTCCTGAAGATATGCCCTTCCCTTTTCTGTGATTTTATAGAGTTTTTTCTCTCTTTTTTCTGTCTCAACAACCTCAATAAGATTGTTCCTCTTTAAATTAGCCAGCAAAGGGTATATCGCTCCAGCACTTGGGCCCGGTATTTCGTACCTTTTCTCAAGCTCCGCCATTATACCATAGCCGTGCAAAGGCTTCTCTTCAAGCAAATTAAGGATTAGAAGTTTCAGATATCCTCGGTACTTCGGTCTTTCCATTAATATCACCAAATATATCAAAAGATATATCTTTATAAACTTATCCCAAAACCCTTAATTGGTTCGGGAGTACATTTTCTAAGGTGGGGCTATGAGGGTTATGCTAAAACCCCTATTTGAAGCGTCCTTGACTCCCGATTTTATTGAGGTTATAAGGGCAAAACTCAAGGGAAAAGAAGTCAGAGAAGGTGATGTTCTGGAAATAGATCTGCTGGGAAAACCCCTTAAATTTAAAGTGGTGTATGCAGAGCCGGAAGTTGTCAAGATCACCGATTCAACGGCAATAGAGCTAAGCAGAGAAGAGATATTTTTCACAACACTTAAATTTGAAAAGGAAATTGAAGATTTACTTCTCGGAGAAAGCATTATTGCAGTTGTCTTTGACGATGAGGTTTTAATTTTGAACCAAAGAGGGCACAAGATTTTTAACCGGAAATTCGAGAAACTTAAAGAAGTTAGGGTTACAAAAAATACCGTATTGGTGGTTCATGATGAAAACAAACTTACAATTATCCAACTCTGATGGGTTTACATTTAACGAGAGCTGGGAAGAAAAGAAAAAGCGTGCCCAAGAGATCATCAAAAAACTCATGGAGAGCTATCCCAGGGAAAAAATCCTCATTGGGGACCCATACAAAACGTTGGTTCACTGTATAATATCTCAGAGGATGAGGGATGAAGTGACCTACAAAGTGTGGAGGGAGCTGTTTAAAAAATACAAGAACATCGAGACGATAGCGAACACACCCATTGAAGAGATGCGGGAATTTTTGAGAAAGAATGGTGTCGGTCTCTGGAAAACTAAGGGAGAGTGGATAGTGAGAGCTTCTCAGATAATTCTCAAGAAATATGGCGGTAAAGTGCCCGACGACATCAACGAGCTCATGAAGCTCCCAGGCATAGGAAGAAAGTGTGCAAATATCGTTTTGGCTTACGGCTTTGGAAAACAAACAATCCCCGTGGATACCCATGTAAACAGAATCAGCAAAAGGCTCGGCTTAGCTCCTCCGAAGGTTTCACCGGAGAAAGTCGAGGAATACCTCAAACAATTAATACCCAAGGATTTATGGATATATGTGAATCATGCAATGGTTGACCACGGAAAACGAATATGCAAGCCTATAAACCCCAAATGCAACGAGTGTCCCCTGCAGGATCTCTGCCCCTACGCAAAAGGTCAAATAGACAAGAGAGAAATAAGATAAAAGGGCTTATATACCTAAATCACCAAATTTCTTTTGGTGTTATAAATGAGATACGAAATTATTCAAAGACCAAGTTTTAGCTTGGTTGAGATAGAATTGGAGGATGGGGAAGCCATTAAGGCAGAACCCGGAGCAATGGTTCATATGAGCCCAAACGTGGAAATAGAAACAAAGACAGGCGGAGTTTTTAAAGCCCTAAAAAGGTCAATGCTTGGAGGAGAAAGCATATTCATAAACACCTTTAGAGCCAGAGGGGGTAAAGGAAATATTGGCCTAGCCCCGCCGTATATGGGTGACATAGAGGCGTTAGAACTGAGAGGAACCCTATATGCCCAGAGCGGGGCATTTTTAGCTAGTTCTGAGAATATAGAGATAGACACTAAATTCGGCGGTGCAAAGACCTTTTTCTCAAGAGAAGGGCTTTTTCTGCTTAAACTAACCGGGGAAGGAACGGTATTCCTTTCAAGCTTTGGAGCAATATATAAAAAGGAGCTTAGAGATGAGCGCTTCATAATAGACACCGGCCATTTAGTGGCCTTTACAGAGGGTCTCGATTTTAAGGTAAAAAGGGTCGGGGGAATAAAAAGCACTATCTTTGGTGGCGAAGGACTTGTAGCGGAGTTCTATGGTACTGGGACATTATACATACAAACAAGAAGCATAGATAGCTTTTTAAGCTGGCTCATTCCCTTCCTGCCAAAGTCTCAAGGATGATGTTTTTATACCCTCTTCTTTATACCTCTCCGGTGAGAAGAGTGATTGGGATTTCGAGCCAGTGCCTATTTGACAAAAGCTTAAGCCTCGCCCTCCATAAAATTAAGAATCTCAACGTTGATTTCGTTGAAATTGTTAACGAAGGTTATCATGAGCTTAACAAGTACAACTACAAGGTGCATATGGAGTTTTTAGAGAACAACGGATTGAAAAGCACTATTCACGCTCCATTCAGCGATATAAACATAGGGTCACTAAACGAAAAAATAAGAAGGGCTTCTCTCAACATTATCTTTGAGACTCTGGAGGTAGCACATAGAATGGAATCCTTGCTTGTGGTAATTCATCCAGCACACAAGTCCCCACTAAGCGGAAAGTTTCCCAAAGCCTACGAAAAAGTCCAAAAACGCTCCCTAGAAGAAATAGACAGAGTGGGAGAAAAGATAGGCGTGAAGGTTGCTTTGGAGAATATGCCCTCCTTCTGGATTCTCGATGCTCAAACTCCCGAGAGGATAGCGGAACTCGTTGACGGAACCAATATAGGCGTGACATTTGATGTGGGGCACTTAAACACAACAACTGGAAACTTTGATGAGTTTATTGAGCTCTTAAGAGACAGAATAGTGTACATACACTTAAGCGACAATGACGGCACAAAAGACTCTCATTTGGCTCTGGGAGAGGGTATAATCCCTTGGAGGGAGGTAATGAAAAAACTACCCAAAGTTCCCATGTCTTTAGAGGTAAAAACTCTCGATGATGCTGTTAAAAGTCTCAAATTTTTGAGTGAACTTCAGGGCAATATTTGATATTCTTCCAATTTTTGGGCAATAATGCCTTTATTGATTCATCAGGGAGCTTATTTTACCTACATAAAACTTTTATACACAAGAAGATAAAGTTCAAGTGGAACTTTATTCATAAAATTTTAGAGGTGATACCATGAAAAGCCCAAAAATTGTCGAAGAACTCAAGCCCTTCTTCGAACCCAAGGCTGTCGCAATCATAGGAGCCACAAACAAAAAAGGAAAAGTTGGAAACGTTATTTTTGAGAACTTTAAAAGGAACAAAGAGCAGGGTATTTTCAAGGGCAACATTTACCCCGTAAACCCCAAGCTTGATGAAATCGAGGGGTATAAAGTATACAAGAGCGTCAAAGAACTCCCAGATGACACTGATTTAGCGGTAATATCAATTCCAGCTCCCTTTGTGCCAAACACAATGAGAGAAATCGCAGAAAAGGGGATAAAGGCAGTAGTAATTATTACTGGAGGTTTTGGAGAGCTCGGCGAAGAAGGAAAGAAAATGGAAGAGGAGATCCTTCAAATAGCAAGGGAAAACGGGATAAGGGTCATAGGGCCTAACTGCGTTGGAGTTTACGTGCCCGACACCGGTGTCGACACGGTTTTCCTGCCTGAGGAAAAAATGGACAGACCTAAGAGCGGCCCAATAGCTTTCGTTTCTCAAAGCGGGGCTTTTGCTGCGGCAATGCTCGATTGGGCAGCCTTAGCTGGAATAGGAATCGGAAAGATGGTAAGCTACGGTAACAAAATAGACGTAGACGATGCTGATCTGATGGATTATTTCATTTACGATGACTCCATAAGGGTTGTCACCTTCTATATAGAGGGAGTGAAAGAGGGCAGAAAATTCATCGAAGCTGCAAAGAGGATAACAAAGGTAAAGCCCGTTATAGCCCTTAAGAGCGGAAGGACGGAATACGGTGCAAAGGCCGCTTCATCCCACACCGGAAGCTTAGCTGGGGCCGATGTGATTTATGATGCAGTTTTCAAGCAGACTGGGATTCTAAGGGCAGAGGACTTTGAGCACATGTTTGATGTAGCAAAGGCATTTGCAAAGTGCAAGCTTCCAAAGGGAGACAGGGTTGGAATAATTACAGACGGTGGTGGAGCGGGAGTTATGGCAAGTGATGCCGTTGCCAAATTTGGTCTAAAAATGGCCGAACTTAGCGAAGATACCATCGAATACCTAAAGGAGCACTTCCCACCACACGCGGTTGCAGGAAATCCGACTGATGTCGTTGGAGATACCGATGCCCAGAGGTACAAGTATGCAATTGAAGCTTTTGTAAACGATCCAAACGTTGATGCAATAGTGGTAATCGTTCTCTTCCAGGTGCCGCTCTTGGATGAGGAGGAAATAATAGAAATCTTAGCGGACTACGCAAAGAAGAGCGAAAAACCAATAGTTGCGGTTGCCATGGGCGGTAAAAAGACGGAGTATTATGCAAAGATACTTGAAGAGAGGGGAGTTCCAGTGTATCCAACACCGGAGAGAGGGGTTAGAGCTTTAGCAGGCTTAGTTCAATACGCTAAATATCTTGAAAAGTTAAAGGAGGAGTGATTCACTCCTTATTTCCTTATTATGGGGGGTTAATTATGAAAGACGAAGCTTTAAAAGTGATTGAAGGAGTTTTGGCTCAAGGTAGGAAGGCTTTGGTTGAATATGAAGCAAAGCAGGTTTTAAAAGCCTATGGCTTGCCACTTCCAGAGGAAAAGCTTGCGAAAACCCTCGATGAGGCCATAAAATACGCAAACGAAATAGGGTATCCAGTCGTTATGAAACTCATGTCTCCACAGATTCTCCACAAAAGCGATGCAAAAGTCGTTATGCTCAACATAAAAAACGATGAAGAGCTCAAGCAGAAGTGGGAAGAAATTCACGAAAATGCAAGGAAATACCGGCCAGATGCTGAAATCTTGGGTGTATTGATAGCCCCAATGCTCAAGCCTGGAAGAGAGATCATTATCGGTGTAACTGAGGATCCACAGTTTGGCCACGCAATAATGTTCGGTCTCGGTGGAATCTTCGTGGAGATCCTTAAAGACGTAACCTTCAGGATAATCCCAATTGAGGAAAAAGATGCTTGGGCGATGATAAGGAGCATCAAGGGATACCCGATCCTCGCTGGGGCAAGGGGAGAACCACCGGCAGACATGAAAGCAATTGTGGACATGATGCTAAAAGTTTCACAGCTCGTTGATGACCTCAAGGATTACATCAAAGAGATGGACTTGAACCCGGTCTTCGTTTATCCCGAGGGAGAAGGGGCAGTTATAGTGGACGCAAGGATAATTTTGAAGTAGTCTCTGCAGAAAAATAATCCACCCTCATTTTATTTTTCTTCCATAATTCGATATTTGAAGTTCTGTTTTTGTAAGGCGCGAGTTTACATGAAACTTTGTTTAAAGTTTTGTTTGAATTTGTCAAAATGCTCTAATTCTTTGTAAACGTCATAATTACTACATTCCCACATAATACAAAAGTATATATTACCTAAGTCCTATTCATAGTAATAAGTTGAGTTTTTTGAGTGCCTGGTACCTTACCAAAAGGCTATCAAAAGGCTGGTTCTCAAATAACTCAGATACACAGCGTAAGAGGGGGTGAAAATAAATGAGCACAGAAAGAAAAAGAATCCTCCAAACGATAATCGACGAAATCTGGAACAGGGGAAATGTGGAAGTAATAGACAAGTTTTACACACCAAATTTCAAAAATCACCATCCTAATATTCCTGAGGTTTCAGACTTTGCCTCATTTAAAAAATGGGTAGTTGAAGTTCACAAGACGCTTCCAGATTTTCACGCAACTATCGAAGACATGATAGCTGAGGAAGATAAAATTGCGGTACGGTGGACAGTAACTGGAACCCAAAAGGGCGAGTTTATGGGAATTCCACCTACTGGAAAAAAGGTCCGCTTTGAAGGTATGACTGTATACCGCTTCGAAGGAGATAAAGTTGCAGAAATGTGGTGGGTAAGCAACGAGATTGCTATTTTACGACAGCTTGGTGTTTTTCCACCAAAAAGATGACATCATTTGCATTCTCTGAACTGATCTCCTTTTTTTATTTTTAAGAGTGACTTCCAGAACTTTTGGCTTCTTTCCCAAGAACTCGGCGGCCGTTAAAACACTTTTGTTGAGCTTTTCTCCAACTTCCCACACCTCTCTCGTATGCTCCCTAAAATGACGCTCTCGCGGGAGGTGGTGATCGTAGATAATAGTCTCTGCATCTGTCTCTTTCACAATTCTAACCGCATTTTCAATTGCTCTTCTTAAATTGATTTTATTGAGGAGGTAACCAAGCATATATGTCATAGGGCCGTCTAAGACTAAGATATCTGGATTTTCTCTAATTATCCACTCCGCATAGTCTTCTATTATAGGGCCATTTAAATCACTTGAATGGATTAACTTTTCTTCTTCATGTTCAATAACAGTTGAAATCACCCAACCCACTCTTGAAAACTCTATTCCATGAAAGAGAGGTTTCGTAAATTTGACTTTTGTGTCTCCAAACTGAAATTCTCTCCCATCAGCAAACACAACTCGAAGATTCTTGAAACTCATCTCAGGAATTTTTGGGTTTCGATTCCATTTATTGACCCTATTTCTGAACCACTTAAGGCCTTTTTCAAGGAGTTGTTTCCTTCGCTTGTTGTAATCTCCGAAATCCTTGGAGAATGCTATTGGTAGCTCTTCCATTGGATTTGGATATTCTCGCGATTCTGGTTCTTTCCAGATATCCTCCAACTTTAATTCTCCATAATACCTGTAGAAATTGGAATAAAAATACTCGGCTCGTTCTCTCTGGGAATCGTTTATATACTCATTTGGGTTCTTAACTAAGAGTGTTTTTCCCCATACATATCTAAATCGCTTGGAAAGTAGTGATCGTAGTGATAGTGAGAAATTACAATAATATCGGCCTTTTCACTGGCCTTTTTTATTGCCTTCTCCCCCTCAATAAGCCATTCGATTTTCTCTTCTTCAGTGGCTGGAAAACTTGGATGCATAATAGCGACACCCGGATCTATTAAGATCGAGATGTCAGGTGTTTTAACGAAGACACATGAACTCTTGGATCCCAAGGAATCAAACCACACAGGCTTAAAGGAGAGTACCATGTTATGAAGTTAATCCTCCAAGATTTAAATCTTAGCTTCCATCACTATCTTTGGATGAGATGCTTATAAAGAATTAAATTTTTATTTACTATTCAAAGTTTTATATAGTTACTCATTTGTAATCTAGAAGAAGGAGCTTTTTAAGGACTTACTTTTTTTTAAGAAATTTAGAAACTTGAAGTTGGTAACTTAGAGTTTACGAAAAGAATAAATATTTATAGCAACATATCAAATTATGCATAATGTTAAACTGGAGGGAGTATTAATGGGAGAGTATATCCCTCCCATCGGAGAGGATCTTGGACACGGGCTTGGAAGTGTTGTAGTTGAAGTCGGTGGCCCAGGACCAATATTCACTCAGATTATGCCAGTCCTTTTCGTAGTTATTTGGTCCTTACCGTTAAAAGACAAAACCTCAGGAGGTGAAAGTGCATGAGCTATTTGCCTCCTGTTGGGGGTGATGTTGGTATTACTTCAGGAATTACCAAAGAAATAGCAATAAGCCATGCGTATGTATTAAATGTTGGCGGTACGGTTATGGCGGCTGCGGCAGTATGGGTTATTGCTGCAATGTATGTCGCAGTTGTTTGGGGAGTAGCAGCATGGATAGCAAAGTGGCTTTTACATGGCAATGCTTCCCTAATTAGAGATCCAAAGATACAGCATAGCACCTTGAGTAAAAACTTGACATAAAAGGTGAAGATAATGAGACTGGGTGTTGGCAGTCTATCAAATGAACTTCAAACGTTTTATTATTCTTTTTCGAATATTCTCAGCAGATTTATTCAAATGTCAACTGGTACAAATGTACCTTACAGGGCTGGGGAATTAAAAGAGATCCCAGAGATATTTAGCGAGCTTAGAAGTCTTTATCGTAAGTATCGCATCTGGCCGGAAAATCTAAAGGGCCCTGTTTCTGCAGCAATCGATGTTACATATCGATGTAACTACAATTGTCCCTATTGTTACATTGGTTGTTCTCCAGATGTAATTCGCAGAGAACTCAGCAGAGAGGAGATATTTAATGTCATAGACGAACTGGCGAAATTAAATGTTCTGGTCTTATGTTTATGTGGAGGTGAGCCAACACTTCGTAGGGATTTGTTTGATATTATACAATATGCTAACGAAAGGGGGATCGATGTTAACATGGTAACTAATGGCTCATTAATATCCGACAACTTTGCTTCAAAACTTGCTGAAAGTGGTATTGCCGCTGTCCAAGTATCTTTAGATGGCTCCAGACCTGAGATTATGGAAAAACTAAGACCTAAAGGTTCATACAACAGAGCTATCAACGCAATAAAGAATCTGATCGAATACAATATTCCAACAATTGTAAGTTTCTGTTCAACAAAACTAAATATAGATAACTTTCCAGAAACTGTTGAGTTATGTGACAAACTTGAGGTTTTATCTGTTCGCACAATGTATTTTGTTCCTGAAACCTTCGAACATGTGAAACTAATGCCGACTGATGATCAATACAGGAAATTAATAACGTGGATATTCGAACATAGTTTTGAGTATTCCACTAGAATTGAATTTGGCGATCCAACAGAGCATATCATAATAGGTCCATATGTCTCACTGATTTCCCTTTCAATAAGTGCAGAAGGTTATATTCTTCCCACTCCATATTTGAGTTTGGCTTACGGTCATGTTTCAGATGGAATAGAAAAACTATGGAAAGAAGGTTTGGAATATGCATGGAGAGATAACCCTGTGCTTTTATCAATATCCTCCTATCTAAAAACTGAGAGAGATATCCTCAAGTTGAAATCTCTCTTTATGACAAGGATAGGTTCAGATTACTTGGATATATTACAATTAAATGAAGAAGATTTGTCCATTCTAGCAAGAAATATTAGGGAGGTGTTATCAACATGATAACTAATAGCTTGATAACCAATATTGATAAGCATATTAACGGTTTGCTAACTGAAGTAAGCTCTGATAAATATATGATCAGCTTACTCAAAAATTTAAAATTTAGATTCGAGAGAGATGGGAGAGTTGTGGGATTTAATCCAATTACATGGAAAATCACCGTGATGAATCCAACCATGGGGGAGATCATAAAAATACTCCAGAAAAAAGGGAGTGTAAAATTTTCAGACCTTGTCACGCATCTGTGTCTTATCTATCCAGAAACCCCAAGGAGGATAATAAAAAATGACTTAAAAAACGCCATATTATGGTTATTTACCAACGAATTTATATATCTCCAGAAGCAGAATACCGATATCCACTTCGTAGATATACTGAGGGACATCATGCAAAACAACAACAAAGAGCGTGAGAATAATGGTGGATAATTCTATTTTGTTGTCCTTATTTATTACATTAGGAATAGTTGGGCTAGTCCTTGCACTCATAAAATATGGCTTTTTTGATGCATATGTGCCCCATGCAGTTATTATTCGACATGAGAACAACCAAGTAATTCTTGTAATAAAAACAAAAAGGAGAACAGTTCCAATTAGAGTTAGAGATTTCCAAGTTAAAGATTACCGAGATGTGCTTGTCTGGAGACTTGGGGGGCTAGAATTTGGCCGGTATAGAATTGGCAAATACAAAGGTAAATATGGAGAGGTAGTTTCCTATGCCAGTTCAGATTCTGGCTTGCTCATAGAGGCCACAGACGGGAAAAGATACTACCTAGCTTTTGATAATATTCATGAGGTTATAGATGCTATACTGGACGAAAGCATAAAAGAAAAAGTCATAGAGGTGAGAAAATAATGGGAATTAAGCCAGTACTCATGAAAGAGGTCTGGCAGTACTTTGCAAACAAACAGTTGGCTGGACTATTAGCAAATGCTGTAATTATACTTGTTATTGGAATGTTGTTGATTGTGAGTGGACCAAGGTACTTAACATCCTATTCAAAACAGCTTGCCATGGAGCAAATATCTGAGAGCCCTTTAGTGTTTGGACTTTCTGAAAATGAAGTAGCAAAAATGGGCGAAGATGCAATAACATTTGCCGCCCTGATATCCCAATTATCGGTAGTTGTAATATTAGTATCTGCCTTGAGTTCTTATGCTTCAATTGTCTCCTCTTTTTTCAATGAGAAATTAAATAAAACTATGGAAATCCTTTTTTCATCTCCTCTTTCAGAATCCGAGATACTCCTGGGGAAATTGTTATCGACAGTGTTCTTCAGTTTGCTCTCATGGGGCTTTGCTTTTGCATCTCTTTTCTTCCTCATCCAGTATCTACATCTAAAAGCACTAGGAAGTATATGGCATCCCACACTATACTTCATTATCATCACAGTGTTCGTTCCTTTTTCAATGATGATGTTCTCTATTAGCACAGGACTAGTAGTGAGTGTAAAAATAAAGAGCTCAGAGCTTATAAACCTAATGAGCTTGCCTTTAGTTTTGACGCCAATTATAATATCCTTTGCATCGGCAAAATTAGGGTTAAACAGAACATTCCAGATATATCTGCTCCTGGGGATTTGTTCTTTGGTAGCTTCACTAATAATAGCAATGTTGGGCAAGCGTGTCATCAATCGCTTGGCATTCATTACAAATTAAGGGGTGATTTCATGCTTGAGGTCGAAAATATCAGTGCAGGTTATGGTAACGGCGATGTTATAGAAAATCTAAGCTTTATCGCAATAAAAAAGGAAATTTATGTATTATTGGGAGCCAATGGTGCAGGTAAAACCACAACATTTAGAGCAATCACCGGTATTTTGCCGCTTTCCAGTGGTAGGGTCGTAGTTGATGGAATTGATCTTTGGGTGGAACCCGAAAACGCTAAAAGAAAGATGGGGTATCTGCCGGAGGGAGAGAGAGTTTATCCAGATCTAACGGTCTACAAGAATCTGCGATTTTTCGCCAAGATCTATGATGTTGAAGAAGAACGGATTAATGAACTTCTAAAAGAATTTAGACTTGAAAAATACAAAAATACAAAAGCCGGATATCTAAGTAGAGGCTTTAGAAAGAGGCTCGCTTTAGCGAGAGCATTGCTTCACAATCCAGACATTCTAGTTTTGGATGAACCGTTTAGCAATTTGGACATTCCAACAGCTTTAAGCTTAAGAGACAAAATTTTTGAGATGCTGAAAGAAGGCAAAATCATTCTGTTTTCGACCCACATTCTAAGCGAGCTCCAGAATTTTGAGGGGGTAAAATGCAGGGTTGCAATAATGAAGGAGGGAAAGCTCGTTTTGGAGGAAAGATTGGAGAATTTACTAAGTAAAGTTAGTAGCATTGAAGTGGTGTTTAAAGTTGATAAAAAAATAAGGGCAAAAGAACTCTTAGAGAAGTTTGGGTATAACGTTAACGTGGAAAACACGGGAATTTCTGTGATGGTTTCAAGGTATAATGATGAAGTTCCAGCGATCATGAAGATATTGCTCACCCAAGGGATTAATGTATATGAAGTGAAACCAAAAGAGACTCCTATAGAGAAAATATTCACCGGAATCCTAGAAAAATAGCAGGATTGGAATAGCTAGCAAACAGCCACTTAATAAACCCTAACAAGCTTTGTCTTCAAGAAAGTAGAAAAGAGGTAAAAATGTTTCAATACTTTGATAAGCCATATAAACAGCTGCATCCAACAGACCAAGAAGAAAGAGGGTGGAACTAAATGAAAACTCAAACTTCTCTAATTCTCCTTCTGCTTCAGGTAACGTAAAAGTTATTGCAAAGGTAATAAATCCAAAGAAAGAACACAAAATAAAAACAATCCAAAATCCTGCGAAATATATTAAGCTCCCTGCCAATAACGGAGCAATGGCTCTCCCCACGAGAGTTGCAGAACTTAAAATCCCCATAAAAGTACCTTTCTTTTCAGAATATAAGTCACTGATTAAAGCAAGGGAAACAGGAACAAATATAGCAGTTGCTATCCCATAGTAGGCCCTTACCAAAGCTAACGCTATAGCATTGTTAGCAAAGAAGTAAAGAAGGGGCGCAGAGAAGAATACAAAGCCGCTTATTTTAAGAAGCTTTTTTCGCCCATAGATATCGCTCAAAAGCCCTGAGACAAAGTTCATAAAAATACCCGTTATAGTTGATGCCGCCGCAACAATTCCAATCTCTCCCCTGCTTAACCCCAAACTTTGAGCATAGAGTGGCAAGGTTGGAGATTTACTCATGGTAGAGCCGAGTATTGCAAAAAATCCTGCTATTAGGATTGCGTAAAGTATCTTCTTCATGTTTACCCCACAGAAGTTTGACTCCAAGATATTAAATCGTTCTCATTAGATAAATACTTAAGCTTCAAGCTTCAAAGAGATAATATGCCGGAAATAGACCTTAATGGGAAGAAGATCCAGTACGAAGTCAGCGTGAGAAGGGTAAGATATGTGAGAATCTACGTAAGTCCAGAGGGAAAACTCTACATCGTCTCTCCAACGAGAAGAGTTGAAAGGTTCCTAAAAGAAAAGGAGGATTGGATACTCTCAAAGCTTGAGAAAATTGAGAGGGCAAAAAACATTCGAGGGTTTCCTTATCTGGGAAAGTTCTACCCATTTAGGGATGGAAAGATTTTCACCGATAACAAAGTTTTAGAAGTTTCAGACAAAAGAAAGCTTGAGAAAACTCTAAAAAACGAGCTTAGAACATTATTGGTGCCCCTTGTTGAAGAACGTGCTGCGAGTTTAGGTGTCAAGCCAAAAAGAATTTTCATCCGAAAACAGAGAACGAGATGGGGAAGCTGCTCCCCAAAGGGGAACCTAAGCTTCAATTTAGCAATGCTTGCCCTGCCCCCTGAGCTCATTGACTATCTCGTAACACACGAGGTAGCTCATCTTATAGAGATGAATCACTCCAAAAAATTTTGGACGTTGGTTGGGAAATTCCACCCAGACTGGAGGAAAAAGAGAAAAGAACTTAAGGAGTGGTGGATAATTGTCCACAACAATCCCATCTGGAGGGAGATACTGGGGGTAAGGGGATGAAGGTCATCCTTTTGGGCTCCGGCTCTTACAGCGGGACTCCCAAGGCATTGTGCAACTGTGAGAACTGCACAAGGGCGAGAAAGTTCCCACAATACAGAAGAACAAGGTTTTCAATGTACATCCCAAAGATAAAAGCCCTCATAGATCCCTCTCCAGACCTATATTACCATCTAAAGCATCTGAATGAAAAAATCGAGAGGGTTTTCATAACCCATCTCCACTTTGACCACATTGCCGGACTTCCAGAACTGCAGGTTTTTAAAGAGATTATCCTTTACTCCCATGAGAAAACCCTCAGCATTGCGAAGCTCCTCCAAGAAACTTTTTTGGGTCAGAGAGAGTGGAGGTACATCCCCTTAGAGTTCAACAGATGGTATGATTTTGGAAACCTCAAGGTAAAGCACTTTTCTGTCATTCACCAGCCCGGAGAAGTTGCCGGGGGATTCATCTTAGAGATGGGGGAGAAAAGGATCGCCATAACTGGAGACACGGGGCCAGAAATTTTGGAAGACGAGGAAACATTAAAAGAAATCCACGGAGCCGATCTTCTCGTAGCAGAGATGACCCACAAACATTCAATTCCCAGAACCCATCTCGGGGTGGAAGATGCTGTTAAGCTCGCACAAAAAGTAAATGCAGTAAAAACGCTCTTCGTGCATATAAGCCATTCAAACTACCCCCATGAGGAGCTGGAAGAAAAGGTCGGAGAGGCAGGAATAGTTGGAAGGGACTTCATGATTTTGAGAATTTAGTGATACACACCATAACAACTCACCCTCTATGGCAGTAGGATGTGCAAGAGCCGCCCAAAAAATAATATCCGGAGAAATAATCTCACTCACCCATCACCTGAACAACAAGCCTTCTCCTCCTTGGCCTTACATCGAGCTCCACAAAAAATATCTGCTGCCATATACCCCTGACAACTTTTCCTTCAACAACTGGGAGTACAAGTGAGGGTCCCAAGATAGTAGCCCTTAGGTGAGAGTGGGCGTTGTTGTCTATCAAATCATGCCTGTAACCAGCACCTCTCGGGACAAGTTCCTTTAGAATTCTTTTAAAATCCTCAAGAAGACCGCTCTCGTGTTCTATTGTTACAACGGCTCCGGTTGCCCCGGGAACAAACACAAGAACTTGGCCGTTTTTTATTTCGCTCCGTTCTACTATCCCCTCCACTTCAGATGTTATGTCCACCAAATCTATTTCCCCCTTTGTAGAGAATCTAAGCTCCTCTGTTACTACCTTCATTCCACCACCTCCAGAGCAAATAACCGGCACCAAACCCCATTAGGTTTGCGGCCATGTCCATAAAGGAAAAGCTCCTTCCCGGGACAAAGACCTGCAGAGATTCAAGGATAACCGGAAAAACTATGTAAAACTTGTTCTCACTAATCAGACCGAGAAATAAGAACTCAAAGAAATGCGCTATTTTGTCCCCTCCCGCTATTCCAGCCGAGGGCACCTTGGGAGAGAGATTGGCATAAATTAGAACGATTAGGTAGAGATACCTCAAAGGCCTCATAGGAAACGCTCCAGTTTTTTAACTTTTTCAACAACCTCTATTGGGCTTTTGCCAAAGATATAAACACAAGGTTCTATTCCAAACCCTCCCTTATCTATCACGGCATCAAGAATCCCTTTTTTCTTAAACTCATCAACAATCAGTTTAACGGTTTCTTCCTCGCTTCTCTTGCTTTTTTCCACAGTTCCAACTTTAAAACCTGCCTTTTTGAGAGCATTGGATATTTCTTCATCGTACCTTATGTTCAAAACACTTCTAACTTCGGGGAAAATTTCAGAAAGCTCAATTAACACCTCTGCCATGTGTTCACTCACCCCAAATTCCGGAGGCAAAGCGTAGGCTTTTCCCTTTACCACTGTTATCCTCCCCGGAACGGCGGCAACATCGTTCTTTTCTTTTGGTTTTGGAAGAGAATAGGCAAGGTTACTTCTGATCTCTGGTATGAGCTTCAAAAACTCCTCATCACGAAGCAACTCATTCAAGGCCAGCGAAAGCTCTTCTAAAATCTGAGTTCTTGAAGGCTCTTCGGTGAATATTTCCCTGCATAGAGATTCATCACTACCACCAATGTAATCCAGATAACCTTTGCACAGAATGCCACTCCTGAACATTTCAAAGAACTTTCTGTTCAAAAACCTTACCAAATCTTCTTTTTTTGCCCCATACAAAATGAGTCCCGCAACCTCTTGGGCAACCTTTTCAATTTCCCTACCAAGTTCACCACCTAATCCTCTATACTTGCCGCTCAGGTATTTGCTAACCATCGCCTGAGTAATTCCAAGGTGTTCCGCTATTTTTGTCTGAGCTAAGCCTTTGGAGTATAAGATCCGAGCGACGTTTGCCCTAAGGTTGGGCATAACCTCCTCGGCCCAGAATTCACAGGGGGTTTTCATGTTCTTCACCAGTTGTTCCTTTTTAAAACCAGGTTATAAACCTTTTCCAGAAAAGCTTATATTTCTAACCATCTTTTTAACCACTGTGAGGAAATATGAAACTAATTAAAATAATACCGATTTTCCTGATAATTTTTTCTCTCGGATGCATTACCGTTGAAGAGGGGCTCTACTCATCCCCCGTAAACTCTAATGTCAAAGTATACGTGCAAATAGAAGAAAAAAGCGCAGTTTTTGACTTTTCAGAAGTGGAAATAAAAGTGGGGGATAAAACGATACGTGAATTCAATAAGCCCGTTTTTGTTGGATATGCAAGAGGAGATAACGGAGAAGTCAACGTTGCCTTCATTGCGGAAGCAAGAGTAAAGAATTGGTATGGGAAAAGAGAGGATGCTAAGAACCTGATTACACTTAAGCTCCCCTATGGAGAAGAAGTACTTGTTACCTTGGAGCTCTACTATCAAGATGGGAGCATTAGGATAAGAGCGGATAGGGATAAATCAGGGATTATCGGCGAGAGCATTCCAAAAGACGTTTTTTTATCTCCAGAAGAAGCTCTACTTGGGGAGATAAGAGACCTCTATGGAGAAATCCCAGAAGATATTCTGAGGGAAATCGAGAGAAACAAAAAATTGAGCAGCTTTTTCCTGCAAAAGTACTCTGAAACAGGCAACATCACGTATCTCATATCCTATAGGGATTCCTCCTATGTACTACGGGCTTTTGGGGAGCTTGCAAAATGGAAATCCCTCTCAGCCATTGATATAAAGGTCTTCAATCTAACTCTTAAGGCCAACAACGAGTACTACTCCCGCTTTACTTCACCACAAAAGGACTTTTCTACCGTGATATTCTCCGACAATACCCCCTATTATTCCCCCATAAGGATAAAGGGCGGACTAAACACCTCCTTGCCCTTCATATACTACCGGGGAAGGGGGATAAACCTCTATGCGGTGAGTGCCCTTCACTGGGTTGACCTGTATTTCCAAAGGGGGGATAACGAAAAAGCCCTTAAGCTTTTGGACGAACTTCAGGGGCTCCCCTATTACGGAAATTACAACGGCGAAGATTACGCTTTGTTTTTGAATTATTTTCATTTTGAGAATTCTTCTGTTCCCTGGGTTTCTGGTTATGCCCAAGGCTTGGGAGCGGGGTTATATGCCAAAGCCTACCAGCTAACAGGAAACAAAACATACCTAAAAACAGCAAAACTTCTCCTCAATTCCTTTGACCTGCCTTTGGAAATGAACGGATTTGTCGCAGATACGAAATATGGGCCATGGTATCTCGAATACAACTACAATCCAAACGAGCTGGTCTTAAACGGCCACATAATAGCCTTGCAAGGCCTCTACTACTACTGGGGGGTCACAAAAGACGAAAAAGCCTGGAAACTATTCAAGGCCGGTGTCGAGAGCACAAAGAGGGCACTTCCAATCTTTGACACCAACTCGTGGAGTAGATACTCAAACATTCACGGGGACGCGAGCGAGTTCTACCACAGACTTCATATAAGGCTCTTAAAATGGCTATACGATGTTACCGGCGATGAGTACTTTCTGAATTATGCCAGAAAATGGAACAATTACCTCGTTTACAGAGGTCTGCCATCTGAAAAGCTCGGGTGACTTTGATGAAAATGGCTGAAGTTTGTATTCAAATATCCACGGGAAGGCCATGGAAAAATACCACAAATTACATGTAGATCTCTCAGAGTGGCTCTATGAAAAAACGAAAGAGGAGATTTTCAAACAATATGCAGAAAAATGGAAGAAATCACTCAAGGATGTACGGTAGCGATCTAATAACCGGCAGAGCGACGAGAATACCGATCACAACGTCCACAGCACTTTGAATGGCATTCGGAATGCCTATCACGAGCCAGAATGGGATGTGGAACCACTCTTCAATAGTTGGGATCACCTGCTCTTTTGGAATGCCCAGCCACAACGGTAGGGCGTAGTAGTAGTTCATTGCAACCATTAGAGGGATCCTTATTGCAATTCCTACCAGATAAGCAGTAAGCACAAATGTTACAAGGTTCCTCTCCTTCTTGTAGTTCTTGAGGTCAAACCTTGTAATCCTTTTAGCAATTTCAAGGCCTATTAACACACTCAAGGTTGCAAAGAACTTCATACTGGCTCCCAACCAAGAAGCGGATGATATTAAACTCAAGCCCAGAAACAATAATATTAGAGCTGTTACACTGCTCCAGAAGCCCAACAAAATGTAGATGACCACTATCGGAACGGCCACAAGGTCAATCGTCATTCCCCATTGAGTCGGAACCTTAAGAGGGGAACTCTGCAATACCAGAGATAAGCCCAGCAGCAGTCCT
Source organism: Thermococcus sp. 2319x1 (assembly GCF_001484685.1). NCBI lineage: Archaea > Methanobacteriati > Methanobacteriota > Thermococci > Thermococcales > Thermococcaceae > Thermococcus > Thermococcus sp. 2319x1. The sequence goes on along the minus strand of NZ_CP012200.1, from coordinate 118,933 downwards.
ATTACCCCTATCTCTCTGGCCTTCATTTGAACCACCGCCAGCTTTTTTTGTTCCAAACTTTATAAAATTTTGTTCCGCACTGGGAATATTTGGGAGAACAAAAATGAGAAGCAAAGCATTTATATGTTCTATGAAAATAAATTCTACGGTGGTTGGCATGAGAATACCCGAAGATGTTCGGAAAGATATCCCTTTAACGCAGGAGGTCATATATTTTGACAACACCGCAACCTCTCTAACCCCTAAACCGGTTGTTGAGGCCATGGATGAGTATTATTTGAAATACAGGGCAAACGTCCACCGTGGAGTTCACAGGCTCTCTCAAAAGGCGACCCATGAATATGAGAAGGCAAGGGAGATAACAGCCAGGTTTATTGGGGCAAATTTTGAAGAGGTTGTTTTCACAAAAAATACCAGCGAAAGCCTAAATTTAACAGCCCTCGGGTTAGAAGGAATTTTTAAGAAAGGCGATAAAATAGTCACCACCCCCTATGAGCATCATTCCGATTTACTTCCATGGCAAAGGCTGGCTAAAAAGCTTGGTCTAAAGCTTGAGATAATCGAGGGAGACAACGAAGGAAACTTGGATTTAGCGGACGCCGAAAAGAAGATAAAGGGCGCAAAGCTTGTGGCCATGCAGCACGTTTCCAATGCACTCGGTGTTATCCATGAGGTAGAAGAAGTCGGAAAAATGGCAAAAGATGAGGGGGCGATATTTGTTGTCGATGCAGCCCAAAGCGTTGGCCACATGGAGGTTGACGTTAACAAACTTCACGCAGATTTCTTGGCATTCTCGGGACACAAAGGCCCAATGGGCCCAACCGGAATAGGGGTGCTCTACATAAGGGAGGAATTCTTCGATGTGTTCGAGCCCCCGTTAATTGGCGGAGGAACAATTGAAGACGTTGATCTTTATGATTACAAACTCACCGAACCACCGGAGCGCTATGAAGCCGGTACGCCAAACATTGGAGGGGCAATAGGTCTTGCTGCTGGAATAAAGTACATTGAAAGGATAGGCATAGACAAAATCGAAAAGCAAGAGCACAAGCTTGTGAAAAGAACAACTGAGGGCTTAACAGAGCTTGAAGTTCCATGGTACGGACCAAGAGACCTCAAAAAGCATGCTGGAGTTGTGAGTTTTAACGTTCCACCATTGCATCCGCATGACGTTGCCGCCGTTCTGGATGAGCACAACATTATGGTAAGGAGCGGTCACCACTGTGCACTGCCGGTAATGAAAAAGCTTGGCATAAATGGAACTGTTAGAGCTTCTTTCCATGTGTACAACAGTATTGAAGAAGTTGAAACGTTCCTTGGGGTTATGGAGGAACTTGTGAGAAGTTTAAAGTGATTTTTCTTTTTAACTTTTGGAGGAGTTTGATTGGAAATAGAAGAACTTCTCCAAGTGCACATCTCCAAAACACCAAAGTTCAAGACATACCGTTTAAAGAATGCCGGCCTTTATGAAGCTCACCCAAAAAATCTAAGCCCAGTTTAGTCCAAAATACAGTTTCTCATCGTTCACATGCAGATTTCCATAATTTTTAATGGGTTGTATGTGTAGAAAGCTGTTTATGGAAGTTTACACAAAAAATGAAACGTTCCGGAACGTTCTTTTCACCGGATTCCTAAAATAGGTAAAAGCCCCAGTTAGGAATGGTGATGAACATGAAGTGGTTGAAGGTCTGGGTGTTAATAGGCCTGTTGGTGGGGAGCATAATACCAGCGGGCTTGAGCCTAGCAGATGAGAACGCCACAATAGAAAATGAAACAGAGCCTTTGCCACCGGAAATACAAAACATAACGCAGGAGGAAAGGATAGCCGAACATATCGTTGCAGCCCTCGAAAGATTAAGCAATATAACAACAAGACTAATTAACAACATAAACCTGCCAGATAACTCAAGCGTTATGAGACACTACCAACTGGCCGAAGAGTATAAGGAAGATGCCCTCACTGCCTATGAAAGCGGCGACTATTACAATGCCATAATCAATGGCTTAACGGCAATGCACCACTACAGAGAAGTCCTGAAGAACTTTGAAAGAGGAAAAGAGGAGCTAAGAGAACGGCTCCCGGAAGAGATAAGAAGGATGGAAGGCTACTTTAGAATGGCTGAGAGAACTATAGAGATGGCTCAAAAACAGGGGATTGACGTAGAGAATGCAACAGCGCTTTTACAAGAAACTAAAGAGGCTTACAGGACTGTGTTAGAGGACATAAAAGCCAGAGATTTTGAGAAAGCCAAAGAAGACCTCGAAGTTGCGAGGGAGAAAAAAGCAGCTTTAGACGAGGAGCTAAGGAGAATAAGAAGGGAACTTGTAGAGGCAAACGCTGACAAGATAGTAAATGAGTTCTTGGAGAAGGGTGCAAGGGGAATAGAGATGGCGGAGAAGGTAATTGAGACGGCAGAAGAAAAGGGCTACGATGCAAGTGAACTTCAAGAAAGGCTTGAAGCGTTTAGAGAAGTCTACGATGAGGTCAAAGCCCTAGCGGATGAAGGAAAATACGACGAAGCCCTTCAAGTCATGAGGGAGAACACGGAGACCATAAAAGAATTCCACAGGGCAATGGCATTTATCCAAAGAAAGTTCCACGAAAGAGAAGCCCAAGAAAAGATGAGAGACATGAGAGCATTCCTCAGAGAGATTAACGACAGGGTTCAGAAGGATGCAAAAGCCTTGAGAGAGCTCAAGAAGAAAGGAGTAGATACAAGAAAGGCGGAGCTACAGCTTAAAACTTCAATACAAGAGATAAGACTTGGAATCGAGCTCCTAAAACACAAGAAGCCAGCGGAAGCAAAGATGCACTTTGCAATCGCCCTAGAAATGCTCCATAGAGTGGATGAGTTCATCTTGAGGCACCTCTGATTTCCAATTTTTTATGGAGGTGGAAAGTATGAAAAAGGCTTTGCTTGCCTTCTTGCTTTTTATTCCCTTTGTAAGTGCACGGAGCATAAACATAACCCCCTACGGAGACGGATACGCAACTGTAGAAATTGAAGTGCCCGTTGATGATTATGCAACGCAGGTTACGTTATCTTTGATTGGTGATCATTACGAGGACGTCTTTGTTACCGATGAAAACGGTAATCCCCTTGAATATTACATAAACGGAAACGAGATAACAGTGAACACTCAAGATGCCCAGATAGTGGAGATAACCTATACTACTCCAGACTTGATTAAGCAGGAAGGCCTTGTTTGGACTATCTCATTGAGCTCAGACAATCCGGTGAGCGTTATACTGCCGGAGGAAGCAAGCTTGGTGGATATGAGCGATGTCCCCCTTGAAGTTGAGGGCAATAAAATAACACTTCCAGCGGGAGAAATTGAAGTAAGTTTCACCCTTGAAGAGGGAACAGACACTAAAAGTCCCGCAAAAGAAAATGGCATCTCAACAAAAATTATCCTTTCACTAGGGGCGCTTTTGCTGGTCTCAATTTTGGGGTTTGCCATCTGGAAGCGATGATGCTCGGGCTTTTCTTCCAATAAATTTTATGAAGTACGGTTCATAAATTCTGGTTGGTGGTTCCATGCTGGTTGCAAGGCCGTGTACAAGCATGAAGGCAATAAACATAACCCCGCGAGAAAATTTTGATATCGACTTAGAGGAGGTCTGCGAATGCCTAGCGGAGAAAGGCTACCAGATAAAGCGGGTAACCAAGTTCTTAGCCCTTGTTAGAAAGACATATGACATAAGCATATTTCCAAGTGGAAAGATTATAGTAAAAGAAACCGACGACAGAGAGGAAGCTTTAAAAATTGCCCAGGAAATCTACGAGTGCATCAAGGCGTACAAGGTGAGCTGATGCTTACAAAAGAAGAGATAAGTGAGAAGGTTAACAGAATAAGAAAAGAAAACGGTTTTCCCTTAGTGCCATTTGTAATAGATGAAATCAGATACGACAGGGAAGAAGATAAGCTGTTTATAATAGCCAGAGATAGAAGCGATAAAAGTGCAATAATCGGGAACAGCTTTGTAATCGGAAAGCTTAGAGAAGAACTCGGTGTGAAGCAAGTTACAGTATATTCAAAGCTTGACCTGCTTATAAAGCAGAAAAAGCTCGAAAAAAATTTGGAAAGGATTAGAGGAACTTTTTTGGAATTTTTGGGACCAATAATCGAGGCAGAGTTCAAATTTCCCCCCCGAAAGTGGCCCGAGTTAAGAATAGATGAGAGAGCCCTTGTTTTTCTCAGCTTCAATGCAAAGGCCATGATAGGCTTTGCCGAAAAATTGGGGCTGAAGGCTGAAAAGGTAGGCATCAAGTACACCTTTCCGAAAATAAGCTATGAGCCAATAGACGGCTCCCTTAGGGAGTTATTTTACCCAGATGAGGAAAAGCTGAAAGATATTGCCAAAGAAAGGGGGATTAAGCTCGTCATTGCAGATTTTCCATTCGATTTGAAGTTTACTGAGGATGTGGCACTTTTAAATCCCCTAAGGTTTCTTCACATTGGGTTCTTTGAGGCAAAGTACTTTTTCGGCTTTGAAAAGCCTGCAAGGATTGACAAGAATGCCATGATAGACTTTATAGTGGATATGGTTGCCGAGGGGCTAATGGAGTCCACAGATGGGGCAAACTTAATATGGCGGGCATGGAAAAAGTAACTTGGTGGTTAGATGATAATAGGAGTTGTTGGTAAAATCGCAGCCGGGAAAACAACAATTGCAAAGTTCTTCGAGGAGAGGGGCTTTTGCAGGGTTTCATGTAGCGATCCGTTAATTGATCTCCTCACTCATAACCTAAGCGAATACTCATGGCTCCCGGAAGTTCCAGAAAAGAGCGAACCAACAAGGGACAAACTCATAGAATACGGCAGATACCTAAAGGAAACCTACGGGGAGGACATTTTGATAAGGCTTGCACTGGACAAGAAAAGAAACTGCGAAAACGTTGTCATCGATGGGGTTCGCTCGAGAGAAGAAACAGAGGAGATAAAAAAGCGAGGTGGGGTTATAATCTACGTTGAGGCAAGCCCGGAGATAAGGTATGAGCGTTTAAAAAAGAGAAATGCGGGTAAGGACAAGGTGATAAAAAGCTTTGAAGATTTTCTAAGGGCTGATGAAGCTGAGGAAAAGCTTTATCACACGAGCAAGCTTAAAGATTTGGCTGACTTTTTGATTGTAAATGAAGGAACTCTTGAAGAGCTGAAGGCAAAGGTCGAAGGAATCATAACCTCTTTGACGTCTAAAAAAGTTTAAAGATTTTTAAAGCTTCTTTTTACTGGTGAAGCCCATGATAATGATAATACTTGCACCATGCCTTCTCAGCCCCTTCTACGTTTATCGAGGAGCAAAGGAAAAAGAGTACAAGACAAGTGAAAAGCTCCTAAGCTTTTTTGCAGAGCACAAAGATGAGATGAAAATCTTAACATATCCCTGCCCGGAATACGAGCTCATAGGGTGGCCAAGGCCTCCAATGGGCAGGGAAGCCTATGAGAGGCTTGGAATGAGAGAAAAAGCCGAAAGCATTGCGGACTTCATTGGAAGGATTTTGACGGAAGAAAAGCCCGAAAAAATAATCTTTCTCGGGGTTAAGGGCTCGCCAACGTGTGGAGTGTTCCACACAACCTCCAGCAACCCAGAGACATTTCCTTACAAAGCTATCCAAGAGTTCTTTTATCTGCCAAAGGAAGAGAGAATAAAGAGATCAAAAGAGCTGATGAAAGAGCAAAGCTTTGAGGTAGTCCCCGGGGAAGGCGTGCTCTTTGAAATCCTCAAGGGGAGATTCCCGGATGCCCTCTACCTTGAATTTGACAAGGATAGCATTGGGGAAAGCCTTGAAAAGTTGAAAAAAGCTATAGGGGGGCTAAGATGAGTGCCATTGTTGTTTACGTTTCCATACATCACAAAAACACGGAAAAGATAGCCAAAGCAATAGCAGAAGTTCTTAATGCGAAGCTCGTCAAGCCATGGAAGGTGAAGCCCGAGGAGCTTCTTAGCTATGACCTCATCGGCTTTGGCTCGGGCATCTACTACTGGAAGCACCACAGGGCGCTCTTCAAGCTTATAAATAGCCTTCCAGAAGTGAAAGGGAAGAAAGCATTTATTTTCTCAACGGCAGGGATAAACGTTCCGTTCATAAACCACCGGAAGCTCAGGAAGGCGCTGAGGGAGAAGGGCTTTGAGATAGTCGGGGAGTTCTCCTGCAAAGGATGGGACACGAACGGATGGCTGGAGAAGATAGGCGGGATAAACAAAGGGCATCCCGATGAGGGAGACATTGAGAGGGCTAAAAGGTTCGCCGAAAAGATGAGGCAGTTGGAGGGCGGTCCTCAAAACGGCCGGGGCTGAGCTTCGTGGGTTCTAAAGATGGCGAGCTCCAGGAACGCCTTCGCCTCGTCCCACCTTTCGTTCTTCACGAGCTCAAGGGCGTAGGAGTAGAGGCCCATTATCGAGAGGAGATCCGGCGTTGGCTTCTCCTTCGAGAGCTCGGCCATGCGCGAGGAGAGCTTCTCCACGGCCTTTTCCACGGCCTTCCCGGAGTAGTCAGAGAACTCAAGGGCCTGGAGTATCTAGAGGACTTCGAGCCTCGCCCTTGAGAAGTCGGCGCTTTCGGTGGGCCGGGCTTTCTTCTTCGGTTTCCCCTTCCCTTTCCTCACTCCGGGGGACTTCTCAGGTTGCTTCACCAGTATCGGGCGTGTCTTTTCCATCTTTACCGTTTCCTTGTACTCCTTCAGGCGGTCCATTGTGGTCATGTGCTTGCCGGGGTCCTAACCCTGAATGCTTTGCGCATGTCCTCGTGGAACTTTCCTTTGTTTGGGACGGGGATGCCCCGGCCGACCAGTTCTTCATAAATAGCGTCTATTAGGGGTGCAGGGTCCTTTTTCAACTCAAGGTATATCCCGTCCCTGTATATCCTGTCCAGCGCGTCTCCAACCGCGTGCCCCACGCTCTTGAGGTAAGCCTTCATGTGCTCCGCCTTTGCCAACCTCTTTCTTCTTCCCCCAGAAGAGGAACATCCCGCTCATTTTGCTACCCTCTCTAATAATCACTCTGGAAAGGGTTACGAAGAGCAGAGCGCGGTGGTCAAAGCCGGATGTGTTCGTCTTTCCAGTGGCGAGGGCAACAATGAGGAGAAGATGGGAACCAGGGCGGCGAAAAAAGCGGCAAAAAGGGCGTAGATGATGTAGAGGGGATCCTCACCTTCAGGCCTCCTCGATGGCCCTCCTCACGAGCCTCTCCGCCCTCTCCATCAGTTCCCTCGCCTTCTCCTCCGTGTGGGCCTCAAGGGTTATCCTCATTATCGGCTCCGTGCCGCTGGGCCTGAAGAGAATCCACCAGTCGGAGTTCTCTATCCTGATTCCGTCGATGTCGATGAGCCTGTTGTAGTCGAACGTCTTTAGGGCCTCGCGGGCTATTATCTCCATCGCCTTCGCCTTCTTCCCGTTGGGACAGGGTATCTTTGCCCTTAAGGTTACGTAGCGCGGGACTTCTTTGGCAAGCTCGCTTATCGGGCCGAGTCTGTCGATCATCTCAAGAACCAAAGCCCCGGCAAAGATTCCGTCAGGAGTGAGGTTCCACTGCGGGATTATCCAGGTTCCAGAGGGCTCGCCGCCGAAGATTGCTTCTTCCCTCATTATTCCTTCCGCAACCGCAACGTCTCCGACCCTTACCCTCACAACCTCCCCACCCAAAGGTCTAACGTAATCATCCAAGGCAAAACCGGCATCAACTGTGGTGATAATCTTTCCTTTCCCAAACTTTCTCAGCATGTAGCCGCTTATGAGGGAGAGCATAACTTCATACTCCACAAAGTTCCCCCGATCGTCAACGACGCCAATCCTATCTGCATCTCCATCGTGTGCTATGCCAACATCAGCCCCAAGGGACTTAACAGCCCTCGAAAGGGCTGAAAGGCTTTTAGCGTTTGGCTCGAGCTCCCTCACAAAGAAGCCGCTCGGGTGGGAGTTGAGCGAGATAACTTTATTTCCAAGCTCCCTCTGAAGGTAGGGCGAAACTATGCTCCCGGCGCCGTTTCCACAGTCAACAACAACCTTGTAGCTTTTTGAAAGTTCCACCATTTCGAGGGCTTTTTTTATGTACTCCTCTTTTGGATCAGCCTTTGTTAGCTTTCCTATTCTATCCCAAGATGCCTGCTGGAACTTCTCCTCTTCAAGAATTCTCTCCAGCTCACTCTCCATCTCGCTTGTATAGGCCATTCCGCTCGCCTGCCATACCTTTATGCCGTTGTACTGGGGGGGATTGTGGGAAGCGGTGATGGTTACTCCCGCATTTGCCTCATAGAGCCTTATTGCAAAGCCCGTTAATGGAGTGGGAGAAAGACCTATGTCAATAACATCAACTCCAGTGCTCAAAAGACCTGAGATTAGGGCATTTTTAAGCATCTCGCCGCTAGTTCTAGTATCCATGCCGACAACTACCCTCCCCTCGCCAAGGAAAGTCCCCAATGCCTTTCCGACCTTCAGGGCGAGATCCGGAGTCAATTTCTCATTAACGACTTCCCTTATACCGCTCGTCCCGAAGTACTTCCCCATGAGAATCACCCTATGAACGCTAAACACTAAAAAGTACGCAGCCAACTTAAAAGATTTTTTATTTCATCTCTCTCAAAATCTCCTCACGTAGGTTTTCTTTTTAGCCACTCTGCCCCCTTCAAGCTTGTAAACGTCAACTCTATCCATTCCCATGGTCTCGCGCTTATAGGCGACCAGATAATCCACCAAATCCTTGAGAGCATATCTAAATAGGGAGTCTCTGAGGTACTTGGGCTCGTATATAAGGATAAGTTTATCCCTATGTTCTGCTATGAACGAGTAATACTTGGCTCTCTCCGGTTTTGGTCTGGAAAGAAGTGAATAAATCACATAGCCATCAAACTCAAATCCTTCTTCAATGCTCCCTATGAAGACCTTCTCTGGATAATCAACCTCAAAAGGAAGGTATTCCACAAGGAAAACTTTACCTTTAGAAAGCCACAGGTTGAGGAATATCCTTGCAAGCCTCTTGGCATCCCCTGTAAGTAAAACCACACCCCTTTCAAGGCTCGCTATCTCTTCAAGCATATCACTCCCCCACTCAGTAGAATTAGACCCTTTAAAAACCTGAGGCAGTTGCCAAAAATAACCATAAAGTATATATCTTTTTGTTCTCACCCTCATACGATAACTCCCTCTGGAGGTCGATCTAATGAAGAATAGAGGATTAGTAGTGTTTTTAGTAGGGATTTTACTATTTAGCGTTGCTGTAAGTGGCTGTATTGGCGGGGGAGGAAAGACAGAAACCCAAACAAGCACTCCCCAATACGCGGGAAAAATTGCAGTGGTTTATGATGTCGGTGGAAGAGGTGATCTTAGCTTCAACGATATGGCATACCTAGGTGCCTCAAGGGCTGCAAAGGACTTCAACCTCGAGCTTAAGGAAGTACAAAGCAACAGTGAGTCTGATTACTTGCCAAACCTCAGAAGCTTAGCCCAAAAGGGGGAATACAACATCATTATAGCAGTTGGATTTATGATGACCGATGCAATAAAGCAAGTAGCAGATGAGTTCCCCAACCAGAAGTTCGCCATAGTTGATGGGTTTGTCCCAGACAAGCCAAATGTCGTGAGCATTCTCTTTAAAGAGAATGAAGGTTCAGCCCTAATAGGAGCTTTGGCCGGTTTAATTGCTGCTAACGACGGCAAAGACAAAGTTGGAGCCGTTCTTGGTATTGAAATCCCAGTGCTTTACAAGTTTGAGGGCGGCTACAGATTTGGCGTGGCCTGGGCAGAGGATTACTACAAGCAAAAGACCGGAAAAGATGTTAACATTGACATCTTATACACTTACACCGGCTCATTCACGGACCCCGCAAAGGGTAAAACAGCCGCTCAAGCCCAGCTCGGGCAAGGAGCGTGGGTAATTTACCAAATAGCCGGTGCAGTAGGATTGGGTGTCTTCGATGCCGTCTATGAGTACCTCCAGAGCCAAGGAAAAGACATGGGACCACCGTTTGCAGTAGGTGTTGACTCAGCTCAAGACTGGATTAAGCCGGGGGTTATAATAGCTTCAATGATGAAGAGGGTCGATGTGGGTGTATACAAGGCTGTGGAGATGGCCGTCAAGGGCAACTGGCAAGGAGGAATAATGGAGCTCGGACTCAAAGAGGGCGGTGTTGGGGTAAGCACTATCGACGATGTCAAGGAGATGTTCAACTCACTGCCAGAGGAAACCAAGAAGCAGAAGCTCAAGGAGCTCCGCTTTACCAGCGAAGATGAGCTATTTGCCAAGCTCGAGGAGACAAGAAAGCAAGTTCCAGACTGGATTTGGCAAGCGGTGAGTGAGCTCGAAGAGAAAATCAAGAGCGGAGAGATAAAGATCCCAATGGCAACCACAAAAGACCAGATAGAAGCCCTAAGAAACGCCCAAACATGGCAAGAAATGGAAGAACTTGCAAAGCAGTGGGAAAGCAGCTGATTTCCCTTTCTATTTTAACTTTTACAGCTTCTTGGGGGTGCATTTATGAAGGAAGTTCCAATTATCGAGATGAAAGGAATCGTCAAGATATATCCAGATGGAACAAAGGCCCTGAAAGGCGTTGATTTTTCCGTAAAAAAAGGTGAGATTCACGGTTTATTGGGTGAGAATGGAGCCGGAAAAACAACCTTAATGAAAATCCTCTCTGGAATGCTCCATCCAACAGAGGGTAAAATCTTTGTTAATGGTAAAGAAGTGAGGTTTAAGAGCCCCGCCGATGCCCTTGCGAATGGAATTGGGATGGTTCATCAGCATTTTACCCTTGTTGACGTTTTTGATGGTCTTCATAATATCATACTTGGAATGGAAGGTCACGGGCTTTTCTCAAAGATAGATGTTGAGAAAGCAAAGGGAAAGCTGCAAAAACTTATGGATGAGTTAAACTTCCAAGTCCCCCTCGATGTACCCGTTGAAAACCTTCCGGTGGGAGTTCAGCAGAGAATCGAGATATTAAAAACCTTGTATAGAGATGTTGATGTTCTCATCCTGGATGAGCCAACTGCAGTGTTAACACCGATAGAGGTCAAGGAACTCTTTAATGTTCTCAGAAAGCTAAAGGCACAGGGGACAACGATAATATTCATAAGCCACAAGCTCAGGGAGGTCATGGAGATAACCGACAGGGTAACCGTTCTGAGAAAGGGGGAAGTGATAGGAACCGTCAACACAAGCGAAACATCTCCAAAAGAACTCGCCAAAATGATGGTCGGGAGAGAGGTTGTCCTCAGGATAGAGAAACCACCCAAAGAGGCTGGAAGCCCCGTGCTTGAAGTAAAAGACCTATGGGTAAAAGGGGATAGAGGGGAAGATGCCGTAAGGGGACTCACATTTGAGGTGAGGGCAGGAGAGATATTCGGGATAGCTGGTGTAGAGGGCAACGGGCAAACCGAGCTTATAGAGGCGATAAGCGGGTTAAGAAAGGTAGAGAAAGGCAAAATACTCCTTAACGGCAAAGATATAACCGGTAGACCACCAAGGGAGCTCTATGATCTCGGAGTGGCACATATTCCGGAGGACAGGATACATATGGGGCTGGTCACAGAGATGAGTGTAGCCGAAAATTCAATCCTCGGACTCCACTGGAGAGAAAATTTCCGGGGCCCATTGGGACTTATAAGATGGGATAGGGTTAAAGAACATGCGACAAAACTTGTTAAGGATTTTGAAGTTGTTGTCCCCAGCATAGATGCCCCCGTAAAGAGCCTGAGCGGAGGAAACCAGCAAAAGCTCATAGTTGCAAGGGAAGTCAGCAAAGAGCCCGAATTTATAATCGCATCTCAGCCAACGAGGGGAGTGGATGTAGCATCAACCGAGTACATAAGAAACTACCTGATAAAGCTTAGAAACGAGAACAAAGCTGTTCTTCTGGTCTCTGCGGACTTGGATGAGGTGCTACAGCTCAGTGACAGGATGGCAATAATCTACGAGGGTCAATTCGTAGGTATAGCAAAGCCCGAAGAGGTTACCGAAGAGCAGATAGGACTGATGATGGGAGGTATCAAGCATGAGAGTTGACATCAAAGGATTCGCGAAGCCGTTTGTAGAAAGCATGATAGCAATAGTAATTGGGATTGTAGTTGGGGGAATCGTATTGGCCTTCTCAGGCTACAGCCCAATTAAGGCTTACGTGGCACTTTTCGACGGAGCAATAGGCTCAAAGTACGGATGGGCCATGACACTGAGTGCAGCAACCCCCATAATATTAACCGCCTTGACCTTTGGAATAGGGGCCAGAACGGGACTTTTCAACATCGGCGGAGAAGGAACAGTGTATTTTGGAGCTATAGTGGCGATCCTGCTAACAAACCTCTGGGGAAACATTTTAATGGGCCTTCTTGGTGGGATAATAGCGGGAATCGCGTGGATGGCAATCCCGGCATTTTTAAAGGTTCTAAGAGGGGTAAATGAGGTCGTATCAACGATCATGCTCAACTGGATAGCCTACTTCATAGCCCTCTACATAGTCCTGCAAAAAATACCCAATCCAGAGGATCCGAACAAGACAATAGCGGTTCCAGTTAGTGCAAGGCTTCCGATAATAATGAAAGGGAGTGAGCTTTCATGGGCCTTTGCAATTTCAATAATAGCAGCTCTCATCACATACTACATTCTCTGGCACACCGAGTTGGGGTATGAACTTAGGGTGAGCGGATACAACGAAAGGGCAGCCCGCTATGGTGGAATAAACCCAAAGAAAGCGGTTATATGGTCTTTCCTACTTGGAGGCATCATGAGCGGCCTTGCTGGTGCAACGGAAGTCATGGGGAGGCCTCCAAGCTATGCAATAAGCCAGGGAATGGCGAACATCTACGGCTACGGATTTGATGGGATAGGTGTTTCACTGGTTGGAAGGAACCATCCTCTTGGAATAATATTCAGTGGCATATTCTTTGGAATGCTTAAAGCTGGAGCCACGGCTATGCAGATTGAAGCAGGAGTGCCGTTAGAGATGGTGAGAATGGTTCAGGGTGTGATAGTTGTTGCCGTTGCAGTACCGGGACTTTTAGACCTTCTAAGGAGGGTGGTGAGAAGATGATTGAGGCAGTCATTTCAACGCTTATAGGAGCACTAACGGCAATGGTTCCACTGGTGCTCACAAGCGTGGGCGCTGTGGTGAGCGAGAGGGCAGGTGTGGTAAACATAGGATATGAGGGAATACTCCTCATGAGTGCCTTCTTCGGAGCAATATTCGCAGAAATCACCGGAAGTCCATGGATAGGTCTTCTTGGTGGGGCTTTTATAGGGATACTCCTCGGGATGCTCCACGGGTTTATCACCGTCTATCTAAAGGGAGACCACGTGATTCCGGGTATAGGAGTTAACCTTCTCGCATTGGGTGTTGTGGCCTTTGGAATTCCAGCATACTGGGGAACCGCAGGTCAGCATCAAGTCCCGACGAACTTCAGGGTTACACCGATAATAAACACCCCCTATGGAAGTTTAAGCCCAATGGTCCTTGTGACGATTGCCATAGCACTCTTGACCCACTGGGTTCTCTTCAGAACCCCATTAGGACTTAGAATAAGAGCGGTAGGTGAAAATCCGGAAGCAGCGGATGCTTTAGGTATAAACGTTGAGCGCTATAGATTTTTAGCCACCGTGTATGGAGCAACGCTTGCAGGACTTGGCGGGGCATTCATGAGTGTAGACTGGCTTGGAACGGTTACAAAACAGCTTTCAGCAGGTAGAGGATTTATCGCCCTGGCAAATATGGTGTTCAGCGGATGGAACCCCTTAAGGGCTCTCCTTGGAGGATTCATTTTCGGATTCTTCGACAACCTCTCAGTGTGGGTAAGAACGAATCCAGAGGTTCAGAGAATCATTCCATGGCAGTTTGTTGCTACACTTCCATACCTAGTGACATTGATCATTGTGGCAGGAATAATAGGAAAAGTAAGACCTCCAAAGGCCGATGGAAAGCCCTACAAGAGAGAGTGAACTCCCCTACTTTTTTATTATCACACCGAGAGCTGTTCCGAGGGTGATTCCTAACACGAAGGCAAGAAGGATATACGTCATGTTGAGGTTTGTTTGCTTGAAAGTTTGCCCTTGTTGCGGAGCATAGATTCCAAATGCTGATGCTATGTTGGCAGAATTTTGGGCTAAAACTTCGGTATAATTCCTCCCACTCCACATAACCGAAACTTTGACCGCCGGAACTCCTGTTCTTTTTGAAAGCTCAAGGGCAGCACTTTTCAAAGGTTCTGGGGATTCCTCCGAGTAAACTATCACATCAACTGTTTTTGCAACAGTAAGGAGCTCATCCACACTCTTAGCTGGAACTTCTTCTTCAGGTTTTATAGACCCAATCGCCTCAATCCCCATCCACTCCAAAGTGTACTGTTGAGAGGGGAGCTCTATCAATGCCTTCTTCCCTTCCAAGCCCAATTTTTGATATGCCAGGATAATCCCTCTGAGTTTTGCCTCAAACTCTGAAAACCGAGAACCTATGGAGGCGTATGCAGGGGAGTTAGCTAAAGCATCCTTTACGGCTTCAGCTATGGCAAGGGCATTGTAGGGGTCAAGCCAAATACCGTGGGGATTGTACTTGTTGCTGTACCACCTCTCCGGTAAATAGCGAAAGCCGTATCTCTGATAATCCTTTATCCCAAGAACCTTACCTTTCAAGATGCCTTCTCGCTCAAGTTCCTCTATTTTTTCTTCAGCTGGCAAGTGACCAATTGTAACTATAACATCTGCCCTTTGAATCTCTTCAATCTGCTCCGGTGTAAGCTGGTATTGATGGGGATCAACGCCGAGGGGAACAAGGTATTCCACCTGAAAGATATCTCCAAAAGCTTCCCTAAGTATCTCCGCTATTGGGGCTATGCTTGTTATTATTAGAGGTTTTTCCTGGGCGGTAGTTAATGGAGCCAGAAGAAGGGTAAGCACAAAAAGTATCACCATCCTCTTCATTTTAGGTCACCCTAACAGAATTGGAGCATGGTATTTTAAAGTTTCGCAGAGAGTTTAAATATACCGCAATGAAAAATTAGTGTGATGGATATGAAGCGCAGGCTCTTGGCACTCCTGCTTATCTTTCTCCTGGCTCCAAACGTTAGTGCGTACCAGTTCCAGCGGAACAGTGTTCTAATAAAGATAAACCCAAATGAAGAGCTCCTATCCATTGTTTACTACCTTGCATTTGGTCACGACGAGTTCGTAATCAACAGGGGGGAATACATCGACGATGTGAAACGCTGGTTTTGGAAATACAGAAACCACAGAGCGGTAGAGATACTTAGGGAATATTTCAAGAATGCAAAGACTATTCCGGAGAGGGACTACAGGCTATTCATCATTGACGCGTACCTTCTGCAGTTCTCGGAGCCACCGGAGATGGAGAGGATCTACACCGAATGGCAGGAGCAAGAGCTTGACGAAATAGTGGACGCCCTGAGGGAATTCTCCCATGATACGAATTTTATGGAGTTCTTCAGGAAGCATGAAAACTATTACAAGCAAGATCTGGAAGTTTATGCTTCTGCCATAACTCTACTCCCACCAGATGAGTTTATGGAAGCATATATGGACCTGAGCAAAGTCCGCTTCGAGTTTCATTTTCCCCATTTAGTCTGCATTCACGGACACAGCTTTAGGGAAAAAGTGAATGAAACTGTAATCTACGGCTCCGGAGGAATGCTTCCATTGGTCAGAAGAAACCCTCCCAAAACATACTGGGGCTTTCTTAGAGCAAAGGATACTATATTCGGGCTTCCGCTGAACAGCGTCTATGTGGACAATTCAGAATTTGACAGATTGTGGATTCTGGAGTTTATCTACCATGAGCTTGGACACGACCTAACTACAGCCAAGCTCAACGAGTATTACGAATACAAAGTAAAGCCCCTCAAATACCTCGAAGACACCATAGAGGAGGACATGCCTTACTTGGCAACCTATGACATACACTTTTGGAGCGATACAACCATGATATACGAAAGCTTTGCAGATGCCTGGGCGTACTTTGCCCTAAGCGGAATAAACAAGGACTATGCCGAGCTTTCCCTTCAGATGAAGAAAGCATGGGGAGAATTTTGGATCAAGGATGTTATAGGGCTATACGAAAAATATGCCAAGATTGCCATTGAGAATAACAGGCCCTTGGAGGAGTACATCTTCAACATGCTAACAGAGTTGGCTCATAAGGTGCCCGAAAGCGAAGCAAAAACCCTTTATGAAGAAAAGGTACCGGTAACCCCATTGAGGGCACTGGACGATGGAGTGAAGGAGGGAGAAATAATCATAGTCTATGGCACACAGAATCCTGACAAAAATGGTGTGGATTACGATAGAGAAACGGCCGAAATCGTTAAAGATTATCTCCAGAGGTTCTACTCTCAGTGGATGGGGGAGGTAAAAGTTGAAATAAAGAGCGATATGGAGATAACTAAGGAAGATTTAGAGAAGGATATGATCCTCATAGGCGGCCCTTTGAGTAATAAAGTTGTGGATCAACTGGACGAGGGCTTCCCCTTAAGATTTGTGCCCTCAAATGGAACATGGATTTTGGAGAAAAATGCCGAATTCGAAAACGTCAGAACGTTCTTAATAACGGATCAATACATAAAAGAGATTGAATTCACCGAAAAAACCTACAGCTCGCCCTTTACATCCGTAATAATGGCAATAAGAAACCCATATCGGGAAGACAACTACATAATATGGATCGCCGGAGCGGATAGATATGGAACAAGAAAATACAAAAATCCAACATACTATCTAGCAAGCTATCAAGTATACGACGGAAGAGTCATTGAAGATGGATTTTACTCCTGATGCCCGTTGCCCTTCCCGTTCTTTATGTAGGGCTTGCCTATCGCTATGCTGAAGCCTTTAAAGGAATCATCCTTCCGATGGAACTCCATGGCCAAAGGCAAATTATTGTCCTCGTTTATCACGATTCTAACGATTCTAGCACGCGAATGGTCATTTAAATATTCTTCTTTCAGCTGGTCATAACGGTCTAGGGCCTCGTTTATCACATCTTCGTGCATATCGTAGATTTCTCTGGAGTAGTTGCTGTGCTCCCTTATTGATTTTATCATATCCTCCTTATCCAAGATATCACAACCTTAAGCTTTGCGCCAAGATTGCCCATCCCATTTAAATATTTTTCTCATCTGGGCAAATTTTAAGGCCTCCTCAAGCTTCTCCTTCGGAACCTCCATACCATGGAGCTCTTTAAACAGCTCAATTATTTCGTCCGAGGTAAGGGTTTCCTTTTCCTCAAACAAGTTGTTTACAAGGTTTATCATGTCCTCAACAAAGTTCCACGGAAAGACTATCCACGCCCAATCGATCTCTTCTCCGAAGTAATCTGGTCTAAACTTTGAGGTTTTTATAGTCAAAAGAGTTGCAACTTTTATTTCGGCTGGATTTTTGCTTTCGACGTAGTTCTTTGCCAAGGTTAAGCTTTCTCCAGTGTCCGCTATGTCATCAACTATCAGGACTTTCTTGCCCTCAAAATTGTATTGCGTGCCGTACTTAAGTCTGGCTTTTCCGTCTGGAGTTGCCGTAACTCCCCAATGCTCCACTTTAACGCTCACGAGATCTTTAACTCCCAAATAGTCGCAGTAAAGCCTCGCTGCAACCCAGCCGCCTCTTGCAAGGCCCACTACAACATCTGGCCTCCAGCCTTCTTCAAGAACTTTAATTGCTCCTTCTTTAGCCCACTTCTCTATGTCGTCCCAAGAAGCCAAGTACGCTGGAAACTTCTTCATGATTTCCCTTACTGACGTTAATAAACAAGAAATATTTAAGCTTTTCCCGAAGAAGACATACATCTATACTATCTCCAAGTGGAAGTGGAAGGTCGTCGAAGTGGTCCCCGAGAAGAAGGACTTTAAGGCAGCTATTGCCGAGCTGATGAAGGATCCAGAGATGAGGAAGCACGGCAAAGAGGTGAGCAGGCTCATACAGAGACTCATCAAGGAGAGGGCCTTCGAGGTGAAGCGCATAGACGAGGAGAAAGCCCTGAGGGAGGCAAAGGACTTCATCGAGAAGGAGCTCGGCATAGAGATAGTCATTAATCCAGAGGAGGACAAAGGAGGAAAGAAGAAGGCGGCGAGGCCGCTGAAGCCGGCGGTTTATGTGGAGTGAGTTCGAGGTTATTTTCTCCTCTATTTTTTCTGCGTTCTGTTTGCCTCCTGAAGTAACCTCCAGCATTCTTTATTCATATCACTCAATCCTTGGATGATGTTCCCATAGGTCGGAGGGTACACACGGGTGAAGTTTATTATTGTATCGAGGCCGTTAAAGGCAAGAAGAACGTCCTCGTGAGTCATGTTCTCGCTTTGGACTGTGTAGTACACCACTTCGAGAAGCTCCACACAGCCCCCACCAGATGGAGAAAGGCTGTCATTTTCATACCCCAACCAGGCACCCAAGTGATCGACATCCCTTTCCAGCCTCGAAAGCGAATATTTTGTATTGTTCAATTCAATGAGCAAGGCAAGTTTGGATTCAGTACCGGGAGGAGTGTCCATAAGGACATTCGTTAGTTTTGCATGACGCCTTAACTCGAAAATTTCATGTATAAGCTGAGAAGTCACAAGAGTTTCCTTTATACTCTTCTGTTCTTCTCTCAAACGCTCGTTTTCGCGTGAGACCGACCAAAGCTGGGCAATCAAAAGAAAAATAATGAAAAGGTACAATGCATCCCTTATCCCAAGCCTCATAGTATCACCCATGTGTTACGTATATTGGTATTGGTATATTAGTGTTTATAGTCCTTACCTTTGTGGCATAAATGTATTCCCAGTAAACTGGAACCTTATAAAATGCATAAACTGGCGCTATGCCGTCGTCCCCTTCTTGGTATTCTATTATGACACCCTCAACGTTTATCCTATTGCCCGTATCCGACAATTCAACATTGTCAAATATAAATCTGAATGAATTAGACTCCTCTCCGGGGAATATATGGAACTGTAAAGGAAGAGGTGCCTTAGAATCCGGGATAATTAGTGACAAAGGATTAGGAACCCCTATGTACCAACCAATAAGTCAAATCCCCACTTTAGCAAATTAGGGGAACTTGGCTGAGAAGGTATATCTATCGGTCCAGCGATCCGATACACCCTGTCATGCACTGTAGAATTCCATGGTGCAGTAATACCAATTTCTATCGGGTCATTGTGGTTCCCAAGTGTGAGCGGAGTTCCCATACTAACAAGTGCAAAGGAAGTTCCTCTGTTAATGTACTTCCCCTCATCCACGATTTTGATTGCCACTTTGTAGTCACCATAATCGTCTATATTGGGATGTCCATCGTATAAAGATCCAGTTTGAACATTCCTACCACGTTTTTTGTTATCTTCTCCGGAGTTTTGGTCACGATATTAGGATCAGGATCATAAAATCCTCTAAGGATTCCAAAAGACAGACTCGTGTCATTGATAGGGAATTCTATTGCACTTGCACTCCCTGCAGTAGTTCCGACCATCAGCAGTCCAATGATGACTGCAAACAACGGCTTCCACTTCAAAGCTAAACCTCCGATAATGTTTCAAAAATGATTACAAGCTTACGTGTTTATAAACTTTTATTTTTTAAAGTAAATTCAAAACAATTATGGAAAATTACTACTGACACGGACACGATAACCAGAGAAAACAGAGGAACACTTCGGAGCCCCATAAAGCACCTACACAGGAGCAAACCGTTAAAGCGACAGTTTATGTGGAGTGAGCCGTTTTTATTTTTCTTCCATTATGTCGGGTTTCTTTAGGCACTCTACGTCGGTCATGACTATGGAATACACTACTGACCACAAGATGCCGGCCATTATGAAGAGTAAAATGTTCTCCCCGAAATAAGTCTCAATTAGAGCCCCAAGCAGGGCGAGGAAGGCAATAAAGTACCTAACGAAGAGCAGCCTCATCGCTATTTCCTTCCCCCTCATTAGCCCATGTGTCCTTATGAGAACATCTTTTTCCTTCCCGTGGAGATATATGAGGTAGGACTCATAACGAGCCAGTATAAAAGGGCAAACCTGAATCCGAACCGAGGATTAACGGTTCCAAAAAGTACAATAAGAAAGTTTCCAACGGTTATTCCTTTGAGGAGGTTATACCAAAAAACCGGATAGCAGGGAATTCTCATTATTTATTCCCCCAACTGATAATTTTATTAATACTCTTGCAATTTCAACTTCTCTGGAAAAATAATCCATAGGATAAAAGAGAGCGGCTTCGACCACTACCCAAACTTGAACAAAATGGAAGCGTGGAGAGCCCCAAAGACCTCAAAAGAAAGCGGAGCTCACTGGGATAAGGGAAACCACTTCGGATTGATGGGGAATAGGATAAAAGGGAAACCCGAAGGAGGGGGGCTACCTCGTCTTCGACCTTCAGGATTTCGACGAAGTTAGAGAGGAAGGGAGCTAACTACTCCCTTACCAGCCTCCTCGCAACCTCAGCATAAATCACTGGCATCTTGCGGAGCGAGTCTATCTCAACATACTCGTTCGGGCCGTGAATGTTCCCTCCTTTCGGTCCAAAGTCTATTGCCTTAACCCCATAAGGCGTGAAGAACCTTGAGTCAGAAGCTCCGGGTCCTTCAACGGGCTCCACCTTCTCGCCGAGTTCTTCAAGGACTTTTAAAGTTGTTTTGACTATCTTTTCCTCCGGATGGGTAAAGAGGTAACCGGCTTTTTCGTTGCTGCTTACGATAACCTCTGCCTCCGGGACGTTAAAGGCAACAACCTCTTTTATGGTGCTCTCGATGTCTTTATGGGAATGGCTCATCGCCCTTATGTCTAGCCTCAGAACATGCTTGCCATCCTTAAAGGAATAGATGTTGGGAGTTATCGATACTCCATAATCGCTGTACTTTTCAGGCTTTATTGGAGCTCTCACCAGAGGCACTATCGCCTTTAAAAGTTTTGTCAAGCACATATCTGCTTCAACTTCCTCTCCCTCTCCCGGCTCAAGATACCTGAGCGTTACCTCACTCGGCACGACGTTTCCCTTGAGGAACTTTCCTTCAAGGGAGACCGCCAAAGCGTTTGAATTCCTCAAAAAGTGCGAGAGTGCTATCATCGGATGGGTATCAACTCCGGGAAGGAAATATGCCGCATGCCTTGTTTCGAGAATAGGGGTGCTCACCTTAAACTTCCTTTCTTTTAGGACTCCTCTGAGCTTGATTCTTTCAGAAGGAACGGCTATGGTAACTCCAAACCCCTTTCTCCTGCGTATTATGGGTTTCATGCCAATGCCATCTGCGTTGATCATGTATTCAGGAAGGTTATTTTCGCCCTTCAGCTTTTCAGCAATGTGCATTGCCATTTTTCCACCGATTTCTTCATCGCCGGTAAATGCGAACAGAATCTTCCCCTCAAGCTCCATTTTTGAGAGCTCTTTCAACGCTAACATCACTGAAGCTACGTTTCCCTTGTCATCGGCACTTCCCCTTCCGTATGCTCTGCTACCTTTAATGGTAAGCTCAAACGGTTCAGTCTCCCACTCTTCTCTGTTCACTGGGACTACATCAAAATGCGCCATAAAGAGGAGCTTTGGCTTCCCTTTGCCGATTTCACCATAAACTGCATAATAGCCATCTTTTTCTACCAGCTCAGCTTCGATGCCCCAGGAAGACAGTGTATCCACTATAAACCCCGGGCACTCCTTTGAGGGTTTTACGCCTTTTGCCGGGTCGTTTGTTGTGTCAAATCTCACCAGTTCGGAAAGAAGCTCAACAACATCCATAGGTGACACCATTAAAATCTTCATCGAAATGATATTTAAGGGTTTTCACCCCCGTTCAACAGTGGTTAAAGAGAAAGGTTTACGACCCCCTAAGTCATCCCTCTAAAAGGGCGAGGCTCTCACGAGATAAACGCAAATTTTATATACTTCGTATTGCATAATGTATTTCAGGTGGTATTGCATGGCTGTCATTACAGTTAGGATTCCAGATGAGATAAAAGCAAAGATGAAGGGAATAAGTATAAACTGGAGTGAAGAAATAAGGAGGTTCATAATCCAGCGCATAGAAGAGGAAGAAAGGAGGAAAAACCTCCAAAAAGCCCTTGAAATTCTCAAGGGGAAAAAGAGCGTTGAGAGGGGTTTTTCAGCGAAATCTGTGAGGGAGGATCGTGATAGTAATTGATGCATCTGCTCTCGCTAAAGTTATCCTTCAAGAAGAGAACTGGGAAAGTATCCCACTAACGGAAAAAACTGCAACGCTGGATTACGCTCTCGTTGAAGCATTAAACGCTATTTGGAAGGCTGTTATCCAAAAACGGCTAGATGAAGAAGACGCAAAAGACAGAACTGAAGCACTGAAGTATCTCGCCAAAAGCCTGTTGCTCTTCGAAGCCAAGAATTACTTTGAGCGTGCTTTGGAGATAGCGCTGAAGGAAAAAATTACCGTTTACGATGCTCTCTACATAGCCCTTGCGGAAGAACTAAAAGCTGAGTTTTATACCCCTGACGTTAAGCAGTTTGAGGCAGCGAAAAAATACGTGAGAGTAAAGCTCATTTAATAAATCTATCTTGAAGACTCTCAAAATTTATGGGGAGGTGAAAAAATGAAGCCAAAGCCCATGCTCTTTGAGGAGGTACCAAAAGAGGTCATAGCGGCTGAAGAGGGAGACGAAGGGGTGGAAGATGAAACAACTGTGGAGCAGTTTTTTGCCGAGAGCAAGGGCAACACGCTGTATTTCTCCTACGCAACGACAAACGCAAAGATAACTATAGGCATAACACACGACAAAGCAAGCTTAGAGGAAATGGTAAAGGCGGCAAAAGAGCTCCTGGCGGAGTTTAAGAAGAAAAAGGAATGATCAAACGTTTATCCTTTTCCATATTGTTCCCTGGGGTGTGTCTTCAAGTTGAATACCAAGCTCTCCGAGCTCGCTCCTTATTTTGTCTGCCAGCTCAAAGTTTTTCTGTTTTCTGAGTGCACTTCTAACTTCAATTAGTAGCTCTATTAGTTCCTCTTCCTTTGTCTCTTTGGTCTCTTTGAAATAGTCCTCGAATATTCCAAAGACTTCGCTTATCATTTTGAAGAACTCAAGGGCTTTTCTAAGAACGCTTTCCTTTGGCTTCTCAACCTTCTCAAGATACCTGTTTACGGCATTTGCCACTTCAAATATTGGCTTCATAGCCTCAGCCGTGTTGAAGTCATCGTCCATCGCTTCGTAAAACTTCTTCTTCGCATCCCTTACCACTTCATAAAGCTCGAACTCTTCTTTATCCCATTTAAACGGCGTTTCTGCCTTTTCAAGGGCTATTCTTATGTTTTCGAGTGTATGATAAAGCCTCTCAAGGTTGTTCTTTGCATGTTGAATCCCCTCTTCCGTGTAGTCCAAAGGAGAGCGATAGTGCTTTTGAAGGACAAAGAACCTGATGACCTCTGCCGAGTATCTTTGAAGGAGCTCCCGGATGGTAACGAAGTTTCCAAGGCTTTTGCTCATTTTCTCTCCTTTGACCATTACAAAGCCCGTGTGAAGCCAGTATTTCACCCATTCTTTGCCGGTGCATGCCTCTGTTTGAGCTATCTCGTTTTCGTGGTGCGGGAAAATTAAATCGTTTCCTCCCCCGTGGATATCAAAGCTCTCGCCGAGGTATTTGGTGCTCATGGTGGAACACTCTATGTGCCATCCAGGCCTTCCCTCACCCCACGGACTTTCCCATTTGGGCTCCCCAGGTTTTGCTTTCTTCCACAGGGCAAAGTCCTCTGGATTTCTCTTCCCTTCTCCGGGCTCTACTCTCGCCCCTTTTCTAAGCTCCTCAAGGTTTATCTTGCTCAGCTTCCCGTATTCTCGGTACTTCCTGACTTCAAAGTAAACGCCATCGCTTCCTTCGTATGCATAGCCTTTTTCCTCAAGCTTCTTAACAAATTCAATTATATCCTGAATGTGCTCCGTTACCCTTGGGTAAATGTCGGCAGGCTTTACCTTCAAAGCCTTCATATCCTCAAGGAAATACTTCAAGAACTTTTCAGCCAGTTCCTTTGGATCTTCACCGGTTTCATTTGCCCTTCTGATGATCTTGTCGTCTATATCGGTGAAGTTCATGACCATTAAAACCGTGTACCCCTTATGCTCCAGATACCTTCTAATAACGTCAAAGGCGATATAAGTCCTTGCATGGCCGAGATGAGTGTAATCGTAAACCGTTGGCCCGCACACGTACATTCTGACCTCGCCATCCCTCAAAGGATTAAACTCCTCCTTCTGCTTGGACATCGTGTTATAAACCTTCACCCCAATCACCCAGAAAGAGTTCTCCGAAGTTTTTATTAGATTATCGCTTCCGGCAAGTGCAAAGCTTAAAAACCCCCTCCCATAATCTAAACCAGTTTTTGAAAAAGGAAAGAGGAGGTTATGATTATGAAAGTTGCAAAGAAAGACGTAATAAGGCTCCACTACACCGGAAAAATAGAAGAAACGGGAGAGATATTTGACACGACTTACGAGGATGTTGCAAAGGAAGCCGGAATCTACAGCGAAAAGGGAATTTACGGGCCAGTTTCGATAGCGGTTGGTGCTGGACACGTTATAAAAGGCCTTGATGAAGCCCTTGAGGGCTTAGAGGTTGGAAAGAAGCATGTCATCAAGCTCCCGCCAGAGAAGGCATTTGGAAAGAGGGACCCAAAGCTCATAAAAACATTCACAATCGGCCAGTTTAGAAGGCAGGGCATATACCCTTTTCCGGGTCTTGATGTGGAGATCGAAACGGAGAGCGGAAAGAAGCTCAAGGGCAGAGTAATGAGCGTGTCCAGCGGCAGGGTTAGAGTTGACTTCAACCATCCATACGCGGGAAAAACCGTTGTTTATGAGGTTGAGATACTTGAAAAAATAGACGACCCAATAGAGAAAGTGAAGGCCTTAATCGAGCTCAGAATTCCAAGAATAGACTTTGAAAAAGTGCAGATCGAAGTGGGCGAAAACGACGTTAAAATAGACTTCGGAGAACAGACAATAGATCCGAGAACCCTTGTTTTAGGCGAAATTCTTCTTGAGAGCGACCTCAGGTTCCTTGGGTATGAGAAGATCGAGTTCAAACCAAGTGTAGAAGAGCTTTTGAAGCCACCAGAGGCCAGGATAGAGGAAGAAGTTGAAGAAGAGGTAAAGGAAGAAACAAAAGAGGAAGCCGAGGGGACAACGGAAACAGTGAAAGAAGAGACAACAAAAGAAGAAAAGATCCAAGAACAAGAGGAAAAACCAGAAGAAAGCGAAGAAAATAAAGGGTGATTCCTTTATCTTTTTTATTTGGTGAAGACTTTGAAAGAGATAATTGCCCTCTACGCTCTTGCCGGAATTCTCATTGCTCTCAACTATCGATTAGGGAAAAACATCTACGAATGGGCTTTTTATGATGGCCTTTTCTATGTGCTCATACCCCTCACAGTTGCTTATTTTCTTGGCTTCAAGCCCCGGGAGCTCGGCTTTAAAACAGGGAAAAGAGATGGCTATGTTTGGGCTTTTGCCCTCTTTCTCCTCTCTTTTCCTATAAGTGTTTATGCCTCCCAGCTGGAAAGCTTCAAGGCGTATTATCCGATATTTGCCTACTCTTCTTGGGAGGATTTTCTCCTTAAGGAGCTTTTGATTGGCGTTATCATGTTTGCCCACGAGGCATTTTACAGAGGGATTCTCCTCTTTCCCCTTGCAAGGAAAAACAAGTGGTTAGGGATAATCGTCCAGAACGTTCCCTACACTCTCGTCCACATAGGCAAGCCGCCACTGGAAGTTCCCTACTCGTTCATAGCGGGAATAATCTTTGCAAAAATTGATTTAAAGAGTGAAAGCTTTCTGCCGAGTTTTCTTCTCCACTGGGTCGGTGCGGTGGCTTTTGACCTACTTATAGTGCTTTAATTACTATGCTCCCGTTTACGGTTGAAATCTTGAGCTTGTGGGTTCCTTCTCCAAGAACCGTCTCAAAGGATTTTGAACCATAAGCAGACTTCAACTCCCCGGGAAGCTCAGAAGTTATCTTTCCATTGACGCCACTTGCCTCTATTTCAACGTCCGCTTTTCTTGGGATATATACTTCAATGCTCCCGTTTATGGTTGAAATCACACTATCTCCCTTCATAGTCGAAAACACTGCTTTTATGCTTCCGTTTACAGTTGAGGCTTTTTCAAAGAAGCAGTTTTCAAGGACTATGCTTCCGTTTACAGTGGATACCTTCCCAACTCTTCTGACCCCTTTAATGCCTATTGAGCCGTTAACATTTCCAACCTTTTCAATCTCAATCCCCTTGGGGAGTAAAATCTCAAAATTAACCGCACTACCACCAATACCTATCCCAAAGTTCCTTTTCTGCTCTGCTTTAATCTCAAGCACGTTTCCCTCTTTTTTGACCTTTATCTTTGGCTCTGCACCTAAAAGCCCCCACTTTTTTTCGGCTTTCAGTTTTATAGTTTCACCCTCATAACCCTCGATCTTTATGGTGCCGTTTACGTTTCCAATCTTCAGCTTTGTTCCTTCTCCAACCTTATATTCTCTCTCAACAACCTCTATCATATCTCCCACCTCCAATTAAATATGGTGTGGTCAAAGGAAAAGAAAAGTGTGGTCAAAATTGATCACTCAGCCTTGCGGTTCCATAGCCCACAAAGAGAACCTTATCCGGATCCAAGGCCTTGACGACCTCAGGTCTGTGGGTTATTATCAAGGCTGTTATGCCAGCTTCCCTTAGAATTTCACTTACCTTTTTGGCGACCCTCATGGCGGTAAGGGTGTCAAGATGGGCAGCGAATTCGTCCATAAGCAGAAGATTTGGCTTCTCTGCAAGTAAAGATGCTATCTTTGCCCTCTCCTTTTGGCCCGTCGAAAGCTCGCCGAACTTCGCCCTATAAAGAACGGCATCACTAAGACCGGAGCGGTTTAGAACCTCAACGGCTGCGTTTAAATCCCCTATCTTTCTGTAAACATGCTCCAAAATGCTTTCACTTCCAAAAACAGGTTCCTGCTCCCCCGGTAGCAGTGCCGAAACTTTAACGTTCTCCGGCACCTTAATCTCTCCACTCGTAGGTCTGTATTTCTCTTCCCAATAGCCAAGTGCTGCACCAAGGAGAAGCCTAATGAGAGTCGTCTTCCCAGCTCCACTTGCCCCAACAACCGCAACTATTTCACCGGGCTTAATTTCAAAGTTCAGGTTCCTTAAAATCGGCCTCTGTATCACCCTGTGTCTAACCCCAAAAGCTTCCAGAAGGAACCTTATCTCCTCCGGGAGACCCTTTATGTCCAGTTCACTTTCAAACACCTTGCTGACATTCTTAAAAACTATTGGCCCCTTCAAGGGTTCAACCTTCCCGTAGCTTGGCCTCCACAATCTTCCATCCTTGGGAGCATATGGGTCTTCTCTGAGAAACCTTTCGATGTATTTCTTCGCTTCATCAGTTAGGGGATAGAAAAGCACTGGTCTTCCGCTTGCTGTCTCCCATAGAAACTTAAACCCAACTTTCTCAAAAAACGGATTGAAACGAGCCATCTGGGCTATTGTCTCTACTATGTGCTTTCTCTTTCTCATCTCCGGGACTCTTCTCTCGTTTATCCACTCGAGGGCGGCTTTAACGCTGAGCTGTCCGAGTCCATCGCTTCTATAATCCGGATGCACAACAACTCTAGCTATTCTAGCTCCAGCCGTGTTGCTCTCCCTTAAAGCCCCCAACTTAGCCTCCTCCCACAGCAGATGGCGTGCGATCTTTTTTGTGTGCTTTTTCTTCAGCTCTTCATAAAGCTCTTTCATGATTTTCTCTGGCCAGAAAGAGGGCTTAAACCACTCCTCCGGAAAAACCTTCTCCCTTATGTTCTTCTCTATTTCACCATTGGGCAAACGGCGGTGCATCAGCGGAATAGGCGGGTCAACCCTTACGTATGCCAAAATCTTCGGCTCGTATTCCTCCCTGTTCTCAAGCTCAAGAATCAAAAACCTCGATGCTGGAGTGGAACCCTTAATCTCAAGAATGTGGACTTTTTCATTCCCACAAACCGGGCATCTCTGCTTCGTGTTTGCCTCGAAGATGTGGTTGTTCTCACACCTCCAAAGCGCAACCTTCTCCTTCTGAGATGCATAGTGATACTGCTCAAGCTCCGCTATTGCCTCAAAGTCGCTTTCATAGGTTGCCTCTCTGGCTTTTATCCTATAGGTGTATAGGAGCTCTCCCGTTAGGGGAGAAAAGCGCTCTGCCTCATATCTCTTCTCCCATACCGGCCAGACCTTTATTTTATCTCCTCCGTAAAACTTGTAGAGCTCATAATCGTCAAAGTCAAGCACGTTGCCTTTTTTGGGTCTGTTCTTAATGTGTATTTCCACTTCATCCCCCGTTACAAACCATTGAGCAATACCGCTCATGTAAAGCTTGTATCTCCCCCCGGCATCGACCTCAAGAACCCCAAACCATCTGTGCTTAAACCGGGGAATTTCACTTCCAACAACTTTCCCTCGGAGTATCATACAAACCACCTGAGAGATTTTGACAAAGGGATATTTAAGTGTTGAGCGGGGCAATAGGTTTAATAACGCTAAGGTATATATCTAAACGGTGGTAAGCGTGGAAGACCCCTATATCTGGATGGAAAACCTAAGTGACGAGAGGGTTTTAAAATTCATAGAAGAGGGAAACACCCGCTTTAGAGAGTTTCTGGGCGATTTGCCCGATAGGCTCATCGAAGAGGTCAGAGAGCACTATTACCTCCCCAACGTCGTTGAAGCTCACATAACAAAGAGAGGGACGTTTGTAAGGATAAACGAGAAGGGGAGGCAGGCAATAAAGATTCTCGAAACAAACGAAGTCATAGTCGATTCAAAGCAGCTTGAAGAGGAACTTAAGGACGAAATTCTTCTGCAAAGCTTCACCGTAGACAGAGAGGGGAAAAGGTTAGCGTACAGCTTTTCAATAGGAGGAGCAGATGAGGGCATTACAAGGATAATTGACCTCGAAAATGGTGAGGTAGTTGAGGAGATAAAACCATCACTCTGGAACATCGTTTTCCTTGATGACGGCTACTATTTTGCACGCTTCTACAGAAAGGGAAAAACACCAGACGGAGTTGATGCTCCTGCGGAGAGAATCTTCCTCAAAAAGGGCGGAGAAGAGAGGATGGTCTTTGGAGAAGGATTGGGCTCAGGATACTTTATGACCCTCCACAGAAGCAACTACGGTAATTATGCACTGCTAACCCTCTCCTTAGGATGGAACAAGAGTGAGATTTATTTTGGTCCCCTTGAAGAGCCGGAAAAATGGGAAAAGGTGTATTCAAGCGAGGTTCCGGCTTATCCAATAGACTACATAGACGGAAAGCTTTACATCTACACAAGGGAAGGAAAGGGACTCGGTAAGGTCATTGCCATTGAAAATGGAAAAGTAAGAGAAGTCATCCCAGAAGACGAGTTCCCGCTGGAGTGGGCTATAATAGCCGGGGGTAAAATCCTTGCCGGCTATCTCGTGCATGCTTCATCACTGCTGAAGGTCTTCACCCTTGACGGGAAGCTTCTTGAGGAGATAAAATTCGACGTGCCCGGACAGGTTCAACCCCTCGATAATGATGGGAAAAAGGCTATTTTGAGGTACGAAAGCTTTACAATCCCATATCGCCTATATTTCTTCAAGGAAAAGCTTGAGCTAATCGATGAGGTAAAAGTGGAGGGTATCTTTAAGGTTGGCGAAGATTTCGCGATTTCAAAGGATGGAACTAAGGTGCACTACTTCATTGTGAAAGGAGAAAAGGACGAAAAGAAGGCGTGGGTTTTCGGATACGGCGGCTTCAACATTGCCCTGAATCCCAGGTTCTTCCCGCATGCAATACCTTTTATAAAGCGCGGTGGAACCTTTGTGATGGCAAACCTTAGAGGAGGAAGCGAATACGGCGAGGAATGGCACAGAGCTGGGATGAGGGAGAACAAACAGAACGTCTTTGATGACTTTATTGCAGTTCTCGAGAAGCTCAAAAAAGAGGGCTACAAGGTTGCTGCCTGGGGAAGAAGCAACGGCGGTCTTTTGGTTTCAGCTGTTTTAGTCCAGAGGCCGGACGTCATGGATGCCGCTTTAATAGGGTATCCGGTTATAGACATGCTGAGGTTCCATAAACTTTACATTGGAAGCGTATGGATACCCGAATACGGCAACCCGGATGACCCAAAGGACAGGGAGTTCCTCCTCAAGTATTCCCCATATCACAACGTAAAGCCCCAAAAGTATCCCCCGACACTAATCTATACCGGCTTGTACGATGACAGAGTTCACCCTGCACATGCACTTAAGTTCGCAAAGAAGCTCAAAGACCTCGGAGCCCCAGTTTATCTGAGGGTAGAAACAAAGAGCGGACACATGGGGGCCTCGCCAGAGACGAGGATTAAGGAACTGACAGACCTGCTCGCTTTCGTGGCTAAGACCTTGGAGATCAGAGTTTAGAATCTAAGACGCTTTTAATTTCTTCATATCTTTTTCTAAATTCTTCCCTTTCCTTTTGCAGTTCTTCTCTTTTTATCCAGAACGCGGAAATACCCACAATGACAGTCAGAAGAATTCTGTAGAAGAGATCATTGTTTATAGGAAGAGGGTCGCTTTCGTCTATGATTCCGTCTTTATCACAGTCAAAGAGAGGATTTAAGACCAGATCCACCCCAGAAATCCCATAAACTATGTACTTTTCGTCTTTAGAAATTGCGATTCTTCCCAACATCAAGCTCGGATGATAACGCTCATTACTCCAGAGGCAACGATTTTTCCGTTTGTTGCTACTTCCTCACCGAAGTTTAAGCTCCAGAGCTCTTCGCCCTTTATGTCAAAAACCTTAACCACGCTGCCATTCTTCAAATAGCCCCCCGCTGCGATCAAATCACTAGCCGCGCTTACTGATGTTGTGTTAAACTCCTTCCTCCATAGCTCAGAACCTTCAGAAGAGTAAGCCACAAGATACGAAGGTGAAAAGAGGATCTTTGTTGGAAACTTCCTCAAAATAGTCCAGCGACTAAAGTAGTAGAAGACCAAACAAGATGAGCAACAGACTCGATATCCTTCTGTTCATTCCAATCAGTAATTACTTCTATAGTATTTAAGCCTTTTCCTCTATCAGCTTCATAATCTTGCTGTGCAACTGCTTAATTAGTTCCCTTCTATCCTCCATGAGAACAACGTCGCTCGCTCCGATTACCTCAAGGTTGAAGGCAAATGGACTCGGAAGCTCGTTGTGCTCTATAACAACCTTTATCTTCCCCTCTTTCACCCAGCTCAAAAAGAGCTCCGCGTTTTCTATATCCATCTTGTCCTCCATTATTTCCCTGTAAACCTCCTTTAAAAGCGGAAAATCAGGATAGTTCTTCTTCAAGAGCCTCAAAAGGGTTTGTGCATTCAGCTGTTGCCTGCTTAAGCTTTTCTTTCTCCCCATGTATCTCCTAAGGATGAGCAACCCCCTGTTTGCCACATGCCTAAAGCGTCTCTTTAAGAGCTCCGTGTTGTCTAATGCTCTCTTTAAAGTCCCTCTTAAGTCCTCAACCTGAAACAGCTCCTTAATTTCCTCTTCGCTTAGGGGCTTCTCCTTAGGGAGGATAAGCATGAAGCCGTTATCGCTTATTGCTATTCCCACGTTTGTTCTCTTCTTCTTGCTGATAAGGTATGCAAAGGCCCTGCTTAGGGCTTCGTTTGCCCTTCTTCCAATTAGGGTATGGAAGAAATACTTAGCCCTTCTCTCGTCAAAGACCTCCTCAACCAAAAGAATCTCGTCATCTGGAATTGTGGAATACCTCCCCTGCTCCCTGAAATATCCCAGAATGGCCTTTGCAGCTTTTTCATCAATTTGATACTTTTTCATAAGGAGTCTTTTAGCCCTTTTGTTGCCCAGCAGTCCCTTAATCTCCCTTCTAAATCGCTGCACATCCAAGGCCAAATCAAAGCTCAGCGGCAGCATCTCAGAAAACCACGCCGGGATTGTGGGCTTCGCCCCTTCCTTTGGCACAACATATATTCTGTTGCCCCTAGATTTTTTAAACTCATAGGTTCTGCCTGCTAAAACGAAGATATCCCCGGGCATTAATCTTTCGGCGAATTCCTCCTCGACAGTTCCTATGAAGCGCTTATCGAGAGTGTAAACTTCAATTTTTGCTTCATCTGGGATCGTCCCGGTGTTCATGTAGTAGATTGCCCTCGTCATTTTCCCTCTCTTACCGAATTTGCCTTCCTCTTCATCGAGCCAGATTTTTGCATAAACCTTCTTTTCCTCCAAACCTGCGTATTCTCCAGCGAGATAGTGCAAAACGCTCATGAAGTCCTCAAAGTCCAAGTTGCGGTATGGATAAGCTCTCCTAACAAGAGCATAAGCTTCTTTTATATCCCAAACCCTCTCCAGAGCCATTCCAAGGAGGTGCTGCACAAGAACATCCAGTGGATTCTGGGGAATTTTAATTCTGTCAAGCCTTCTATTTCTCGCGTTATGGGCCAAAACTGTGCATTCCACTAAATCATCCCTATCCAAAACAAGGATCACACCTTTGCTGACCTCATGCAACCTGTGCCCGGCCCTCCCAATTCTTTGAAGTGCCCTGTTGACGCTCTTGGGGGAGCCTATTAAAACAACAAGATCAATGCTTCCGATATCAATGCCCAGCTCCAGAGAGGTGCTTGAAACTACCGCCTTGAGCTCCCCTCTCTTCAGTTTCTCCTCAACTTCAAGCCTGACATCCCGGGAAAGGCTTGAATGATGAGTCTCAATTAATTCCGCATATTTCGGGAACTTCTTCTTTAGGTGATAAGCTACCCTCTCGGCACCGCTTCGTGTGTTTGTGAATATTAAAGTTGTCCGATGCTGCTCTATAAGCTCATCCAACCGTTTATACAAGGCCTCGCTGAGTTCACTGGCTGGGGCATAGATGAGATCCTCAACTACGCTCTCAACCCTAATTTCAGTCTGCTTTGCAAAGCTAACATCAACTATTAAACCAGAACGTGGGGTTCCATCATCGTTGTAGCCAAAGACAAACTTGGCAACCTCTTCAAGGGGATGTATCGTCGCACTTAGGCCAATTCTTACGAAGTCTCCAGCAAGATTTTGAAGTCTCTCAAGGCTTAAGGTCAAATGAGTGCCCCTTTTGTTCTCAGCCAAGGCATGGACCTCATCAACGATCACGTATTTAACTGTTTTCAGCCTCTCTCTAAATTTTGGGGCATTTAACGCTATTGCCAGACTTTCAGGAGTGGTTATCAAAATATGGGGTGGCTTTTTTGCCATCTTCTGCTTTTCATAGCTTGAGGTATCGCTTGTTCTAACAGCCACCCTTATCTCAGGCAATTCATAGCCTAACTCTTTGTAAACTTCTCTTATCTCATTTAACGGCTCCTCAAGGTTTCTTCTTATGTCATTGTTCAAGGCTCTCAGCGGGGAAACGTAGAGAACGTAAATCTGGTCTTCAAGCTTGCCCTCCTTTCCAAGAAGAACAAGCTCGTTTATAGCAGCTAAAAAAGCCGACAAAGTTTTTCCACTACCCGTTGGAGAGGATATTAGGACGTTTTCTCCCTTGTGGATTTCTACCACGGCGTATCTCTGGGGAGGAGTAAAAGTACCGAACTTACGCCTAAACCACTCTGCAATGGGCTTATCGAGTAAGGCGTAGATTTCCTCATCGCTGTATTCCCTGTTTGCAAACCTTATCATAGCTCTCAATCATCCTACATAGCCGGACTTTAAAAATTTTGATACGAATTTCGAACAAAATCATTTAAAGACCCAAAACCAAACCTCGGCGGGGAGAAGCATGGAGATACTTAAGAAGGCCGTTGAAGAGTTTAACAGACTTCACGGAAGCGAGGCTCAGGCTGAGATAATAGAAGTAAAAGAGGATGAGGCAATAATCGAATTTAAGGGCTCCTTCTGCAAGACCTGCGGGTTATTTGACTATTTTGAAGACATCACATGGGAAGCTATTGAATTCGGACTAAAAGTGGAGCCGGTTGAGGTCGTTGAAAAGGAAGAGGATTTTGAAAAAGGAAGGTACGTGGTAAAATACAAAATTTATCCCAAGGAGACAATTGAATAGAGGAAAAGCACAAGGAAAACCAGTCCGGAGAAGTAAGCGATCGAATGTGGTAGATCAAAATGAAAGCTCTCCTGCCTTCTCTTTGCCTTTAGATACATTGCCGTCGGTAGTATTCCTGCATAGAGTATTCCGCCAAAACTTCCAGCCAGCCATAGGGCATTTACAAAGCTCTTGAGACCGGCAAGGTATATTAGCAAAGGCGGAAGCACTGTCAGCAGCCACGCATAGAGCCTATCCACTCCCAAAACATCTTTCATATTATCCATTTCCGAAAGGGCTATACCTATGTAACTTGTACATATTGCTGCAAGGGGCAGAACAAGACCTAGAATCCTTCCCAGATTTCCGTATAGCCTTTCAAGTGCGCTTGTTGCAAGTTCGGGCGTATCTGAACCAAAGGCCCCCACAAATGATAGGACAAAGAAAGCATAAAACACCATTGGAACAAGGTAGCCTATAAAGACCGCTTTTGTGGTTGTTTTTATGTCTTCGAGTCCTTTGAGGAGCTCGGGGATTACCATGTGGCTGACATAAGCAAAAATCACAACTCCCAATCCATCTAAAGCTGCAGAGGCGTTAAAAGTGGACAAGTTATTTATGTCAATCCTTCCCAAAACAAGACCTATCGAGACCGCAAGGACTAAAAGAAGAAGCCCCGTAAGAGCCAACTCCGCCTCCCCAGAGACTTTAAGCCCCATAAAGACTATCAGGCTCATTAAACTCCAGAAGGCTAAAGCAGCGAACTCAGGCTTAACCCCGGTTAAGGAAGATAAAATACCAGCACCCCCTGCAATGTATGCTATGAGAGCCCCATAAGCCAAAACAGAGATGCTGAGAAACATTAAAATTCCACCTATCTTTCCCAAATGCTCCTCAGTGAGTTTTGAAAGGCTTTTTCCGGGATTTTTGGATGAGACCTCAAGCACGAACAGGGCAGTGAGGAGTGTCATCAATCCAGCCAAAATTACAATAAAAATCCCAAGAACTCCTGCCTCCCTCAGTGCATACGGTAAACCCAAAACACCCGCACCAATTTGGGTACCTATAAGTATTGCGCTTGCCTCAGCCAGCCTCAGCCTCCCCATGCTCCCACCGATTATGAAAGAAATTTCATGAATATAAAAGGCTTGCTATATGTAAAGAAAAGGACTCTAAAAGACAAATGGATGCACCCAGGTATACTTGTACACATTAAAAGACATGGATCGCCGTTGCTTTAAAGCTCAGGTAAACCTCCTTTCCCTCTTCAATCCCCATCTCCACAAGAGAAGAGCGGGTGATAAAGGCTCTAAGCTCAACTCCATCAATATCGAGGGTTAATCTTACCAGAGAGCCAAGGTCTTCAACCGCCAACACCTTAGCTTTGAATTCGTTTCTTGCAGAGCTCTTTATGGGTTCATTGGATATTACAACGTCTTCTGGCCTTATCCCGACCCTTACCTTTCCCTTAACTTCCACCGGCAGCTCTATTGAGATTCCATTCGCCCTTAATATTCTCCCTTCCGCAATCCCCTCTATTATGTTTTCAAACCCAAGAAACCTTGCGACTTCTTCATTTTTAGGCTTGGAAAAGACCTCCCTGACTTCTCCTGTTTGAATCAATTTTCCGTTTAACATTACCCCCACTCTATCCCCCAAGCTGACGGCCTCTTCAAATGAGTGCGTTACGTGTAAAGCCGTGAAATTAAGCTCCTTCCGCCAGCGCTTCATCTCCTGAATGAGCTTAGCCCTCGTTTGAACGTCCAGATTCGCAAAGGGCTCATCAAGAAGTATGAGCTTTGGCTCCAGTATCAAAGCCCTTGCAATGGCAACCCTTTGAGCTTCACCGCCGCTCAGCGTCTTTGGTTTTCTGTGCAAGAGATGTGAGATTTCAAGAATCTCCGCAATCTCCTTAACCCTCCTATCGATTTCATTTTTTTGGATTTTCCTGAGCTTCAATCCGTAGGCTATGTTGTCGTAGACTTTCATATGGGGAAAGAGGGCGTAGTTTTGGGGGATATAAGCCAAGTTCCTCTTCTCCGGTGGAAGAAAAGTTATCTCCTTCCCATCCATAAAGATTTTTCCAGAATCTGGTGTGAAGATGCCAGCGATGAGCTCAAGGAGGAGAGTCTTTCCAGCACCGCTGGGACCCAAAATTATGAAGTATTCATTCGCTCTAACCTCAAAGCTGATATCTTTAAGATTGAACTCCCTCCACTCTTTGCTGACGTTTTCGACCCTAAGCATTTCTCGACCTCCCGACAAGCCATCTCAGAACAACGAAAATGCTTAAGCTCAGCAGCACAAGGATAACGGAAATCGGCCTTGAAGCCCTCAAACCGTAGTTGTTAAAATACTCCATGACCAGAATCTGGGCCGTCTTTGGGTAATAGGCGATAATTAGGATTGCACCGACCTCACTTATAGCCCTTGCCCACGTCATTATGGCACCGCTCAGGATAGAGGGCATCGCAAGGGGAAGCGAAATCGTAAAGAATGCTCTAAGCCTGCTGGCTCCTAAGGTTCTTGCCACATGCTCAAGCTTCTCATCTACAGCCAAAAACCCGTCTCTGGCAGCATTGATTGTGAAAGGTGCGGAGACAAAAAGCATTGCCATTATTATTCCGAGATAGCTGTCCAAAATTTTGTTTGAAAACGTTACAAGAAGCATTATGCCAACAACGGAGTGTGGAATAACTATTGGGACATCAACAACTGCCTGAACAAAGCTTTTACCTTTAAAATCCTTCCTTGCGAGTATGTAGCCAAGGGGAACCCCAAAAAAGAGAGAAATAAGCATTGTAGCCGTAGAGGTTAGGAGGGAATTCCTGAGGGCTTCTAAGACGAGCTCATCGTGGAGAACATTTACTACCATCTCCCAGTCCAAAAGCTGCTTCCCTATGATAACGGCTAACGGAAGGAGGATGTACAGAACAAGGAACGTGCCGAGCAGAGCGAAGAACCATGTCACGTAATCTCTCATCTCCTCACCCCTGAAGAAAAAGACACAAAGTTTAGCCCCCTACCATTACTTCATCTTTGATCTCCTCTGGAATGTTTCCAAACCCAACGGGGGGCCATATGAAATCCTGATAATTCCTCTCAAAAATTTGCCTGCCCCTTTCGCTCAGCAAGAACTTAAGATACTCCAGAGCGAGCTCTCTATTGGGGGCATCTTTTAGAACGGTTGCTCCATAGACAATTGGTTCTGCCTTGATAGTTTTTCCTGTTGAGCCAAGTGTTATTGAAACCTGTCCATAATGCTCTGCTAGAGTAAAGTCCTTCAGATTGATCTCTTTAGGCAACTCAACGAACTTTAAGCCGTGCTGCATTGCGACACTTTTGTAAATGAAATAATAGTCCAAACTGCCGCTCTCCACCAAGCCAGTTAAATCCGTTTCCTTTGGCCTTATAACAACCTTGTCAGTCTTGATTTGAATCTCCTTTGGGGCAACTATGTGGTTTCCTTCGGCATATATGTTGGTGTTTCTCTCTACTAAAGTTTCAAAAATCGGCTTTCCATAATAGATATCGGCAAGCTTCATTACCATAACACTCCTATAACCACAGGGGTCTTGATTGGGGTCGCTGAATCCAAAGGAAACATCATTCCTTGCTAAAATCTCGTACCAGTTGTTAGAGTTGATTTCATCGGCGTATTTGCTCCTATCTGTGAATGCTATGACTATCTCATTGGTTGCAAAAAGGACATAAAAGTCCGTATAGTTGGGCACCAGCAACTGAGGGATTAGGGTATAATCCGCAAGGGCAACGATATCGGCTTTTTTCCCCAAGTCTGTGACTTTTCTAACGGCCATAACACTTCCGCTAGCCTCTGCTTGAATTTCCACATCATAACCAAGAGTCTTAGCGTATTCCCTGAAAGCTTCGCTGACGTCTTTTAAGGGCTCGCTCAGAGAACCAGCGTGAAAGATCTTCAAAGTTGCCTTCTTAAGCTCTGCTTGTTCTGATGAATAACCTCCCTTTGTTCCGGTGTCCCTAACTTCATCCCCTCCAATGCAGCCACTGGCAATTACCGCAAGGAGGAAAATTCCTGTGAGAATCAACGATGCTCGTTTCATCACACCACCAGAAGAATACTCAACTTTGAGTATTTAAACATTTTGAATAAATAGACGCGTAGAAGTTAAACTAGCTCACTTAACTCCAGAAGGATTTTATACCTAAACTAACTTAAACCTCTAAAGGTGGGAGAATGAGAATGGTGCTTATTGATGGGGAGCACTATCCAGATGTAACTGCATGGGCCATAAAACAGCTCGGAGATGTATGCTGTGCAGTGTTTTTGGGGGGTACGGAGAAAATAGGCGATGTGAAGTCCTTGGAGAAAAAAATAGGGGTCAAGCTGTACTATGGAGAGAACTATCTCCTTGAAATCGAGAAAGCCATTAGGGAGAACAAGATTGAGGAAGTCATCGACCTGAGCGACGAGCCCGTGCTAAACTATGAGGACAGATTTAGAATAGCGGCAGTGCTCCTAAAGCATGGAATAAAATACAGGGGTGCTGATTTCGAATTCTCCCCAAAAGAGATGATTCAAATTAACAAGCCAAGTCTCACAATATTGGGTACTGGGAAAAGAGTTGGAAAAACGGCGGTAAGTGGCTTTGTTGCAAGGACTCTGAAACAAATTGCAAATCCAATAATAGTAACAATGGGCAGGGGAGGACCGGAGGAACCGGAAATAATTGAGGGGGATAAGATAGAAATAACTCCCGAGTTCTTAGTAAAAATCGCGGAGTCAGGGAAGCACGCTGCATCTGACCATTTTGAAGACGCTTTAACGGCCAGGGTTTTAACCATCGGATGCAGAAGATGCGGAGGTGGAATGGCAGGTTTTAGCTTTTTCGATATCGTTGACAAAGGAATAAAACTCGCGGAGAAGCTTGAAGGGGATATAGTGATACTTGAGGGAAGCGGTGCCACCTTTCCAGCTGTTAAAGCAGATAAATACATAACCGTCGTCGGTGCAACTCAGAGGATTGAGTTCGTAAGGAGCTATTTCGGACCCTTTAGAGTGGGACTCGCGGACTTAATCGTGGTCACACTTGCCGATATGGTAAGCAAAGAGAAGCTTGAAGAGCTCCAAAGGGTTTTGAGAGAAATAAACCCAAAAGCGGAAGTTCATTTAACGGCCTTTAGGCCAAGACCTTTGGGAGAAGTAAGGGGCAAAAAAGCTCTCCTCGTTATGACCGCACCTCCGGAAGGACTTAACAAAGCCGCAAAATATTTGGAAGATCATTACGGGGTTGAGATAGTTGGAAAAAGCTCAAACTTGGCAAACAGAGAAAAACTCAGGGAGGACTTGAAACGCTTTGATAACTACGATACGGTCATAGTGGAACTAAAAGCAGCTGCCGTAGACGTGGTTACAAGGGAAGCCCTCAAGCATGGAAAGGAAATAATATACCTAGACAATGAGCCGGTTAACATAGACGGAAAGGACTTGAAGGAAGCTGTTTTGAAAATCGGAAGGGAGCTCAAAGGTGAGGCAAATGATAATCGTCGTTGATTCCAAAGAGAAAACCAAAATACCCTTTTCACGGGGAATCTTAACTAGATCAATAACTTCTACCGGCGTTGACGTTGGGATAGCCTATTCAATAGCGGCAGAGATAGTAAAGGAACTTGAGAGAAAAAAGGTAAAGGTAATCACCAAGGATGAAATCCGGAAAATGACCTATAAGAAGCTCTTGGATCATGGACTGAAAGATGCCGCTAGGAAGTATCTTTTCTGGCATGAGCTTAGAAGGCTGAAGTATCCGATGATAATCCTCCTCGGAGGGGCA
This sequence comes from Thermococcus sp. 2319x1, assembly GCF_001484685.1. Classification (NCBI taxonomy): domain Archaea; kingdom Methanobacteriati; phylum Methanobacteriota; class Thermococci; order Thermococcales; family Thermococcaceae; genus Thermococcus; species Thermococcus sp. 2319x1. The sequence continues at coordinate 79,171 of NZ_CP012200.1, read as the reverse complement.
ACCGGGGTTGGAAAGTCCACACTAGCGACGGAGTTGGCTTTTAGACTCGGGATAAGGACTGTCATAGGAACAGACACCGTTAGAGAGGTAATGAGGAAAATAATAAGCAAAGAGCTCCTACCATCTCTACACACCTCCTCATTTTTGGCATGGAGAGAACTTAGAAACCTGCCAAAAGATGTTGATCCCCTAATATATGGCTTCGAGAGTCAAGTACGCTATGTAACCGTGGGAATCAACGCCGTTGTGGAGCGTTCATACAAGGAGGGTTTCAACACGATAATAGAGGGAATTCACTTAGTCCCGGGCTATATAACTCTAAACGACAGAAGCTTTATGTATTTGATAACAGTAAGGAACAGCGAGGCACTTGAAGCGAGGTTTTACGAAAGGGCTCGCTATAGCCTCAGGCCAGCCGAATACTACGTGAAAAACATCGACAACATAATGCGCATCCAAGAGTATCTAATCGAAAAAGCAAAAGAGTATGGAATTCCAATTATAGAGAACATCGAGCTTGAGCAGTCAATAAACTCCATAATGAATAACCTCATGGAGGAAATACCAAAACGGCTTAAGAAAAAAGGTATAGAACTTCCAATTTAAAGGCAAAACCCTTTTATCTTTCTGAGACCAATTAATTTTTGAGAGCTTTTGTGGTGATTCCAATGGATGAAAACGCTCCTATCAAGGTGTATATGACGAAGAAGCTCATAGGGGTAAGGCCAGAAGACACCGTCCAAGAGGCATGCAAATTGATGGTGGATTTTGACATTGGTTCTCTGGTGGTTATTGACGAAAAAGACAACGTTGTGGGTTTCTTTACAAAAAGCGATGTTATCAGGAGGGTAATCGTCCCAGGTTTGCCCTATACAACGCCAGTAAAGGAGATAATGACAAAAGACCTCATTACCGTGGACACGAATACACCTCTAAAGGAAGTGCTGAAGATAATGGCTGCAAAGAGAATAAAGCACATGTTGGTGAGGGAAGAAGGAAAAGTCGTCGGGATTTTCACACTGAGTGATTTGCTCGAGGCAAGCAGGAGAAAGCTCGAAACTTCAATAGCAACGGAGTGAGGGATATGAAAATAGCCCACATAAGTGACACCCACATAACCAGCGAAGAAGCCTACAAGGGCTACGCCTACGATTTAATAGCCAACGAGGTCAACACACTGGACTATGACATAGTTATTCACACGGGAGATGTGACAAACGAGGGGTTGAGGGAAGAATACGAGAGGGCAAGTTATGAACTAAAAAAGATTCAGAAGCCTTTAATCGTCGTTCCCGGAAATCACGATGCAAGAAACGTCGGTTACGAACTCTTTGAGAAGTACATAGGGCCACTAAATGGGGTTTACGAAAAAGGAGACCTTGTCATCATATGGGTCGATTCAACGATCCCAGACCTAAGCGATGGAAGAATAGGAGGATACAAGTTCCACTGGCTCAAAGAAAAGCTTGAGGAGTATTCCCACAAAAAATTCAAGATCGTTGCTTCCCACCACCATTTAGTTCCCTTACCAGATACTGGAAGAGAAAGGAACGTTTTATTCAATGCCGGCGATGTGTTGGACTTACTCTTAAAGCACGATGTTAACCTTTACATCTGCGGACACAAGCACGTGCCGAATATCTACAAAGTTGAGGGGCTTGTTGTGGCAAATGCCGGCTGCACCTCATGCAGAAAGACCAGAAAAGGCGACGTAAACAGCTACAACATAATCAAAATCAAAGGGGATGGAAAAATCTCGGTAAGTATAAAGCGGGTGACCGGAGATATCACAAGAAGAGAGTTTAAAATCAAAAAGCAAAGGATTTTTGTTCCAAAGAAGAGAAGATTGTTAAGAATCGTCCAGATGAGCGAGAGCAATGTTTCAGATAGGGTTTATTTCAGAGAGAGAGTTTTGAAAAACGCGATTAAAGCTATCAACGAGAAATACAAGCCAGATTTAGTCATACACTGTGGAGATCTTGTTGATGTAGGAACCGAGAGATATTATGCAAAAGCTTACGAATTCTGGGAAAAGATCAAGCCAGAAAAGATCATAGTGCCGGGTCACAACGACATTACCTACCTCGGCTACGACCTCTTCAAAGAGTATTTTGGGGAGCCAAAGATAGTTGAAATGGAAAATTTTGCCTTCATTCCGATAATTTCGGCCCAGTACGAGACTCCTATAGGAGTGGTTGGGAGGATAGGCCAGAAGATTTTGAGAAAGCATCTACAGGAACATGAAGAAAAGTTCAGAGCCGTGATAATGCACCACAACATAATTCCAATACCCAAGAGCAGGGAGATAGGATTTTTGGAAGATGGAGGGAATGTTTTAAAAATACTGACCGAGGAAAAAGCAAATTTGGTTTTAACCGGTCACGGTGGCAACACATTGGGAATAAAAGTCGAAGAAACACCGATAATAAACGCAGGATCAATAAGCTGGGAGCTCCACAGAAATCCCTTTGGAAACTCCTTCAACTTAATAGACATCTATGAAGATATGATAGCAGCGTTTGAGATACAGGCAACCTGGGGATCAAGAAAACTCCTTGGAATATGGAAGATAAAAACAAAAGTGCCGTGGGCTTAGCCAAAGAAGGCGCCCATCATGTCCATCTGCTCTTCCGAAAAGCCCTTAACTTTGAACTCGGGCATCTTAGCAATAAGCTCCTCGTATCTCTTCTCATCTATTTTCTCAACCCCTGTGCCCTTCACATGAAATGCCCTCAAAGTATCCTCCGACCTGTATGCAACCAGAAATTCCTCGCTTTCTATATTTTCGAAGTTCACAAAGATAACGTTTCCACCCGTATAGGGCTTTTTACATTTAAAGGGAAAGCTTGCTGAGCTTAACATCGCATCTCCAAGGGCAAAGTTGGCTTTCTTACCGTTTATCTCCGTCCAAAAGGGCTTTCCCTCAAAGTCTCCTTCTACAACTATGAGGGTCTTCTGTCCGTCAAACTCTATAACGGGGGCACCATTTTCTTCGAGAATGTCAAAGAGCTCCTCAATTGTTTCGGCATTTTTTAGACTTGCAACAAATCCTTCCACCTTCATTCCAAGTCCTCCATTTCTTTTTCAAAAACAAGTAACCTGAAGGGTTTATAATCATTCCTCCTCCTCTTCTATGAATTCTCCTTCCCCCTCTTTTTCGTTGGAAAGCTCTCTCAGGCGATCAATTCCAGAGCCTACAGCTATTAGTATGTCCCCCTCTTCAATTTTCTCGTCCTTGGGGGGGTTGTAAATATACCTTCCTCCCCTCTTTATCGCTATTAACCTTACACCAACTTTAGTCGGAAGCTTAAGCTGTTTGAGGGATTGCCCTATTAGTATTGACCCCTTGTTAACCTTTATGCGTCCTATTTCTTCATCAACATCGTGCATTATTTTCCTTATTATGGGGTGAGGCTCAACGTCCCTGAGAACGAGGTCTGCTATCTCATAGGCGGAATCGCTTATCTGCTCGTTTATCGTGGCCATCTCAATTATACTGAGGAGTTTTTCGGGGTTTTCCTCATATTTAGCTGCTCGTAATGCAAGCTTTTTAACCTTTAATGTAAGCTCGTCCATCTTTTCTTCCAGGATATAAACCTCATCGGCTATGTCCTCACTGTTGTACATAACAGAGGAAAATGCAAGGTCAACCATAAGGGAAGAGAGATTTTTCATCTCTATAAGATAATCTTTTATCTCTTCAAGCTCTTTCATTACCAACCACCCTGATAGCCCCTCTCGCAATCTCCTTAAGGTGTTCAACAGAGGTGTGAGTTCCCCTTCCTATCAAAATATCTCCCGGCTTTATCTTGAAGTCCTTATCCGGAGCAAAAATCCACCTCTTACCCCTTTTCACCGCTATTATCCAAACCCCAGTGTTTGTGGCAAGGTCAAGTTCCCCAAGTGTTTTTCCTACGATGACAGAATCGGCCGTTACGGGTATTTTGGCTATTACTTCCTCGCTTTCCATAATCGCCTCTGTAATAACTGGATGAAGTTCAACTCCTTCAAGAACCATCTTCGCAAGGTCTCCAGCGGCGTTTGAGATGTCCTCTATTGAATTCGCCATCTGCAGAACAGAAGTTATTTGCTCCGCCTCCTTTGGATTTCTTGCTGCCAAAACAGCGTGTGTCATAAGGTGGTAGTTAAGCAAATCCATTCTCTCCTCGAGATCGAGCACTTCCTCGGCTATCTCCTTGTCCCCGAAGAGGATTGCCGTATAGGCAAGATCAACCATAAGCTCAACGATGTTTTTCATCTCTATGAAAATTTCTTTAACGCTCTTAGGCTGATACTCAAATTCCTCAAGCTCTTCCATCCCTTCGTCCTCCCCGTTTTTATCTCATATCTCATTTTCTTTTAAGGTTTTCTTAACCTAAACAATCAGACGAGCAACCCCTACGGTGAAGAGTGTTGAGAAGATATCTGCTAAAGTTGTTATCGTTGGAACGGTGGCATTATCGGGATCCAAGCCGAGTCTATCAAAGAATATTGCGAGGAAGTATCCAATGAACATGTTAAACAAGACCAAGAGAGGATAAAGAAAAATAAACGGGAGAACAAGTCCAATGCTCTTCCCCAAGCTTAGTTTTACCACACCTATTGCCACTAAGTTCATTAGAACTGCCATGAAAAAGCTCGTCACAAAGTACACAAAAATTTCCAGTATAGAATCCCGGTTAAGGAAGCCCTCGATTTCCCCAAGATGAAGCTTCGTTGAGGTTTTTGCCCCAATAATTGATCCATAGTTTCCAGCGGTGTCAAGTATTGCAGGGTACATGACGCTGAACACAACAGAAGCATAAATAACTTCGCTGTAAGATTCGAGCAGTCCACCCGAAATGCTTGACAGCAATGCTAAAGCCCCAATAATTCCTAAAATTTCTCTAATCACGCGTTTCTCTTCGCTTTCAAATTTTGTTTTAATGAACATAGCTAACAAAAGCACAAACGCCAAAACCACTAAGCTATAGAAGAGAGGGGGGATGTCTTCATAAAGGAGAATAAAGAAGACCAGAAAAGGCATCGTGACGAGATCTCCAGCGGAAGTTACCAAAGGTGCCGCCACGGTGTCTGGATCAATGCCCTTCTTGAAGGGCAGTACAGTAACAAGTGCTGTTGCATAACCCATTATCAAGCTTACGAAAATAGTCGAAGTTAGCACTATTAAAAGCACAATCATCCCGGATATGGCGTTTCCCACTTTAAGAACTCCTATAATCCACAGTACAATAACAGGGAGGAGAGACAGGAGAATGCTCAAGAAGATGTTTTTCAAAACATTTTTATCTCCCAGCTTTGGCTCCATCTCACCTAGATGGAGCATTGTAGTAAAGCGGGAAGCCATTGCGCCAAAAATGTTGCCTCTCAACCCCATAAGTCCCGGGAGAATCACGAATATGACCGGGTAACTCAGCATAATCTTTTCAAAAAATCTACCCAAGAAGGCTCCGGCAAAGAAGTCCATAAGAAGACAAACTATTAGCGGTGGAACTGCTATCAATGCTTCCCTGAATTTCTCTGAAAGCTCCCTTCCAAGAACTACTTGGAGGCTTTTCATATTCCTCCCCCCTCATTTCCGCTCCCTCCTTGCCACCCTCTTTTACCTTACCGAGTAACTCTCCGAAAAGTTATATAAAAAGGTTTTGGTGACCCTAACCGAAGAAAAAAGAAGTAAGAGACGGATTTTCTTATATGTTAGCTCTTTTCTAGCTGGAATGGGGATATGTAATCTCCATACTTCTCTTTCGCCTTTAGGAGTCTTTGTCTCTCTTCCTCTAAAATCTTAAAGAGCTCTTCTGGGATGTTGCCAACATCCTTGTAAATCTTTTCAATCCTCTCTATTTTGGCAAGGAACTCGGGAACCCTGATGGTGAACTGCTTTTCATAGTCTTCTCTGCTGTAATCCTTGTTGAGGACTTCTTTAAAGAGTCTCTTCAGGTCTTCGTATTTTGGAATGTATCCAACGGGAGTTTCTATCGCATCAACATCTCCATGAACCCTAAGCTCCATCCATTTGAGCCACACTGCCTTGTCGAGCTTATGATTCAGCCATCTGCCGTCTTTATCCCTAAGGAAGTAGTTAACGGCAAATATTTTCGGCTTTATCCTTAGCTTCTTTTCAAATTCAAGGTAGTTCCTAAGGTAGTCCCCAATATGAACGCTCATGAAATCCAAAATAGCCATTGGATTGAATGCCCTCACTCCTTCCTTTCCAAGGGTGGCCGCGGTTGTTTCACTTTCCAGTGCCGCTCCCATAGTAATGACCCCATGGGCCCAGTCAAAGGCTTCCCTCACCGGGGGCCAGGTATCCGCATCTCTGCCACCAAATATTATGCCACCGATTCTAACGCCACAAGGGGCTTCAAGGGCCTCTAAATCAACGTTTGGAAATGCCTCAAGGCTGACTGTGAAGCGGGCATTTTTGTGGCTCGGTGGTATCTCGTTACCCTCGGCATCTTTCTTTCCTCTCCACCACTTCCCGCTGTGATTTTCTCCCTCGTCTGGAATCGGAATGCCCATGTCATTCCAGTAGGTCTTTCCATCTTTAACGAGAACGTTCGAGAAGATTATCTCATTCGGTGAGTGAAGAACCTGCCATATTATTGGGTCATCCTCGTGGTTGACCCCCTGGATTATTCCAAAGACACCCTTCTCGACGTTAGCCCCTCTGGCTTCACCTTTCATGTCAACTATGAACGTGAGGTCATCCCCCACGATGTTTTCCCATGGAAGCATTGCTGTTGAGGTTTTGCCGCACATAGATGGATAGGCCCCCGTGAAATAGGTTTTTCTCCCATTAGGTCCGTTCACGCGCATAAGAAACATGTGCTCACTCAACCAGCCTTCTTGAACAGCTCTCCTAATCGTAAGCCTGAAGGCGAGCTTTTTGAGCCCTATTGCATTGCCACCGTACTGCGTGTTTGCCGAATAAACGGTCTCCCCTTCAAGGTCAATGTAAACCCTTCTCCTATCTATGTTCTTGCTGGTCTTTCTTTCATCAAGTTCCCCCGCGGAATGGACAAACTTCAAAAACTTTGCATCTCTTCCAAGACGTTTAAACTCCTCATAACCTTTTCTGTAAAGGATAAACTCACTGTGGGCAACATAAGCGGAATCGGTGAGCTGAACCGCTGGAATAGTGAAGATTGAGTTCTTAGGGCCGAGAACAAAGAAACACACAAACAGCTCCTTACCTTTTGCAATATCTCTCATGATTTCATGAATCTCCTTAAGCCCTTCTTCCCTGTCCATAGTGTTTATGAACGGAATCTCCACCCCCTTAGGAACCAAGATTTTAGTCCTAGCCTTGTCTCTAGCTTGATCATAATAGCCGTCGTAGTGGACGGTATGTCCGCTCATTGCGAGGGGCTTCTCTTCTCCGTATTCAATGGCCTTTCTCCTTACATAGTCCTCGTCTTCCTTCGAGTCTGTGCAAACAAAAACTTTTGCAGGATTCAAAAGATCAATGTACTTTGCCAAAAATTCATGGAGCTCAGGATTGTCAATTACCCTAATTTTCTCAAACTGTTCCGGATCAAGTCTATTTTGGAGGTATTCCAAAGGCTCCATTTACATCACCGTAAAAATTGTCATTATGACAAATTAAAAAGATTTCCAATAAAACCACCATAAATTATATTAACTGGGAAATCCCTAAACTTTATGGTGGCAGTTGTATGCAGGCAGTAGTTCTAGCGGGCGGAAAAGGCACAAGATTGCTTCCTCTAACCGTCTACCGCCCCAAACCGATGATACCATTTTTCAACAAACCCATGATGGAGTACATAGTCAAAGCCCTAATAAACGCTGGAGTGGAAGAGATATTCGTACTCGTTGGATACCTAAAAGAGAGAATCATGGAGTATTTTGGAGACGGAAGTGATTTTGGGGTTGAGATTCACTATTCAAATGGAGAGAACATAAAGCTAGGAACTGCAGGAGCAACAAAAAAGGTTGTGGACAAAATAGAGGACACGTTTATAGTTGCCTCAAGCGATGTTCTCACGAATTTGGACATTAAAGCCCTCTACGAGTACCACAGGAAAAAGAAAGCCCTCGCAACAATAGCCCTCTCTCAGGTTGAAGATCCAACCCAGTATGGAATAGCGATTGTAGATTCAGAGAACAGGATAATAAGGTTCAAGGAAAAACCAAAGCCGGAAGAGGCGTTTAGCAACCTTGTAAACGCAGGCATCTACGTGTTCGAGCCAGAAGCCTTTGACTTAGTGCCCAAAGGGGAAAACTTTGATTTCTCACTCAATCTGTTTCCCAAAATGCTCGAAGAGAATTTGCCCCTTTATGGTTTTCCGTTTAAAGAATACTGGAACGATGTGGGGAGGCCATCAAGCTACCTTCAGGCAACTGAAGATGTGTTCTTGGGAAGATTACAGCTTCCACAGTTAAGAACGGAATCCCTAAAAGGAAATCTGGAATATGGAGGCTCCCTTTACAGCGGGAGGAGATGCCAAATCAGAAATCCCAGCATAAGGGGATTTGCCGTACTTGGAGATAACGTTAAAATAGGCAGAAACGTTAAAATAGAACGTTCGGTAATATTCTCTAATGTGACTATCGAGGAAGGAGCAGAGATCTACGAAGCGATAATTGGAGAGAACGTTTACATCGGAAAGGGTGTAATTATTGAAAGCGGTAGCGTTATCGGAGATAACTCCGTGATTGAGGAGTTCACAAAAATTGGCGCAAATGTAAAAATCTGGACCGAGTCAAGAATTGGAAAAGAAAGTATAATACTTCCCGATTGAGGTGATTATGATGGAGATTTATAAATCCGAGGAATTCAACCCAGAGGAGCTCGCTCTGCTTGGTAGAGCAATAGGAACCGCAGGACAGGGGACTATAGTGGTAGGACGAGACGGAAGGGCAATTTCAAGGTATGGAAAGAGAGCACTCGTCGTGGGAATCGTAAGCACCGGGGCAGCGACCATGGATGTTAGACTTATTCCTCTGATAGCACTCAAAGACTTTGCCCATAAGAGGGGCCTTCCTCTGGTATATGTTTACTACCACAACGGGGTAAGGGTAGAGATTAGCGGCTTTGATCCCGATGAAATAGAGGCCATACTGGAGAGCAAGAAGTTTATAGAGGCACATCCCAACGATATAGGAGCGACTGTTTACTATCCCAACGCCCTGGATGACTTTCTGCAGGATATCTTCAGGCACTATAACTTCAAGATAGAGGGGACTGCACTGGTGGATTGCATGAATACTCCAGCAGTGCTCTTCTTTCCCAGATTAAATGAACACTTCGGGTTTGAAGTGGAGCTTCTCAACGATATGATGACCAGCTACCTACCTCCAAAACCCAAGGAGGTTTACCTTCAAAAGCTCAAAAAAGGAGATTACACCTTTGGACTCCGCTTCAAACCAAATGGATATGTGGAATTCCACAAAGGAGAGGAAGAAAAAGAGTTTGGAAGCATGTGGGAGCTCTTAAATCATATGAAGAAAGCCCTCTGAATTCCAACTCCAAGAAGAAATACAAAAAGCAAAAAATCAAGTAAGTCACAACTCTGGAGGTGTATTTATGGGCATGTTCATCGTCTTAGAAGGAATCGACGGGGCAGGAAAATCAACCCAGGCTAAAATGCTTGCGAAGTGGTTTGAAAACAAGGGATACGAAGTCGTTCTCACCAAAGAACCTACAGATACCGCTTTTGGAAAGCTAATAAGGAGACTCGTACTGACGGGAGGAAAAGAGGGAATAATCGATGGTGCACGGATAAGCAAAGAAGCGGAGGCATTGCTTTTTGCCGCGGACAGAGCAGAGCACGTTAAAAAGCTCATAGAGCCTTCTCTAAAAGCTGGAAAGGTGGTTATTTCAGACAGGTATTTCTACTCCTCCCTGGCTTACCAGTGGGCAAGGGGGCTTGATCTGGAGTGGCTCATCAACCTAAATGCCTTCGCCCCAAGGGCTGACCTCGTAATCCTCCTCGACTTGCCAGTTAAGGAGAGCATAAAACGCATAAACGGAAGGAGCATCAGGTCAGAGTTTGATAAAATTGTAGAGCTACAAAAAAAGGTGAGAGAAAACTACTTGAAGCTTGCCGAGAAGTTTGAGGAGATAAGGATTATAAACGCCCTGGCCCCAGTCGAGGACATTCACAATGATATAGTGGCTTTAGTTGAGCATGAACTCCTTGAAAAAAGAGAATAAAGGTCAGACAGTGCCGATCTCATCACCACTCAGACCGGTAAACGCACATCATCCCAAACCTTTTAACTCCCTCTTCTTTAAAAAGTGTTAGCCGATGACGAGCGTTAGCCACTCTGATGAGTGATGACAAGAGGGTTAGCTGAGGCTTTGCCTTTTGAGAACATATTACTCCGAGTGATAATTCATCCGTGTCGTTTTATGCTCATCAAAGACCAATTTGTGCTTTTTTATGGCCAAGATTGCCTAACTGCGCTTTCTCGGAAAGCTTATATAGACTTTTACCGATATGAAACTCGGTGATTGTAAAAATGCTCGATTATTTCTTCACCCCAAGGAGCGTTGCGGTGCTGGGGGCATCCAATGATCCTCTGAAACTCGGTTATGAGGTCTTCAAGAACCTAAAAGAGTACAAAGGAAAGGTGTATCCAGTAAATGTAAAAGACGAAGTCGTTCAAGGGATTAAAGCATACAAGAACGTCAAGGATATTCCAGACGAGGTTGACCTAGCTGTCATAGTTGTACCCAAAGGATTCGTCAAACAATCACTCATCGATTGCGGAGAAAAAGGCGTGAAAGGTGTCATAATAATAACAGCGGGATTCGGCGAAATGGGTGAAGAGGGAAAGAAAGAAGAGAGAGAACTCGTTGAAATAGCCCATAAATATGGAATGAGGATTATAGGGCCTAACTGTGTAGGAGTAATGGACACCCACAGCAATCTCAATGCAACGTTTATAATGAACGCCAAGAAAGGCAGTGTTGCCTTCGTATCCCAAAGCGGAGCCTTAGGAGCTGGAATAGTTTACAAGACTATCAAAGAGGACATTGGATTTTCTAAGTTCATAAGCGTCGGAAATATGAGTGACGTGGACTTTGCAGACCTTATGGAGTATTTGGCCGAGGATGAAAACAGCAAAGCCATCGCCCTTTATATAGAGGGTATAAAAGACGGAAGGAGATTCATGGAAGTTGCGAAAAGAGTCAGCAAGAAGAAGCCAATAATAGCCTTAAAAGCCGGAAAGAGCGAAAGCGGCGCAAGGGCTGCTTCATCCCATACGGGTTCTTTGGCCGGAAGTTACGCCATTTATGAAGCCGCATTCAAGCAAAGCGGAATTTTAGTTGCAAACACCATAGATGAAATGTTGAGTATGGCAAGGGCTTTTACCCAACCACTGCCAAAAGGAAAGAGAGTCGCAATAATGACCAACGCAGGTGGTCCCGGGGTTTTAACGGCAGACGAGATAGACAAGAGGGGACTAAAGTTAGCCAACTTGGAAGAGGAAACAATGCAAAAGCTCCGATCATTCTTGCCTCCAATGGCGGCAGTTAAGAACCCAGTTGATATGATAGCCTCAGCAAGGGGGGAGGAGTACTACAAGACAGCAAAGCTCCTCTTAGAGGATGAAAACGTTGATATGCTCATCGCTATTTGTGTTGTGCCAACTTTTGCGGGGATGACTCCGACGGAGCACGCGGAAGGGGTCATAAAAGCCGTTAAGGAAGTCAATAATGGAAAACCGGTTTTGGCATTGTTCATGGCCGGACACGTTAGCGAGAAAGCCAAGGAACTTCTTGAAAGAGAAGGCATTCCAACTTATGAAAGGCCCGAAGACGTTGGGGTAGCCGCTTATGCTCTGGCTGAGTTCGCCAAGTCAAAGGGTGTTGTTAAAGAATGAGGTGGTGTGGATGGCTAAAGTTAGCGATATTGTTTTATGGGACAAACCCGGGGAAAGGGTTTTGCTTTTAGGGAATCAAGCAATAGCCAGAGGAGCACTTGAGGCAAACATAGCGGTTTATGCCGCTTATCCTGGAACTCCAAGCTCGGAGCTCACCGATACAATGGCCGTTGTAAGCAAAAAAGCTGGAGTCTACATGGAGTACTCCACAAACGAAAAAGTTGCCTTTGAGACCGCTTTAGCCGCAGCTTGGAGTGGCCTCAGGGCAATGACGGCAATGAAGCACGTTGGTTTAAACGTTGCTGCCGATACCTTCCTGAGTGCAGTTGGAATGGGTGTTGAGGGTGGATTCGTCATAATGGTGGCAGACGACCCAAGCATGTGGTCTTCACAGAATGAGCAAGACACAAGGATTTACGCAAAGTTTGCAAACGTTCCGGTTCTCGAGCCGAGCGATCCCCAAGAGGCAAAGGAAATGACAAAATACGCTTTCGAGCTCAGCGAGAAGTTTAAGCACTTTGTGATTTTAAGGACAACGACGAGGACTTCACACGCAAGAGGGGATGTAGTATTAGGGGAACTGCCAGAGGAGATAAAGCAGGGAAAGAGAAAGTTTGGCAAGTTTAAAAAAGACCCAAACAGGTTTGTCGATGTCCCAGCTAACGCAAGAAAGTTCCACCCGGTAATCCTTGAGAAAATTGAAAAAATAAGAGAGGAACTCAACAACTGTCCATTCAACTGGATAGAAGGCGACGAGAACGCCAAGGTTGGTATAATCGCTCCTGGCTTAAGCTACGCCTATGTTAAAGAAGCTCTCGCCTGGCTTGGCGTTGACGATGTGAAGATCCTCAAGCTTGGAACACCGTTCCCAGTTCCCTATGGATTGTTAGAGAAGTTCTTCCAGGGACTTGAGATGGTTCTCATCGTTGAGGAGCTTGAGCCGGTGGTTGAGGAGCAGGTAAAAACGTGGGCCTATGACAGAGGCTTCACAATCCCAATTCATGGAAAAGACCTCGTGCCCAGAGTTTACGAGATGACGACAAGGAGGGCTGTAACTGCCATAGCAAAGTTCCTTGGGCTTGAGACGCCAATAAACTTTGAAGAGCTTGACGCAAAGTACGAAAAGGTTAAGCCCCTCTTACCCCCAAGACCTCCTTCACTGTGTCCAGCGTGTCCACACAGAAACAGCTTCTACGCCATAAAGAAGGCCACAAGGGCAAGGGCGATCTATCCAAGTGACATAGGCTGCTACACCCTTGGATTGCTTCCGCCGCTTCAAACCGTTGATACAACCGTGGCTATGGGAGCTTCAATCGGAATTGCCCATGGGTTGAGCATAGCCCAGAACGGAAGTCTAAGTGAAGAACAGAGAAACCCCGAGAAGCAAGTGATAGTTGCCACAATTGGTGACTCAACATTCTACCACACTGGTTTGCCAGCTTTGGCAAACGCAATCTACAACCGCTCAAACGTTCTCATAGTGGTTTTGGATAACCTCGTCACTGCAATGACCGGCGATCAGCCAAATCCAAGCACCGGACAGACCCCGCATGGTATGGGCAAGAGAATACCCATAGAGGACGTTGCAAAAGCCATGGGAGCTGATTTTGTGGCAGTAGTTGACCCATATGACATAAAGACAACCTATGAGACCATAAAGAAGGCCTTAGAGGTTGAAGGAGTTAGCGTTGTGGTATCGAGACAAGTGTGTGCCCTCTACAAAGTGGGACAAATGAGAAGAAGGGGAATGAAATGGCCAATCTACCAAGTCAATGAGGAGAAGTGCACAGGATGTAGGGTATGTATAAACGCCTATGGCTGTCCAGCGATTTACTGGGACGAGGAGAAGAGGCAGGCAAGAGTTGAGCCAACAATGTGCTGGGGATGCGGAGGTTGTGCCCAGGTGTGTCCATTTGGGGCCTTTGAACCCGTAAAGGAGGGATCACAATGAGGGAGTATAACATAGTCATCACCGGGGTAGGCGGTCAGGGAGTTTTAACGGCCGCAAACGTTCTTGGCTGGGCTGCCTTGAGAGCGGGATACAAGGTGAGGATAGGAGAAGTCCACGGAATGAGCCAGCGCTTTGGTTCCGTCATAAGTTACGTACGCTTTGGAGAGGACGTTTACGGCTCAATGGTGCCAGAGGGAAAAGCGGATGTTATGCTTTCCTTCGAGCCCGTAGAGGCCTTAAGATACATCAACTACCTCAAGGAGGGTGGAGTGGTAGTTGTTAACACAAAGCCAATAGTTCCAGTGCAGGTTTCAATGGGAATGGCAAAGTATCCAAGCTTGGAAGAGATAAGAAAAGTCTTCGAAGAGGACTTCAAGGCGAAATGGATTGGCTTTAATGCTGAAGAGCTTGCCGAACAAGCAGGTCACGTTGTCACAACAAACACAGTTCTAATTGGAGCTTTAACACAGATTCCGGAGTTCCCGCTCGATGCCGAGCACGTCAGAGAAGTCATAAAGCTAAGCGTCCCTCCAAAAGCCGTGGAAATGAACATGAAAGCCTTTGACCTTGGAATAAAGGCTGCAAAAGAAATTTTGGGGCTCTAAGACCTCTTTTATCCAATTTCCCACCATTTCCCATATATTTCTTTAGCAGCTTCAACAACTTTTACCGCTTCATAACTCGGGTAAATCCCTTCTCTGTGTGCTTTTCCCGAAATGTATCCCCGAATAAATGCAGGTAACCCTCTCTTTAGTCCCACACTATAGCCCCCTTCTAAAACAACGGCCAAGCTAAACTTTGAAAGGGAAGCTCCGGCAAATTGATAAAACTTCTCAGTTAACTCCACTGTAGCGAGGCCATCGTCTTTAAAAGCATCAAAGCCTGCTGAGACCACGATAACCCTTGGCGCTATCTCTTCCAGAATTGGAAGAACTATTTCTCTCCATGCTAAGATGTAGTCGTCATCCTTTGAATAATGAGGCATTGGGATGTTTACTTTGCTCCCCTCTGCCCCTTTTCCCCCGACATCGTAAATCTCTCCGCTTCCCGGATAGATGGCCTTCTCGTGGATGTCTATATGCACAACCTCATTATCATCCCAGAATATCTCTTGCGTACCGTTGCCATGATGAACGTCAAAATCTATCACCACTGCATCCCCGAGAGCATCTTTAATCTCAAGAGCAGCTCCAGCGGAGTTGTTAAAGATGCAGAAGCCGAGTGTGGGAGCTTTAAATGCCCTTCCATTTTTACCGGCATGATGACCCGGTGGTCGAACCAAAGCCAGATAAATGTCTTTCTTTTTAAGTGCAAGCCTTGCCGCCTCAACAGCTGCTCCAAAGGCCTTAAGGGCAGCTTTCCAAGTGGCTTGAGATACATAGGTGTCGGGGTCAACAAAAGAGAAGCCCGTTTTTGAGAGCTCCCTTATCATTTCAACGTATTTCTCAGAGTGAACCCTTAAAAGCTTCTCTACTTTCGCCTCTGGAGGCTCCCTTATGTTCATCCACAAACCAGAGTTCCTAAGCCCTTCTATAGCAAGTTCAAGCCTTTCCGGATTTTCAGGGTGATATCTTAGAGGTTTGTGCTCTTTAAAGACCTCGGAATAGAGAATCTCCATGAAGCTCCCCCAGAAAAGTTAAAAGAAATTAAGCCTCCTCTTCAATGAGGCCGTATTTTTCAAGCTCATGGAGGAGCTTTTTAACGGCTTCCCAGGCATCGTGTTCACTCTTTGCCCCACTGCACACGATTTTCCCAGAGCTGAAGAGAAGTATAACCGCCTTAGGGTCTTTAACACGATAGATAACACCGGGGAACTGCTCAGGTTCATACTCGCAATTCGGCAACACAAGAGCGACGGCATCGAGATTAAACTCCATCTTAAGATCTCCACTAAACACCATATTTTGGATATCTATCTCCGGCGCTCTGGTGAACTTGGTCCCGATTCTCGAGAGCATTTCAACAAGCTTTGAAACCGCTGCCTGAATGTCTTCAACACTCTTTGCCCCAGTTACCACAAGCTTACCGGAGCTAAACACAAGAAGGGCAACTTTTGGCTCATCGAGGCGACATATTATCCCTGGGAACTCCTCCGGGTTATACTTTGAGTGCGGGCAGATTTCTATCACTTTTTCAAGATCAAGAGAAGCAAAAAGATCCACAGAGGCTACTATGTTTTCTATCCTAAGTTCAACATTGCTCATATCAACCAAGGCCTACACCTCCACTGGGTTTAAAAACCCTTTATAAATAATTCCCTAGGGGTTTTTAAAGTTTAGTGAAAATTGGCAGATACTGGTAGGATCATTAGTAACATTACTAGCCGCAGAATAGTTGCAGTTGTATGTTATTGCAATGCTATATTTACCTTTTATTTGGGATTCGTTTTGTTCTAAAAAACTGTAAAATAATGCAACTTCTTCTTCCGGCTTTAAGTTTGTAATAAATCCTTCTTTTATCAGAGCGTTTATAACTTCTTTTGGAGCACAGCTTGGAGTTTTAATCGTTTCAACAACTTCTCCATCCACTGTCAAGGGTTTTGAACCAGGCTTCAGCAAGAGATATTCATTTCCGGTTAGTGGGATGATGTTTGTAAAATAAGAGAGGTGCATGGCTTTCACCCTTTATATTGCTTGTAAAATCCTAATTCTGTGTAGTTTCCTCCAAAGATTTTATAACTAACTATAAAGTTTAAGTTCTTTGAAATATTTTTTGTTCCATATCGTGTTAAACCAGCAAGCACCATAATGTAGTTTTTCTCATTCCAGGGATTCCTAATAGTCTGCAGCACACCCATGGACTCATCATAGGGAATCGTGCTGTTCAATGGGAGTTCTATGAGGTTATCAGGTGTTAGCAGAAACGCACCGAAATCCTCAACAGCACTCGGATTCCGCTTTAAACTCCAACCATCCTCATAATGCACAAAAGCTACTGGAAGTTGGTCATTTAGCTTCCTCGTAATTTCATTCGCTACAGGACCGCCAATAAGAATTAAATTCCCCCTTAGGTCTTCATCTGTCAAATTAACATCCTCTTTGACAATTATTTTGGGGGCGTTGCTGTAGCCTATGATAAATGAGTTCTCAAGAAACTCCCTCAACTCCTCCGCAGTTTTTTTATCGTACTCCACACCACTTTTATCGGGGTTTTGGGTACCGTAAACAATTACAATCTTGCCAAGGTATGTGCCTCTGTTTATAAGTGGGAGTCCCATGACAGGAGCTCTCTTATTAAAGTATCTACTGATGTTCTCTGGAGTTGCCCACTCCCCCATGTGTTCGGCCATAGTGGGAGCGTAATCAAGCAGAGTTTCATTATCTTTCCTGATTTTTTCAAAATACTTATATTCTTTCAAAAAATCTTCGAGAGGATACAACCCAGAGGAGAGTTTAAGTGTTCTATACTTAACTGACTCTTGGGGAACACCACTCTCTAAGGCGAAGTACTCTGCGAGGCTTTCTGTTAAAACCTCGTTAAGATACTGAATGAATGATCCAAAATGCGCTGAATCATACATTGTAGTCATGGGTAGTTGGTTTTTGATTTCATCCAGGTAATAACTTTTGTTCTCGAAAAGCTTGTAGGTTTTCCCCAGAAAATTATTAACAAAAGGATGTGTAAACTCATGGAATATTGCAACAACGTCCTGAATCTTTTCTTCTTCATATTTGGATGGGTAGATGTAGTCTATGCAGTAGACTGTCCCTCCTTGGAATTCTGCATGAGCACGTATTCTCAATGAGTACGAGTATTCGACTCGGTATTCTTTAGCAGCATATCCAAAGAATTCCCTGTGCAGCTTTGGGACGCCCAGTAAGTAAGGCTTTATGCTTGAGGTGTATTCAGCGTATTCTTTCTCGTGAGCTTTGTAAAACTCCATGAAGTTGCTCTCTTTGGCAAACTCTGCCAGGGGCTTTAAATCGCCGAGATTAGTCTCATTTGGCAGGTAATCTAAAGCCACTAGTCTAGTGCTTAGATCCATTATCACACTATCACGGTGGTAATACGGGTAAGACTTATCAAGAATTTTCCTAATGTATTCGACCGCCTCATGCTCTTTGTAAGGGGCAAAGTATGTCAAGACATCGTTAATGTAATCTTCGGGTGCTATTATAAACGGATCACTCCCATTAAAGGCTAAAATGTAAACTACTGCAAACAGTTCAAGATTTGGGTTGACTTCAACTATAATACTAGCTTTATTCTCAGTTTGTGAGTATCCTTCAGGAAATGTTCCAACTACAATCAGAATAATCATTATCAATCCCGCCTTAGACAACTTCACTATGCACTCCCCCATATTTGATTTGTCATATTTGTTTTTAATAATTTTCAACATTAACTCTGAACGACAATACGAGGAATTAACAGAATTGTGAAAAAGGAAGGTCAAATAAGAGAAGATGCCTATGTTTTTTACCAATTCTCCATTTAACAACCACAGTTAAACAAAAGGATGTTGCTGCTCTTGTATGAGTACCGGAAACTGCCATAATCATTTTTTGTACTTTTGTATTTTACACACAGATATTATCAGGACTCTTTAATCATTAAAACGCAAATCTTAACGCTATTAAAAAACTTTAAGTAGTTTACCTCCATTTATTTTTCGGTGAAGGAAATGATTGTGGAAGAGCTTAAAGAGATAACTCAACTTCCCGGCATTTCGGGATATGAGGGCAGGATAAGGGAGAAGGTTATCGAATGGATAAAGGATTACGCTGACTACAAGGTTGATACAATTGGAAACCTTATTGTAGAGCTTGGAGAAGGGGAAGAAAAGGCCATTTTCATGGCACACATGGACGAAATTGGACTCCTGATAACAGGAATAACCAATGATGGAAAGCTAAAGTTCAGAAAAATTGGAGGAATAGATGATAGGCTTCTTCTGGGAAGGCATGTAACGGTAATAACCGAGAAGGGGGAGCTGGACGGGGTTATAGGTGTAACACCAGTACACCTCAACCTTGAAAGGAAGTTCGACACCATTCCTTGGCACAGCCTCGAAATAGACATTGGAGCGGAATCAAAGGAAGAAGCCGAAGAAATGGGAGTAAAGGTTTTGGACTTTGCAGTATTTAAAAAGCACTTCAGCATCTTAAACAACAAATACATAGCTACACGCTCCTTAGACGACAGGTTTGGTGTTGTTGCTCTGGTTGAAGCCATAAAAGACCTTGTTGACCATGATCTGGACGGAAAATACATCTTTGCCTTTACGGTTCAAGAAGAGATAGGGCTCAAGGGAGCCAAGTTTCTGGCGAGCAGCTATTCTCCAAAGTATGCTGTAGCGGTGGATTCGTTTGCATGCTGCTCCTTCCTTACAGGGGACGTGAAACTTGGAAAAGGTGCTGTAATAAGGGCCGTGGATAATTCTGCAATATACACCCCATCTCTGTCAAGGAAAGCCCTTGAAATAGCAAAAAAGAACAACATTCCAATACAGATCGGAGTTACCGGGGGAGGAACTGACGCATCGGTTTTTGAAGCCAAAAGCCAGACTTTAGCTTTAAGCGTCCCCATAAAATACCTCCACAGCGAAACAGAAACGCTCCACTTAGATGATCTCAAAGCCCTGATAAAGCTAATAGAAGCCCTCGTGTTTGAACTCGAATAACGGAGGTGATTCTTTGCTTAAATATGTTGGATATTTTGGTGTTGGAGTTTTCATAGGCATATTGGCAGCTCTCTTCGGCTTAGGGGGAGGGTTTTTGATCGTACCAACTCTAAACCTCTTAGGAGTGGAAATCCATCACGCAGTTGGAACCTCAAGTGCTGCCGTTGTTTTCACTTCCCTAAGCTCTGCCATAGCCTACCACAGACAGAGAAGAATACACTACAAAGCAGGTCTCCTTTTGGCAAGCACTGCAGTGATAGGGGCATACATAGGGGCATGGATGACGAGTTATATAAGCGCAAGCCAGTTAAAGGTCATTTTTGGTGTGGTCCTATTCCTTGTGGCAATAAGGCTTTACCGCAAAAAGAGCAAAGAGCCACATGAAGTAGATTTGAGCCAGATAAAGCTGGATTATAAAATAGTGCCTATTGGAGGATTCATAGCAGGAATAGCAAGCGGGCTACTTGGAATAGGGGGAGGAGCGATAAACGTTCCGTTCCTAACTTACATGGGACTGCCGATACACTATGCCGTGGCAACTTCAAGCTTTGCCATAGTATTTACCGCCACAAGTGGGGCTTTTAAACACTATATGCTCGGGAACGTTGAGGTTGAGTGGCTAATACTACTTGTGCCGGGATTGATAGTTGGGGCTCAGTTAGGAGCAAAGATAGCGAAAAGAACCAAGGCAAGCAATCTAACAAAAGCTTTTGCTGTTGTGATGGCATTTTTAGCCCTCAGAATGATCCTCAAAGGACTTGGCTATCCGGTTCCTTGAGTCTTTGTTATTAACTTTTTTAGGGGAAAAAGAGATTTAAAGTGATTTTGCGAACTTTTTTCATGATTGGTTATCCCGTCGATTTCATCTCCCCCATAATTAAAAAGAGCTTTGGAACACTCGAAACCTTCGTTTTAGGTCAAGATCATATTAACGATGGTGAGAGTGATGAAGTTTAGTGCCCTTGGGGTTATCCTTGTTTTAATAGGCGGACTAATCCCTATTAGCATTGCCCAAAACCAAAGCAACGGCCAATATCTGGAGGAGCAGAGCAACGAGAGTATGGCAGGAGAGCTAATAGCACAGCTAACCAAACTCGGCGAATTTGTAGAATCAAGGATAAGACCCATAAAGAACGAACTGCCCCAGAATACCTTAGAGAACTATAAAAAAGCCGAAAACCTCAAAGAAAAAGCTTCTCTGGAATATCAGAATGGAGAGTATCAAAATGCAATCCAGGATGCCCTATTGGCTATGAAATACTATAGAGAAGTTCTCAGGGAATTGAAAGAAACAGAAAGTACAGAAATGTTGAGAGAGCAGTTGAATGAGGAAGCTGAAAGGGTCATTGCGTATTTCTCCTACGTAGAAAAGGTAATAAAAGTGGCTGAAAAGGAAGGAGTTAACACGGACAAGCTGATAAAAGCTTACAAGGAGACCAAAGATGCTTATAGAACTGTCTTCGAAGCTTTAAAAGCAAAGAAGATAGAAGATGCGAAAAGAAACATGGAAATTGCCAGAATGAAAAGGGCCGAACTCAATAGAGAACTAGAAAAAGTGCTCAGAGAACTCGCTTCGAGGAATGCTGAAAGGATCGTTAATTCTTTCTTGGTAAAGACCAACCAGAGTATTGCAGTTGCTGAGGTAATGGTAAAAAACGCAAAAACAAGAGGTATGAACGTGGAAGAGGCCGAGCAGAGCATAGAGAGGATAAAAAACATCTACATAAAGGTCGAAAGCTTAGCAAAAGAAGGAAAATGGATTGAGGCATTAGGGATAATCAGAGAGAATTCCCACCAAATACAGAAGTTCCTTGGAATGATAGAAAGAGTTAGAAGAGAGAGCATGAACATAAAAGAAACCCTAGAAGAGCTGAGAGAGAGGATAAAAAAGGATACAACCGCAATTGCAATTTTAAAGAAGAAAGGAATAAATACAGCAAGAGCTGAGGCGCAGCTCAAAGGAGCCGTCAATGAGCTTTCTGTAGCGATTATTTCATTAAAACGCAACGATATCAGCAATGCCGTCGTCCATATCCAGAGGGCTGAAAAGCTTCTCGCAGAGGTGGAGGAATTTATAAAGGCCAACTCTTAGGGGGGTGCAGAAGTGAAACGTGCCTTTGCTCTAATAAGCATTCTCATTCTCCTGCCCGTTGTCGGTGCCCAGTTTACGGTTTCAGAGGTAGAGTTAACAATCTACACGGATGGTTACGTTAAAGTTCACTACCAGCTGATTCCAGATGAATACACCTCCCAAATCGGCCTACCGCTTTTAGGGAAAAACTACGAGGGTGTGGAGGTCGTTGATGAAAACGGCAATCCTCTTAATTTTGAAGTCTACAATGAATCGCTCATCATTTATGTGGAAAATGCTCAAGTCGTGGATGTGTCCTACTACACTCCAGATCTGACGTATAAAGAAGGCTTGGTGTGGACTATTAACGTCTCAATGGAATATCCCTTTGACGTCATCCTTCCTGAAAATGCCGTTGTGGTCGATTTATCCGAACTTCCCCTTAAAATAGCCTCCAATGTAATCACGATGCCCCCGGGAAACCAGAGTATCTCCTATACCCTTGAATTTGCAGCTGAAGAGGGCAGGAAGGACTTTTACTTTCCAGTTTTGGCATTTTTAGCGGTCTTGATAACAGCCATTTCCGGCTTTGTGGCAATAAAAAGGAGAAAAAAAGAAACTCCAAAGGAAGAGCTTCACATAGACAGGGAAGAGTTTTTGAAAAAACTCGAGAGGTTTAACCTAAATGAAGACGAAAAGAGGGCTTTACTCTACATATTAGAGAAGGGAGGAAGAGCCAGCCAGGCAGAGGTGAGAACCGCCTTGGGGATACCAAAGACCACGGCATGGAGAATGTTCAAGCGCCTCGAAAGACAAGGTCTCGTTAGAATAATCAAAGGGAGGAAAGAAAACTGGGTAGAACTGAAACCTTAACGAACCTTCGCTCCTAACTTTACCTCTTTTTCTGGTGTTAATAGGGCAACGGTTTCTCCATCATCCGCTGCCAAAAGCATTCCCTGGCTCTCAATTCCCCTAAGCTTCTTTGGCTCCAAATTCGTGATAACTGCAACGTACTTGTTGAGGAGCTCCTCCTTTTTGTAGTATGCCTTCAAACCTGCCACAAGTTGCCTAACCTCGTCTCCCAGATCAACCTTGACAACGTAGAGCTTGTCAGCATTCGGATGATTCTCAACGCTGATTATCTTCCCGATTCTTATGTCGAGCTTGGCAAATTCATCAAACTTCACATAACCCATCTCCCTCTCCTCCTTCTGCTTTTCTTTTGATCCCATTGCTTTCTCTCCATAAATTCCCCTCAAAATTACCTCTGCTTCATCTCCAAGTCTTTCTTTTGCTACCTTAACAACGTCATCCATCCTGTAATACTTATCAAGCAAAATTCTGGCACTTTCTGGATTGCCCCTGCCTATGTACTTCACTATGTAAGCTATAATGTCTTCATCGCTGACCTTTCTAAAGAGGATCTCTGCTTTTCTGACCCTGTGTCCCGGTTTAAGGGGCTCAAACTTCCACTTCTTGACTTCTTCGAGGTTTAAGAGGTGCCATATCTCTTCACTTGCGTCCGGAAGGAAGGGTTCAAGGAGTATACCCAATGCCTTAACTATCTGGAGGGACACATTTACCGTTGTTCCGGTCCTAATTCTATCGGTTTTAGCCGTCTTCCACGGTTTCTGATAGTCAAAGTACTGGTTGCCAAATATTGCAAGTGCCATTACCCTCTTAAGAGCCTCCTTGAACTGGTAGTTTGATATCAACTCACCAACCTCTACGAATGTTTTTTCTATCTCCTCAAATGCCTTCCTGTCAAGGTCATCAAGTTCCCCGAGTTCTGGAACCTTTCCATCAAAATACCTGTTAACAAAAGTTAGTGCCCTGTGCACGAAGTTTCCAAGATTGTTCACGAGCTCTTCGTTAATTTTCTTCTTGAAATCATCAAAGCTGAAATCGCTATCCCTCGTTTCTGGCATTATGGCGGTTAGGTAATACCTCAAGTAGTCCGCGGGAAATACATCGAGAAACTCATGTACCCATATAGCCCAGTTCCTGCTCGTTGAGAACTTCCTGCCCTCTAAGTTTAAGTACTCGTTTGCGGGAATGTCATAGGGCAGAAGCCAGTCAAACTCGCCTTTTTCATCTTTATACTTGCCATAGGCCATTAAGAACGCCGGCCAGAATATGGCGTGGAATGGAACGTTATCCTTTCCGATGAAGTGAACTATTCTTGTCTCGCCATCTATGTTAAGCCAGTATTTCTTCCATTCCTCTTCTTTTCCAAGCCTCTTAAAGTACTCAACGGTTATTGAGATATAACCTATCGGCGCCTCAAACCAAACGTAAAGGACTTTCCCTTTGACGTCTTCGTCTTCAAGAGGTACGGGAATTCCCCAGTTAAGGTCTCTTGTTATTGCCCTCTCTTCCAGTCCCTCGTTTATCCATCCCAAAACTGTATTTATGACGTTCGGCTTCCAGTGTTTCTGACTTAGAACCCACCCTTTAAGCTTCTCCTGGAAATTCTGCATTTTTATGTAGTAATGGGCAGAATCCTTGAATGTGATTGGATTTCCACATATGTTGCACCTTGGGTTTATGAGCTTCTCCGGGGTAAGGGGGTGACCGCACACTTCACATTGGTCACCCCTCTGCTCCTCTGCACCACAGTAGGGACAGGTGCCAATAACGTATCTATCCGGCAAAAACATTTTATCGTGCTCACAATAAGCCTGCTTTTCAACTTTTTTAACAAGGTGTCCATTCTCAAGGGCTTTCAAGAAGAACTCCTGACTTATCCTGTAATGGACGGGAAGTTCAGTCCTCCCAAAATAATCAAAGCTTATCTTTGCCCTTTCAAATGTCGTTTTGATGTGCTCGTGGTAATAATCTACGACCTCCCTTGGACTTTTGCCTTCCTTTAAGGCCCTGAAAGTTATCGGAGTACCATGTTCGTCCGTTCCACATATAAAAATAACATCTTCCCCCTTTAGCCTCAGATAGCGTACGAATATGTCTGCCGGAAGATATGCGCCAGCTAGATGCCCTGCATGTATGGGGCCATTAGCGTAAGGCAACGCGGAGGTTACAGTGAATCTCATCTCTACCACCCCCAAGAACTAACTTGCTGTCCTTTATAAGTTCTCGCCAATTTTAAATATTACGGTGAGTTATTTTCCACACATAAAAATATATCTGCTATTGCATAATCACTTACCCATGTTGATCTCCGAGGCTTTGATGAGTAAACATTTTTCGGGCAACTCCACTTCTCCTCTGTAAACGATCAAAGCTCCCTCAAAAGGCATGATTGTGACTTTAATCTTTTTCAGACCAAAGCTTGATGAAGAGAGCTCGCCAGTCACCACTATAGGATTTTCTTTAAGCTCTAAGAGCTTGAAAAAGCTCTCCTTATCAACATAAATTATCAATCCCCCAGCCACAACCCTCTGTGCCGGAACCTCAATCCCGCAACCCATGGTATCACCAAAGTGTTTTAACTATCAAAACCCAAAACTCTTTCGGTGGGAAAGATGAAAGCGAGGATTAGAGAAAAGTTCACCTTTGATGCCGCCCATGCGGTAAAGACAAACGGAGAACTTGAAGAGATTCACGGACACACTTTCAGAGGCGAAATTTTCATTGAAGGGGAAATAAAAGAAGGTTACATAATGGATTTTCTGGAGCTCAGAAGGATTTTAGACAACGCCGTTGCACCTTTGATGCACAAAAATCTAAACAAGCTTTTCGAAAACCCCACAACCGAGAACATCGCCCTCTGGATTGCTGAGAGAGTTAAGGAAAACTTACCTCAGGATGTTAAACTGTATAAAATCGTCTTGTGGGAAGGAGATGAAAATGGGGTTGAGTTTGAGTTTTAAAGCCCCACCAAAAAGCTAAAATTTATGAGAATAAAGGTATTGGAGGTGAAGAAAATGAAAGATTTTTACATAGCACATGAAGATGAGATAAAAGCAGGAAAAACCACAGATGTTTACTTTATCAGAACTAAGAAGATACTGGAAGAAAAAGGCATTCACAAAAAAGTTTTTGCTGATATATCAACAACGTCTCTTCCAAAAGGCTGGAAATGGGGAGTCCTAGCTGGAGTGGAGGAAGTTGCAAAGCTCTTGGAAGGACATCCAGTAAACGTTTATTCCATGCCGGAAGGGACAATATTCCATCCATACGAGCCGGTAATGCAGATTGAAGGCTACTATGAGAAATTTGGCATCTTTGAAACCGCACTCCTCGGGATGCTGAGCCAAGCAAGTGGAATAGCAACAGCGGCCCTTAGAATCAAAATGGCTGCAAAATTCAAACCAGTTTATTCCTTTGGTATAAGGCACATGCACCCCGCAATAGCGCCGATGATCGATAGAAGTGCCTTCATAGGTGGTTGCGATGGAGTTAGCGGTGTTTTAGGAGCGGAGATGATCGGAGAAAAGCCTGTAGGAACAATGCCTCATGCATTAGTCCTAACGGTTGGTGACCAAGTAAAGGCATGGAAATACTTCGATGAGATCATGCCAGAAGAAGTTCCAAGAGTAGCTCTCGTTGATACCTTCTGCGATGAAAAGAGCGAAGCCTTAATGGCGGCTGAAGCTTTGGGAGAAAAGCTAGCTGCAGTGAGACTCGATACACCAAGTTCAAGAAGGGGGAACTTTAAGCGCATAGTGGAGGAGGTAAGGTGGGAGCTGGACTTAAGGGGTTACGAGCACGTTAAGATATTTTTAAGCGGAGGGCTGGATGAGGAAAGTATTAAAGAGCTTGCTGACATAGCTGATGCCTTTGGTGTCGGGGGAAGCATAGCAAGTGCAAAACCAATAGACTTCTCGCTCGATATCGTTGAGGTCGAAGGGAAGCCCATAACTAAAAGGGGAAAGCTGAGCGGTAGGAAACAGGTATACAGATGTGAGAACGGTCATTACCACAGAGTTCCAGCGGAGAAAAAGCTTGAAAAGTGCCCAGTCTGTGGAGCGAAAGTTGAACCCCTTCTAAAGCCGCTCATTGAAAACGGTGAAATAGTGGCAGAACTGCCAAAGGCGAGGGAGATCAGAGAATACGTCCTTGAGCAGGCAAAGAAGTTTGGCTTAACACTTGAATAGTCCTTTCCTATTATCCCCATCTTTTCGGGATGATGAGGAGCCCGCTAATCCCTGAGCTCAGCTGTGATGCTTGGTGGGGGCCCTGACCGTTAAGGTTCTCAAAAACCATCAACATCCAAAACGCTAAAATTTTAAAGAAGGAGAAGTCAATAAAAAAGGAAAGAAGTTCATTCGACTGTGATTGCTCCCGTTGGGCAGCTCTCTGCTGCCTCTTTTGCACATTCGAGATCGGTTTCAGGCACAATTGCCTTAGCTTTTCCATCGTCGTCTATCTCAAAGACATCTGGGCAGATGCTTGCGCAAACTCCACATCCAATGCATGTGTCCTTATCAACACTAACCTTCATTTCCGACACCTCCGAAGAGCTTCAAAAATAAAGGGAAAGCTAAGTTTAAAAATCTTTTTCAAACCAAAGGTTACACCGTACAGTAGTAAAGAAAGAGGCAATGCTTGAGATCAAAGAAGAAAACAGAAAGCAAAACAAAAGAGAATTGACAAAAACGTCAAATTTTCTCAATGCTTATACAGCTTGCAGGCAGGCTTCGGCAAGTTGCTCAAATAATTCCCAGCCTTTTCTTGACCTCTTCACTTATTCTATCCGGAGTCCAAGGTGGGTCAAATGTGAGCTCTATTTCTGCATCCTTAACTCCAGGAATTTCGAGAATTTTTTGCTCCACAGCCTGAAGGAGCCACATGGTAAGGGGACATCCGGGAGTTGTCATGGTCATCTTGACATAAACGGTGTTGTCAGGGTTTATCTTAAGCTCATATATAAGTCCCAGATTAACAACATCTATTCCAATTTCGGGGTCAATCACTTCTTTAAGCTTTTCAAGAATCATTTCCTTTGTGATCTCAGTGTTTTCGCCCATTTTCCTCACCTGAAAAAAGTTTCTAAACAACAAATTTAAACCTTATGGAACAAAAATGTAGAAAAAGAATCAAGTTGTTGAGCTTTCCTCGTCGTCGTATAGTTCTTGACCAACTGTGATTTCCCCTTCATAACCTCTGGATCCCTCGATGGTTTGAATCCTAAACATATAGCTCTTGTACCAGTTGTATGTAGGCATGGTCTTTATCGGTAAAAGCCTCCACGCCCTTGTTTCTTCCACGTATCCCCAGTTGACGTACTCGTTAAAGTTCCTTATTATGTCCGTTATAACTACGTTGAACTCCGTTATGAGGAGCTTTTCTAACTGGTGCCACTTGTCGATTGAGCTCTCTCTTCTTGTAATCCCAAAGTAACCCGCACATCCTGGACCTTTAAGTGTTGCAATTCCCCTCCCAATAAAAGCCCTAACAGCATCGACCGTCTCTGGTGGGTCGGTAATGAAAGTATCGAACTTCCTAAGGGCATAATCAGGCAAAGGCTTTCTGAGGTCGAAGGTAAATATCTCCACGTTACTGTAGCCCACTTCCTCCGCAGTTTTTTCAATAAACTTTGTGAGCCTCTCGTCAATATCAAGAACCGCAATTCTCTTTGGAAGACCGGAAAGCATTAAGGCAATGCTCGTTAAATCGTCATCCCCAAGGACAAAGACCTCCTTGTTTTCAAGGTCTCCCCTCGTATGCATCAAAGCTACCCTTGCAACTGTTGTTTCTGGCGTTACATATGCCTGATCAAACTCGTGCTTTGGCTCGGGTCTGTTTTTCACTATTTCTTTAAACTCCTCAAGGAGGTCTCTAAAGGCGTCAAGTTCAACCGTCTTTCCTTGGCAGTGCCTGCATGTGTAGTCTTCTCTCCTTCCGATTCCATACTTCTCCACAAGCTCCTTCCCCTTCTGGGTGAGAATTATCCCATTTTTGAACTCCACGTAGCCCAAATCGTGAAGCGCTTCAACCACTGCAACCACGAGGGGAAGTGGTTCTTCGCTAAGGTCTACTATCCTCCACGGATCGCCGCTCGCAAGAATTGCACTTAGCACGTTTTCAATGGTTCTCTCATAAACGGGTATTGATGTTTTCTCTCTAACTCTCTCAACAATCGCTTTCATCTCCGCTCCCTCCACTAACCTTCATCAAAACCGTCGGAAAAAGTTCATGAAAAGCTATTTTAAAGTTTTTGGAATAGATTTTTAGCCTTACGTTCCTTAGCAAAAAGAGGTGAGGAAAATGGCTATCTATTTCATAGGACTTGGACTTTACGATGAAAAGGACATTACCCTTAAGGGCCTGGAAATAGCGAGAAAGTGCGACTTGGTGTTTGCAGAATTTTACACCTCTCTCTTAGCTGGAACAGACATAAAAAAGATAGAGGGACAGATAGGAAAACCGATAAGACTATTAAACAGAGAAGACGTTGAGCTGAACTTCGAGAAGATAGTCCTCAGTGAGGCGAAAACCAAAGATGTTGCCTTTCTCACGGCGGGAGATCCAATGGTAGCGACAACTCATGCGGACTTAAGGATAAGGGCAAAGCAGATGGGAGTGGAGAGCTACGTTATCCATGCTCCATCCATTTACTCTGCCGTTGCCATAACCGGACTTCAAATCTACAAATTTGGGAAAAGCGCCACCGTTGCCTACCCGGAAAAGAACTGGTTCCCAACCAGCCACTATGACACAATCAAAGAAAACAAAGAACGTGGTCTTCATACGCTTCTCTTCCTTGACATTAAAGCAGCAGAAGGGAAGTACATGACCGCCAACGAGGCTATGGAGATTCTCCTTCAAGTGGAGGAGAAGAAAAAGGATGGAGTCTTTACCGAAGATACCTTGGTGGTGGTTCTTGCAAGAGCGGGTTCTCTGAACCCAACGCTCAAAGCCGGCTATGTGAGATACATGATAAAAGAAGACTTTGGAAAGCAGCCTCACGTTTTAATAGTCCCCGGAAGGCTGCACATAGTGGAAGCTGAATATTTGGTGGCTTTTGCTAACGCACCAGAGGAGATATTAAAGGAAGTTTAGCTTTTTTCTCTCTCTGTTTATTGGAGCAATGTAACGCTGGTAAAATTCCCTCAGCTTCCTCGTATGCTCCTCCACCCATTCTCCACTAACTTTTCTCCTTGCAACCCCATCTTTTATGGCCTGCTCCGCAACTGCCCTTGCTTCCTTTGGATACACTTCAGGATGGAGCGGAGTGGGGATTATGTAATCTTCTGACAGTTCTTCCTCACTTACACAGCTCGCTATAGCCTCAGCTGCAGCTATGTTCATGTTCAAAGTAATTTCCCTCGCTCTAACATCCAAAGCCCCTCTAAAAATCCCCGGGAAGCCCAAGACGTTGTTGATTTGATTTTGATAATCACTCCTCCCTGTTGCGACTATTCTTGCCCCGGCTTTTTTGGCCTTTTCAGGCATAATCTCAGGGATTGGATTCGCCATTGCAAAAACTATTGCATCATCTGACATCCTCCTAACCATCTCTTCGCTGACGATGTTTCCAACGCTTACACCTATAAAAACATCAGCGCCTTCAAGAGCATTTGAAAGGTTTCCCTCCACATTGTGGATGTTAAACTTTGCGACTTCCCTCTTGTAGGGATTTAAATCATCCCTTCCCTCGTGGATTACTCCCTTTCTGTCGACCATCACTATTTCCCTAACCCCCACATAATGGAGAAGCTTTGCTATAGCAATCCCCGCAGCACCAGCGCCGCTTATGGCGACTTTTATATCCTCAAAGTTCTTTCCAACAAGTTTGAGTGCATTCATTAAGCCTGCGAGAGTGACGACGGCCGTGCCGTGCTGGTCATCGTGAAAAACCGGGATGTCGAGCTCTTTCTTGAGCCTCTCTTCGATTTCAAAGCACCTCGGAGCGGAGATGTCCTCTAAGTTTATGCCCCCAAAGCCCTTCGAAATCAGCTTAATTGTATTCACAATCTCATCCACATCATTACTGTCCACCAGTATAGGGAACGCATCCACACCAGCCAGGGCTTTGAAGAGAATGCATTTACCTTCCATTACCGGCATTCCCGCTAAAACCCCAATGTTCCCCAAACCAAGCACCGCAGAACCGTCTGTAACCACAGCCACGGTGTTTGGTATGGAGGTGTAGTTTTCATAGCTTTCACCATTTGCTATAGCCTTACAGGGCTCAGCAACACCCGGGGTGTATGCCAGGCTTAGGTCATAGAAGTCCTCAACCTTAACCTTTGGAATAACCTCTATTTTTCCATTTCCGGGAAAGTTGTTTCGATGGTAATCGAGGGCATCCCTTTCAAGCTTTTTTCTTTGTTCTTCCCTAATCCTCATGAATCCATCCCCCATCTTATGGAACCTCTTTCAATTAAATCCTTTCCATGTTTTTGTTCAACATTTTTGTGTTCAAAATATTTAAATATACTGGTTGTTTTATCACTTTCGTATCAATTAGGGGTGAGAGATATGAAGGCTCTTGAGAAATATTTCGAGTTTGAGAAATACAAAACGGACATGAGAACGGAGGTACTCGCGGGGATAACAACTTTCATGACAATGGCATATATTCTATTCGTAAACCCTGCAATATTAAGCGATGCGATGGGAAAAGAAGCCTTTAACTCACTTGTAGCGGTAACGGCACTTGCAGCAGGAATTTCCACAATAATAATGGGCATCTATGCCAAAAAGCCCTTTGCTTTAGCTCCGGGAATGGGACTGAATGCCTACTTTGCTTACAGTGTCGTGCTTGGAATGGGCTACGATTGGAGAGTGGCACTTGCAGCAGTTTTTGTTGAGGGAATAATCTTCATAATACTCAGCGTTACCAAAGTTAGGAGCGCAATAATCCATGCAATCCCACTAAGCCAGAAATATGCCGTTGGAGCTGGAATAGGGCTTTTTTTGACATTGATAGGCCTTAATGACGTTGGTCTTCTAACCGCTGTTGTCGGTGAAAACGGAGTCCTTAAGTTCACCGGGTTCAATGCCTCAGCACTTGGAACAAAAGCAGGTCTTTTGTTCTTATTTGGCCTTTTCCTAGCTGCAATCCTTATAAGCCTCCGAGTGAAGGGTGCCCTATTAATTTCAATCCTTACCACAAGCATTCTGGGATGGATAAGCGGAGCTGCACCCTGGCCAGAACATCTCTTTTCAACCCCAGACATAAGCTACACATTCCTAAAACTTGACCTTCAGGGTCTCCTCAACATAGGGGCAATTGGTGTAGTGTTTGCCTTCTTCATGGTCGACTTCTTCGACACCCTTGGAACAGTAACGGGATTAAGTGCCAAGGCGGGCTTTCTGACAAAAGAAGGCAAAGTACCGGATGCAGAGAAGGTTCTCCTGACGGATGCAATAGGCACAACACTTGGAGCACTCCTTGGGACTTCAACCGTAACAACATATATAGAAAGCGCCGCTGGAATTGAAGAGGGCGGAAGAACAGGGATGACAGCTTTAGTAACGGGTTTACTGTTCCTTGCAATAGGATTGTTCATAGCACCCATTGCGCAAGCAATTCCGGCTTTTGCTACCGCACCGGCTCTGGTTATAGTTGGCTACTACATGTTAAGTGCAATAAGGGGAGTTGACTTCGATGACGCGAGCGAAGCTATTCCCGCATTTCTGGTACTCATAACGATTCCCTACACGTACTCAATAGCGGATGGAATAGGAATGGGCTTTATAAGCTATACCATAATAAAGCTGTTCAGCGGAAGAGGAAAAGAGATACACCCACTGATGTACGTACTGGCATTAATCTTCACAGGCTACTTTGCCTACTTGGGAGGACTCTTTTGAGTTTTCGCCTCTTCTTTTTCCATATGTTCTTTAAGAAACTGCTTGAGGACGTAGGGACAGTGTTCCTGGATATACTGGGCAAACTCCTTCATCCTCTCAGCCGTAATCTCATGAACGTAATGTTCAAACTGGCACGCATCTTCCTCCGCTATTTCCGGAGGAATTCCAAGTATTTCGGTGAAAAATCTCATCAAGAGGACGTGTTTTTGGTAAGTTTCTTTAGCTATTTCAAGCCCCTTCTCAGTTAAAAGAATCCTGTCGTACTTTTCGTAGTCTATCAAGCCTTTTTCATTTAACTTTTTTAAGGCATCCACCACACTTGGCGGTCTAACGCCCAGTTTTTTTGAAATATCCCTTACCCTGATTATCCCTTTGTTCTTTTGGAGTATGTACATAGTCTCGAGGTACTCCTCCTCTCTCTTTGTTATTTCCACAAACCCCACCTGAATTAGTTTAACCTAAATAATTTAAGTGCTTTTTGGTTATGCCAAAAATGATAAAGAAGGATCATTTAGCAAGTTCCACCCCTCTTTCAAAAGCCTTAATGTTGATTTCCCAAAGAGTTGGCTTTAATGTTTCTTGAATTCCACTCAAAAGGCTCTCCTTCTTTAATGGGATCAAACCTTTACCATAGGCAAATCCAAGCATGAGCACTCCCAGAGTGCGGGGATTTATCTTGTCCGCCTCCTTCTGAAAGTTCCTCATCTCAACGGTGCATATTCTTGAAAGGACACCACTTATTTCCTCAAGACTTGGATACCTCTCTTTTCCGACCAATGTCGTGGCTGTGTGAATCGGATAAGCGTTTACTATAGCATAGCTTTTGTCGCTTAGGAATCTCGCATTTCTTAGAGCTTCAACCGGCTCAAGGGCTAGCATCAAATCTGCTTCTCCTTCCTCGATAAGAGGAGAATAAACTTCCTCCCCAAATCGGAGATAGCTAAGCACACTACCGTAGCGCTGACTCATTCCAAGGGTTTCTCCTATCCTAACATTGTATCCCTCTTTCATTGCGGCATTTCCAATGATCCTTGAGAGTGTAAGCCCCCCCTGTCCCCCAACTCCCGCTATTATCAGATTGAACTCCACAGTTCACCACCAAGAAAATTAAGGTGGAGAAGTTAAAAACCTGGCGGAAGGTTTATTTGCCAACACCTCCTATTTTCTAACATGAGCTTTAAAGAGTATTACCGTGCATTTAAGGCTTACACCGATATAAACTCGAAGGAATACCAACGGAGAATAGAAGAGCTCGAACCCTATCTGCTCAGAGTTATGAAGAGAAAAGGAAAAGTTTTGGACTTGGCATGCGGTGTCGGAGGGTTCTCCTTTCTTCTTGAAGATTATGGATTTGAAGTTGTTGGAGTTGATATAAGCGAGGATATGATCAAAAAAGCCATAGAATACGCAAAGGAAAAAAATTCCAGGGTGAAATTTATTGTTGGAGATGCAAGAGAGTTGCCCTTTGAAGATGAAACGTTTGATTACGTCCTCTTTCTTGGAAATACAACTGTCCACTTCTTACCTAAAGAACTTAATGAAGTCTTTAAGGAGGTTAAAAGAGTTCTCAAAAAAGATGGGCTGTTTCTGATAAATTTTGTAGACATGAGGGAACTCCTTTCAAGAGTCCAAATGGGAACCATAGTTGGAGAGGAATACTGGATAAGCAGGGTAATGGTTGACGAAGGAGAAAAAACTGCCGTGATAGAGTACGAGAGCGAGAAAGATTCTTTTAAGGTGAGATTTACAATATGGGGAAAAACTGCCATAGAGTTGCTCGCAAAACTCTATTTCACTCCCCTAGAGAGCTTTAAACTTGACGATATATCCTACTTAAATGTGTATAAAAAATAAAAATCAGCTCTCAAGCTTAAGCCTTTTTATGACAAATTCCCTGTCCAGTGATGCCAAGAAGGGAGCAAGTCTTGGTCCTCTATCCTTTCCTATGAAGAGGTTGTAGAGAACCCCAAAGTACTTCTCGCTTGGTATGTTTCTCTTCTTGGCGGCGTTGAATATAATCGAATTGAGCTCATCGACTGTGAATTTTTCTCTTCCCTCAAACCACTCCGCAACTTCCATAAGGGCTTCTCTTATTTCTTCGCTTATCTCAATTTGTGGAATTTTTTCCTGAATCTCAAATTTAACCTCATCGGGAGCGTATTTTTCAACCCAGTTTTTGGCAAGCTGTATTCTGAGCCGAGTTCTGTTCAGGTCTTCCTCGTCAAGCTGTGCCGGAACGTGACCCTGTTCTTTTAGTATTTCAATTATCTTCTCTCCAGTTAGGTGGGGCATTTGAACAAGGACAACGAGGAATCTAAAGGGGGCCTGAGCAATCAAGCGGTTCGGGAGAGAGGGCATCGAAAGTTCATATGTCCTTTTGAGTTCTTCAGCTTCTTCAAGGTTTTTAGCCTCCTCCAAGCCAAAATACAGTCTCTCAACCCTATCAAATTCGTCGTAAAGATTAAGCAAGCCCAAGCCTAAGTCGATCTTGATTTCCTTGTTTGGCCTATGTCTTGCGTATATGAACCTTATGACACCGGGCTCGAGAACCTCATAAAGATCGCTGAGGAGAATAACATTCCCCTTGCTTCCGCTCATTTTGCCCTTTTGACCCTTTATGCCAACGAATTCATACATCAATGTCATCGGCACCTTCCAGCCAAAGACATTCTCCACTATTTCCCTCCCGGTGTCATAAGAGCTTCCAGCAGCTAAGTGATCCTTTCCTGCCGGTTCGAAATCCACTTTGAAATGAGCCCACCTCATTGGCCAATCAACGCGCCAGCGAAGCTTGACGTTGCCCTCCCTTATTTCGGTTTCGCCCTCGGCACCGCAGTGCGGACATTTATAAAAAACCTTCCATTCCCCATCCCATTTAACAAACTCAGCTTCTTTCCTACATTTTGGACAGTAAATCTGTATCGGCTGCCAATTATCGGGCAGATGAGATTGCTTTGCCATATCCCTAAACCTGTTCAAGATTTCCATTATTTTCTCCCTCTTTTTGAGGGCTAACCTGATTTCGTTCGCATATTCCCCGCTTTTGTAAAGTTTGCTTGCCCTAAGAAAATCAACCTCAATCCCAAGCTTTTCAACCTCTTCCTCAAAGATACCCATAAAATGATCCGCGTAGCTGTCGTGACATCCCCACGGATCTGGAACTTCACTGACTGGCATTGTTAAGTATTCACTCCACTCCTTGGGGACGTTCTTCGGTACCTTTCTAAAGCGGTCGTAATCGTCCCACATATGAATGTGCCTAACTCTCTTTCCTTTATCCCTCAGTGCATGTCCCACAATATAAGCGGTAAAGAGTTCCCTAAAGTTTCCTATATGAACGTAACCACTCGGCGTTATTCCGCTTTCCACCACATACTCTTCTTTGTCCCCTCTCTCCTTGATGATCTTTTCCGCCATATAGTCAGCCCAATGAACCATTACCCCCACCTGCAGGTAAGTATGAGATACACTTTTTAAGCTTTGGCTAGCTAACGTATAAAAGTCTTCAACCTGGACAAAAAAATATATTAGTTTCCCCAACATTTAATTGCTTGGTTGGTGAAATCAATGTTCCTCGAGTGGCTACTCTATGCCGGCATTGCGGCTGGTATTATTATACTTGCGATAGGATTTACAAAAAAGCTCGGAGAAGAGTACGCTTGGGTTAATAGAAAGATAATCCACTTCAGCATTACGCCTGCGATAGTGTTTTATTACACCGGAAAAATTCCAAGAGAAGTCTTCGCCCCCGCAGCTTTTGCTTTTGCATTGGCCCAGTTAATGTTCCACCTAAAGAGAGAAGAACTTTCCTGGTACCAAATAAACAGGAATTATGGCGAAGTGTTTTTTGCCTTTTCTGCTTCTTTTGTAGTTGCTTTTCTTCCAAGAGAATACGCAACAGCAGTGTTGCTGATTATGGCAATAAGCGATGGCGTTACAGGTATTTTGAGGTTCTACTACTTCAGAAAAAATGGGTACAACGTAAAACTCAAAAAACATTGGAGCGGCAGCTTGGGATATTTCGTAACAGCGTTTTTAATAGCGTTTGCAGTTTTTCCGGAAAACTCGTTCACAATAAAACTAGTATGGAGCGGAATATTAACATTGGCAGAGTACCAAAGGTTTCTAGACGATAATCTGGCTGTTCCCCTCGTGGCTACCTTTCTCTATCCGCTAGTTTAACTATTCAGCCCATCTCACCTTGAGGCTGTCTTTTTTCACTTTGACAAACTCTTCAGCCAGGGCTTTTCCACTCTTTTTCATAAACTCCGGAATATCAAGAATTCCAAGCTCTTTAAGCCCAATTGCGTTGACTCCCTTCGGAATTCCCTTTGCCTCAACGTTTATCCCGATGTGTATTTTTATACTAACCGGCGAAACCGTGGCTATTGAGATACTGAGCTTTCTGCCATCGATGTAGATGTCATCCCCTTTCCGAGAGGTTTTTATGCCATATTCTCCTAATAGCTCGCAAAGCTTTGCTATAAAGAGTTTCTGGAGAGCAGAGGCCAAAAGAACGTTGGGATAATCAAAAACCTCTATTATATAGTGGACCATATCGTCGCTTTTAATTTCCTTTCTCTGCCGGAGGTCTTCAATATCAATCATTTCCTCAACTTTTACATCACATTTGCCTCTAAAAACCACTATAGAATTTCCCAAAGCCCCAAAGTTTCTGTAGGCCCAGTGACTTCTTATTGCCGAACCATCGTAATCTATCCTTCTGTCAGTTACAACCAAAAGCTCCATTTAGACCACCTTATAATCTTTCCAGGAGTTCCTTAAGCTCCTCAAAGCTCCTTACATCAACCCACATGTGTATAAACCTGAGGTTTGGAATGCTCCTCTTTACATCCTCAAGGTGAATTGTCCTATCATCAACATAAATAACTTCCGATATTTTGTATCCTTCACTCTCGAGTTGCTTCAACGTTCGAAGTATCATGTCTGCTTTGTTTGGGTGGTATTCTATTTTTGGAAAGACAAAATACTCCCAAATGCCAAATTCCTCCAGAATCGGCCTCACAAACTCCTCAATGTTCCAACTTGCAACGCTTAAAAGAAACCTGCCTCTTGCCCACTCTAAAAACTCCAAAACTCCATCAAACAGCCTCAGCCTATTCCCATATGCGTCGGTCACTTCATTTCCATTCCTTGTAAATGGAGGAACAAGTTTGGAGGCGTCGCAATGATCCCACAAGGTTCCGTCCAAATCAAGTACCAGCAATTTCATTACAATCACCAGAAAAGACTCAAGAACACAATTTTTGAATTTATCGATATTTCAGAAAACAGAGAAGAATCATTTTGAGGACCGTGCATAGGTGGATTTGGCCTATCAAATGTCCAGCCTCCTTTCGGGGGTAAGAACCTCGGGCTGTTGGGAGCGGCAGACTAAACGGGTCGGTTTCCCTTCCCGCTTACATCCCCGCTCCATCAAACCCGTCTTCTGCGGGTGCCCTCGTCCCTGGCAACGGGCCGGTTGCCCGACCCCCTGCGCCAGGGAGTGGCCGCCTATTTTCGGGGACCGCTTCGGCCTTAGATGCCTTCAGGCCTTATCGGACACGGCGTAGCTGCCCGGCTATGCCCTGTAGGACAACCGGTAGACCAGAGGCCGCGGCACCCTGTTCCTCTCGTACTAAGGGCGCCTTCCCCTCAGGCGGCCAGCACCCCCGGTAGATAGCATCCGACCTGTCTCACGACGGTCTAAACCCAGCTCACGTTCCCCTTTAATGGGTGAACACCCCCACCCTTGGCCCCTGCTGCAGGGCCAGGATGGGAAGAGCCGACAGCGAGGTAGCAAGCCTCGGGGTCGATATGGGCTCTCGCCCGAGACGACTCTGTTATCCCCAGGGTAGCTTTTCTGTCATCCCAGGCCCCCACCGGGGAGGCACTGGGGTTCGCTAGGCCACGCTTTCGCGGCTGGACCCGCCTCTGTTACGGGTCCAGTCAGGCCGGCTTTTGCCCTTGCACTCTACGGCGGATTCCTGACCCGCCTGAGCCGACCTTAGGGCGCCCCCGATACCTTTTCGGAGGCGTGCCGCCCCAGCCAAACTGCCCACCTACCGCTGTCCCCGCTTTCGCGGGTTAGCCATACGGCAGAGAGTGGGCGGTGTCTCATGGACGGCTCCACCCGGCCCGGAGACCGGGCTTCGACGCCTCCCGCCTACGCTGCGCACCCCCCGCCGTATGGCAACGGCAGGCTGCAGTAAAGCTCCATGGGGTCTTCGCTTCCCACCGGGGG
This sequence comes from Thermococcus sp. 2319x1, assembly GCF_001484685.1. NCBI lineage: Archaea > Methanobacteriati > Methanobacteriota > Thermococci > Thermococcales > Thermococcaceae > Thermococcus > Thermococcus sp. 2319x1. The sequence continues at coordinate 40,701 of NZ_CP012200.1, read as the reverse complement.
TCCCTAGCATACGCGCTAGGCAGTGGTTTCGCCGGGCCCCAGCCGGGGACAGTGGGGACCTCGTTACGCCATTCATGCAGGTCGGCATTTAACCGACAAGGAATTTCGCTACCTTAAGAGGGTTATAGTTACCCCCGCCGTTTACCGGCGCTTCACCCGGTTGGACCCGGGCTTCACGTACCGGCACTGGGCAGGCGTCGGCCCCAGTACAAACCCTTTCGGGCTAGCTGGGACCTGTGTTTTTATTAAACAGTCGGGCCCCCCTAGTCACTGCGACCTGCGGTTTACACAACCGCAGGCACCCCTTCTCCCGAAGTTACGGGGCCAATTTGCCGAGTTCCCTCGGCTGGGTTTCCCCCGACACGCCTTAGGCTTCTCACCCAGGGGCACCAGTGTCGGTTCTCGGTACGGTCGCGGTGGATCGTTCCCGAGAGGCTTTTCACGGGCCCCAGGGATCGGCGGAACCCCCCTTACGGGAGGCCATTCGCGCTTTCACCCGGTTCTCGCCATTACGGCACTCCCCGGGCTTATACGCTTAGCCGGCCTTGTGGGCCGGTCCGCCTACCCCGAGGCGTCACCCCTCGGGCTTGCGTTGCCGCACCTACCACCGCGGTACGGGAATATAAACCCGTTTCCCTTTCGCCAGCACCGAGTTACGGGCTGGCTTAGGACCGACTAACCCACGGCTGACGAACATTGCCGTGGAACCCTGGCCCCTACGGCGGCCGGGATTCTCACCCGGCTATGCTGCTACTCCCGGCAGGATCCGCAATCCCGACGGGTCCACCGGACCTCACGGCCCGGCTTCTACCCCACCGGGACGCCCGCCTACCCGATCACGGACCAATCGGTCCGTGCGCCGGGGTCTCGGCGGCCGGCTTGAACCCCGTCCATTTTCGGGGCCCCTGACCTCGACGGGTGAGCTGTTACGCACTCTTTAAAGGATGGCTGCTTCTAAGCCTACCTCCCCGCTGTCTAAGGCCAGGGACACCCTTTGGAGTAATACTTAGCCGGCACTTTGGGGCCTTAACCCCGGTCTGGGTTGTTCCCCTCTCGGTGGACGGCTTACACCGCCACCCTACTCCCCCCATCTACGGCGGTGGTGGGTTCGGAGTTTGACAGGGTGCCGGAGGCTTTCGCCCCCTGCGCACCCAATCAGTGCTCTACCCCACCACCTGCCTCCGGGGAGGCTATCCTGCGGGATAATTCGGCGGGAACCAGCTATCTCCGGCCTCGATTGGCCTTTCACCCCTAGCCCGAGGTCACGGGAGCGAATTGCACGTCAGCACCCCTATCGGGCCTCCATCCCTCTGCTGAGGGACTTCGCCCTGCCCCGGGCTAGATCGACCGGTTTCGGGTCTCACGGCCGTGACTCCGGGCGCTTTCACACCCCGTCCCTCCCAAACGGTGCGGACCTGTCGGTTTCCCTACGGCTCCGGGGATTTCTCCCCTTAACCTCGCCACGGCCGTGAACTCCCTGCCCCGTGTTTCAAGACGGACGGTGCAACCCCGGTCCTCTTCCCTCGTACTCTCCCGTCGCCGGGATTTCCTTCGGGAAGACTCATTCCTTTCGGGCCGCACCCACCTATCGCCGCCTGGTTTCAGGCTCTTTTCACCCCCCTCCCGGGGTGCTTTTCAGCTTTCCCTCACGGTACTAGTTCGCTATCGGTCTCGGGACGTATTTAGGGTTGGGAGCCGATGCCTCCCAGCTTCCCGCCGGATATCCGACCGACGGTACTCAGGAACCCTGCAGGAGCCTTCGGGCTTACGCCTACGGGGCTATCACCCTCTTCGGCGCCGCGTTCCAGCGGACTTCGGCTTCACCCGAGAGGCTCCAGCGCAGGGCCCTACTACACCACATCCCCTGAGTGTTTCCACTCAGGGTTCAGTTTGCCCTGTGCCGCTTTCGGTCGCCCCTACTCACGGCATCGCTTTTGCTTTCTTTTCCTGCGGGTACTAAGATGTTTCAATTCCCCGCGTTCCCCCTCCTTACGGAGTGCGGCAAAGCCGCAGGAAGTCCCATTCGGGAATCCCCGGCTCGACGGCTGCCTGCGCCTCACCGGGGCTTATCGCAGCTTGCCACGCCCTTCGTCGGCGCCCCGAGCCGAGCCATCCACCAGGCGGCTTAGGTTTCTTACCCCCTACTTGGAGGCTGGACATTTTTTGGGCCAAATCCACCTATGCACGGTCCTCATCGTGACCCCTTATTCGGGGCCTAGGACCCTTCCACCCCGAGCGTTGCTCGGGATGTGCACCTCTTCGTGGTGGACCGGCCGGGATTTGAACCCGGGGCCTCCGGCTTGCAAAGCCGGCGCTCTCCCAGGCTGAGCTACCGGCCCACGAAAAGGCAGGCCCAACACCCCTTAAGCCCCCCGGATGGGTTTCCGGCGATAGGAGGTGATCGAGCCGTAGGTTCCCCTACGGCTACCTTGTTACGACTTCTCCCCCCTCACGGAGCCTGGACTCGACTCCGCCCAGAGGACGGAGCCTCATCCAGACCCCGCTCGGGTGGAGTGACGGGCGGTGTGTGCAAGGAGCAGGGACGTATTCGCCGCGCGATGATGACACGCGGGTACTAGGGATTCCAGCTTCACGCGGGCGAGTTGCAGCCCGCGATCCGAACTGGGGGCGGGTTTAGGGGATTTCCTTCCCCTTTCGGGGTCGGATCCCATTGTCCCGCCCATTGTAGCGCGCGTGTAGCCCGGGGGTTTCGGGGCATACTGACCTACCGTCGCCCGCCCCTTCCTCCGGCTTATCGCCGGCAGTCCCCCCAGAGTGCCCCCTTCCCAACGGGAAGGGCTGGCAACTGGGGGCGCGGGTCTCGCTCGTTACCACACTTAAGTGGACGCCTCACGGTACGAGCTGACGGCGGCCATGCACCTCCTCTCGGCGTGTCCGGCAAGACCTTCAGCCTGGCCTTCATCCTGCCGTCGCCCCCGGTGAGGTTCCCGGCGTTGAATCCAATTAAACCGCACGCTCCACCCCTTGTAGTGCTCCCCCGCCAATTCCTTTAAGTTTCAGCCTTGCGGCCGTACTCCCCAGGCGGCGGGCTTAACGGCTTCCCTACGGCACCGGGCGAGCTCGAAGCTCACCCGACACCTAGCCCGCATCCTTTACAGCCAGGACTACCCGGGTATCTAATCCGGTTTGCTCCCCTGGCCTTCGTCCCTCACCGTCGGACCCGTTCCAGCGGGGCGCCTTCGCCACTGGCGGTCCCCCTGGGATTATAGGATTTCACCCCTACCCCAGGGGTACCCCCCGCCTCTCCCGGTCCCAAGGCCCGCAGTATCCCCAGCAAGCCCCACGGTTGAGCCGTGGGATTTCGCCAGGGACTTACGGGCCCGGCTACGGACGCTTTAGGCCCAATAATAGCGGCCACCACTCGGGCCGCCGGTATTACCGCGGCGGCTGCCACCGGCCTTGCCCAGCCCTTATTCCCGGAGCTTTTTACACTCCGGAAAAGCCGTGGCGATGCCACGGCACTCGGGGTCCCCCCGTCGCGGTTTCCCGCATTGCGGAGGTTTCGCGCCTGCTGCGCCCCGTAGGGCCTGGACCCGTGTCTCAGTGTCCATCTCCGGGCTCCTGCTCTCACAGCCCGTACCGATCTTCGGCTTGGTGGGCCGTTACCCCACCAACTACCTAATCGGCCGCCGGCCCATCCTCGGGCGGGCAAAAGCCCCTTTCGGCCTGAGGACCTTCCAGTACCTCAGGCCTATGGGGGATTAGCCCCAGTTTCCCGGGGTTATCCCCCTCCCGAGGGTAGGTTACCGACGTGTTACTGAGCCGTCCGCCGGTGGTGTCCCAGAGGGACACCCCCTTGACTCGCATGGCTTAGTCGGACCCCGATAGCAGTGGCCTCCGGCAGGATCAACCGGAATTGCTATTAGGAGTACGGCCGGTGGGACTCCCCTCGAAGGGGAGTACCATAAAACCCATCCGGGGTTTGGTCGGGGTGTTGGGCCTGCCTTACCCCCGAGGGGTCCCCTTTCGGGTTTCCTCGGGAGCGCACTTTGTTGTGCCCAAGGCTGGAGGGCGGGGTTCATTGTTGGGTGCTTTGCACCCACTCCCCTCGACGCCGCCGTTTTATGCCTGGGCTTTGGGCGCCCTTATTCGGGCGCTCCACCCTATAGCTCGAGACTCCCATAATGAAAAATTTTTGCAAAGCCTTGAGAGGCCATATTTTTAGTAAAAAAGCTGTTAAAATCGAGTTTTGTTATTACGAATTTTGAACATTTAAGTGAAAAACACCAAGCTACTTCCTCAATTGGGCAGTATGTATCTAAACCCCACCAAAAAAACAAGCCCCATACCCATTTACACATGAAGAATCCTCCAACCACAATAAAAAGAAGGCATTAAAAGACATTAAAGCCTCAAAATGTCTTCCACAAGACTTATCTTCGAAACTGAAGTGGGAATAGTGTTTGTAACGGCAAGCTCATCAACTGCTTTGCTAACTCTCTCAATAGCCCCTTCGGCAAAGACCCCATGGGTTGCAGCAACAAATATTTTTCCAGCGCCCATCTCCCTTAGTATGTCGGCAGCCTTTACCATAGTGCCCCCAGTGCTTATGATGTCATCCACTATGAGCACGTTTTTCCCTTTCACGTCAACTTCTACTGGAGTCATCCGAACTTCGGTTGGAGAGACGCGCTTCTTCTCGAAGTGGCTAAACTCTAAACCAAGAAGCTCCGCAACAGCCTTTGCCCTCTCCAATGCACCCTTGTCCGGAGCTAAAACTAACCCTTCACCAAGCTTTTCCCTAAAGTACTCGGCTATGGCTCTGGCAGGGCTTAAGTTAACTGCCTTCCCCGGGAAGTATTCCAGAGTTTTTGGATTATGGAGGTCAAAGACATAAAGCTCATCATAATAGATGCCAAGAGCCTTCATAACTGCCCTAACGCTTATTGGCTCTCCTTCTTTGGTAACCCTGTCCTGCCTTGAATAAGCCAGATACGGAACAACTGCCTTAAGATGCTCAAACCCTCTCTCTTTAAGTGCATCTCCCAAGAGGAGTAGCTCAATAAGGTGCTCATCTTGAGGATTAAAGGTGGATTGAACAACAACAGCTTCTTTTCCCTCTCCAAGAATCCTTACGTACTTTTCCCCATCGGGGAACTTCTTTATCTCAACCTCCAAAACTTCCCTGCCGTATTTGCTTGCCTTCATCTTAACCTCTTCGGCCATGTGATAAGCCCCACTCCCCAGTACTACTTTCATCACAGCCACCCCAGAGAGAATGGGTTTAGCGTTTAATACCTTTTTCATACCAGCAACACCGCAATAACACCGGCAAGAAAAATACCATCGAAAGTACCGGCACCTCCTATGCTAACCATCGGAGCTCCGAGATCTTTGAGCTTGTTCCAGTTTAACAAATCAGCCCCTATAAGGACACCCATTGTACCGCTTGTATACGCCACCAGGGGCTTATTTGATGCCCCTATAGTGAGGGCAAGGAGAGCAGCAACTAAGGGGGGAACAAAAGTAGGAATTGCTATGCCTAATCCTTTCACTGGTCTTGAAAAGGTTTTGCTAACTATCGTCGAGACAAAAACGGCGACCGCCACTCTAATTAAAAGATCATTTTGTTCAAGGACTATAAGCCTCAATAGCTCATAGAGAACCACACTCAGGGGAACAAGAGCTCCCCCAACGTTAACACTCACTATTGTTTTTTGCTCACCCCAGTCAACGTATGGAACGGGATAAGTGATGCCAAAAAAAGACACTTTGGCAACTCTAACAATTGGCCCATAGCTTCTGATCTCCTTAACCGGAATGTTGATGAAGCTTCCTATTAATGAAGCCCAAAACAGCGTAAAAGCTACTGGAAGAGGAAGTCCCAGCTTTTGAAATGCCAGTGTTATTGTACCTGCAAAGAGTATGAAAAGAATAGTTAACAAGAAAATCAAGAGAACTAAGAAAGGCAAGGTTAGAGGTAGAAAAAAGTACCTCCTCACTCCTTGAACCCCCTTATATTAACCCATATTTGAGCACCTTTTGCCATTATAACCCCCAATGGCCTCTCAAACTTCACAGGATTTTTGAAAACCCACGCGTAAAGTCTCTTACCGTTTGAATAGCCCTTTAGGAACTCATATTCTGCGAGATGCTTTTCCTTATGCACCTTTAGCTCCTCAGGTGTGAAGGGACCCAAGACATCCACAAGTTCCGCTTTTCCTATTGCAAAACCCCTGTTTATAATGTAAACTTCCCCTCTAATCTTGGTGGAGCTCTTTCTAATTTCCCATTTCTTCTTTCCTTCCACAATCCACGAAGCAAATGGTTCCTTGACTATTAACCCCTTCATATTCCTTCAAATCGAAATAATGATAATTCCTTTATAAAACCAACGTTTGATGGGAAAGATTTAAGTGGGGCTTCAATCTATTATTCTCGGAGGCCACGCCTATGAAGATTATCTGGTATGGTCATGCTTGTTTTTGGATTGAAATAAATGGTGTGAAAATTCTGATAGACCCCTATGAATATGTCAATGACGATGCCATAGACGGCATCGATTACATACTGGTTACCCATGAACACATAGACCACTACGGCAAAACACCCCTTCTTGCGAGACTTAGAGATGCAACTGTAATAGGACCCAAACCCGTCTACCTGATGGCAATAAGCGACGGAATAACCAAAGTCATGGAGATAGAAGGAGAACAAGAGATAGAACTTGAAAACAAGGTTAGAGTAAAGGCGATATTTATGGAGCACCCCTCAAGCCAGTATCCGGTAGGGTACATCATATCCAATGAGCAGAAAACACTTTTCCATACAGGGGATACCTATTACAGCCCGATTTTCAAAAATTTCCGGGGCAAAATAGATGTCCTTTTCGTACCAATAAGCGGAAGGTCAACTGCAAACGTGAGGGAGGCGGCAAACATAGTTGAAGTAGTTCGGCCAAAAATAGTAATACCGATGCACTATGGCGTCTACAGTGAAGGAAATGTGGAAGAACTAATTAAAGAGCTCAGGGAGAGAAGGATATGGGTTCTGGTAAAAGTTCCAGAAGTTGGAAAGCCCCTTGAAGTGTAGCGGTGTGGATAATGCTAACCACCGGCAGTAAGAGCTTAGACGAATTACTAGGTGGAGGAATAGGCAGGGGAGTGTTAACTCAGGTATACGGTGCATTTGCTACTGGAAAAACCACTCTAGCAATGCAGGTGGGCCTTTTAAATGATGGAAAAGTGGCTTATATAGATACTGAGGGAGGGTTCTCCCCCGAGAGATTGGCCACAATGGCTGAAACCAGAGGACTTGACAAAGAAAAAATCCTCCAGAAGTTTCTAATTTTTGAATCGTTTGATTTCAAAGAACAGAAAAAAACTATCTCAGGCCTTAAAAAGATCATAAATGAAAGATTCTCTCTAATCGTAGTGGATTCAATAACCAACCACTATAGAGTAGAAAAAAACAAAAGTGCAGTTACCGCTGATCTCGGAAAGCAACTTCAGACTCTGCTTTGGCTTGCAAGAAAATACAATCTGGGGGTTATTGTTGTAAATCAAGTCTATTTTGATTCAGAACACAATCTCCTAAAGCCCATAGCAGAGCATACCTTGGGATATAAGTGTAAAGACATCCTCAGATTAGAAAAGCTAAGGGATGGCTTCAGAATCGCGGTTTTGGAAAGACATAGGCTCAAACCAGAGGGGGGTATTGTTTACTTTAAAATAACGGATAAAGGAATAGAAGATGCGGAAAAAATTAAACCTTCTCAAAAAGCTCCTGAGTTAATCTCACTATAGCCTTGTAGAGCTTTTCACTTATAACCCCCTCTTCATAATGTCTCCTGAGCTCGTCTTTGTCTACGATCTCCTTCTTCCCGTCAGGCCACTTTACGATATCAACCTCTAAATCAACGTACCTTGCCTTATCTGGATATATCTCAACTGGGGTGCAGATGTTGTAGTATTCTCCCTTTAGGTTACCACCTCTATCGTAATAGCTGTGCTTGAACCACCATTTTCCTTCTTCGATCTCAGTTATTGCATAATCCCCAGCTTCTATTGGTAAATCTAAGCCATCATAGAATCTACCCGGCTTTAGATTCCTTCTTACCTTCAGCTTCAGCGGATTCAAGGAAACCTCCACCACTTCCCCCGGACCTATCTTGATTACTTGACCGTCTGGCTTAACGTGCTCAAATCTGAAAAGCCATCCTTGCTTTGGCCCCTTATTGTCGATCAATGCCTCTAAAAAGCCTTCGCTAACCTTTCTTCTCTGAGAAGGGATTTTGCTTAAAATTCCCTCCCCAATTTCAACGGCAAACCCAAACTCGGGATCATATGCCTTGAACTTGTGATGCCCCTCTATCGTAGGAACTACGGTATTTCTTATGTCATCAAGCTTTGCCTTTGCCGCACCGCCAAATTCGACTTCATAGATGTCTCTACCCTCAACCACTTGAGCTGGAGCGGAGTACTTTTCAGCTTCCTTTAACTTCTCAGCGATCTTTGAAAGCTTTATCAGCTCATCACGCAAGAGATTCCAATCTTTATACGCTGCTGCCGTTCTCCACAAAACCCCCCATTCTCCAAGATCGACACTCAATCCAAGTATTCTAAGCCTTTCTCTCTCTGACTGATCCCTGATCTTCCTTGATATTTTCACATGTTTCTGGGTTCCAACGGGTTTTGGAATAAGCACCGCATAGTCCCCGGGTATGGTGAGTAAGACACTCAAATGAGGAAGGAGGTTGTTTTTCTTGACCTGAACAAGCACCTCGTCCCCTTCAGCAGCATCTGGAAACTCTTCTATTAGCAAAGTTCCAATTGCATTTCCTATGTCCACATACACGTATCTTTCGTCCTTTTTGATAACGATTCCTTTATATATGCCGTAAAGTTGGTAGGGCATTTTTCTAAAGAAAACGTCTAAAAATTTCTCCTCAAAAACCTTCTTAACCTCTTCAACCTTTTCTCCAACCAGCACCACGCCATGGGAGTCTTTTTTGTCTTGAATATCCACATCGAACTCATCGTAGACCTTTTCAATGCCCAGTCTTTCAGCAACCTTCTGACTTGGCTGGCTTATCTTAAAGCCTTCATCGAGGAGCAACTTTGTCAAGGCAGTGCTGTATATCCCCCTAATCCTCACCGAAACCTCTGAGTTTGTAGACATATTCACCACCCCTTTCCCGTTTTTCCACAACACCAATGAGCGTTAGGCCTTCAAGGATTTTAGCGGCATGTTCCCTCTCAACACCGCTGTTCTTTTCTACATTTCTCACCTCAACCCACAGCAATCCCTGTGAATGCCAGTCTCTCAAGGCTTCTTCAACTTTATGAACCCACGAGGGATTGGTGTAGAGGTAATATACGAATGAGACTAAGAGCTCAAGTTTCTCATCCAAATTTTCTATCTTTTTTATTTTGTCAATAATATTGACCGGTGGTAGTTTCCTCTCCTCACTTATAAATATAAGCCCCTCAAGTTCTCCAGTTAGCTTTTGAATTGTTTGTGTTATGGAGTAATCATACACCCTATAAAACTGCAGCAACCTCTGGAGGGATGCATTTATTTTGGCTTTTTCAGTGAAGCTCATTTTCGGATTCTCAACTAAAAGAAGGACTTCTTCTAATCGAAATTTCATTTGATGTTCGTTTTTTTGAAGCTCTTTTGCGAGCCGCTCAAGGTCTCCCCCAAGAAGAGAAGATGCCTTCCCTATTTGAGACGCCGTATCAAATTTTCTCTCAATGATGCCATAAAGCTCGGACAGCAGGTCTTTTAACTCTTCAAACTCCCATGATGAAAAAGAGTACACACGAAGAAAGCTCTTCTGAAACTCTTTGTGGAGAACCTCAGCCTCTTTAACGAGTTCACGGATTTTATTTGTATCCACCTTCATCCCCTACATTATATACTCCCTCATTGTTCTTTTACTTTTCGCAGTCTTTGTGATTAACATAGTTGTTTACCCAAAATCTTTTTTTAAAGCAATGATGTTTTAAATAATAGAGGGGAGCGCATGGTTTTAGTGGATCGCTTTGGAAGACCGGTGACAAATCTGAGAATTTCTCTCACGAATGAGTGCAACTTAAACTGCTTTTACTGCCATAGAGAGGGACAAACCCTCAGCTTCCAAGAAATGAAACCAGAAGAAATAGAAAGGATAGTCAGAATAGCATCCCAGCTCGGTATAAAAAAGGTCAAGCTAACCGGAGGGGAACCGACTGTTAGAAAAGACATCGTTGAGATAGTGAGGAGAATACGGCCCTATGTTGAAGACCTCTCCATGACCACCAACGGAACAACGATGAAGTTACTGGCAGAGCCACTAAAAGAAGCTGGACTTGATAGAGTGAACATAAGTCTTGATACTCTTGACAGGGAAAAATATAAAGCTATTACAGGATTTGATGTTTTACCTCAGGTTCTTGAAGGAATCGAGAAAGCAGTCAAGCTCTTCTATCCGGTTAAGCTCAACATGGTTGTCATGAAAGGTCTCAACGATGGGGAGATATGGGATATGATAAACTATGCCGCTCAGAAAAACGCCATTCTTCAGCTGATTGAAATTGAAGTCCCAAGGGAGATGGAAAGCTCATGGTTTTTCAAAAAGTACTTTTATCCGCTAAAACCTCTGGAAGAGAAATTTGAGGAGATAGCAGTAGAGGTAAAGGAAAGACAAATGCACAGAAGAAAGAAATACTTTATTCCCACAGACTACGGCATCGCCGAAGTTGAAGTCGTCAGGTCAATGCACAACACAATATTCTGCGCAAACTGCACTAGGATAAGGCTCACTTCAACGGGCCATCTAAAGACCTGCCTCCTGAGAAGGGATGACCTCGTAGATATCCTAACTCCAATAAGGAACAACGCCTCCGATGAGGAACTTATTGAAATTTTTAAAAAGGCTATTCTCATGCGGGAGCCCTATTGGAGGTAAATATTTAAACATCTCGTGGGAAATATCCTTGAGGGGAAAAGGATGTATATGAATATCCTCGGAGTCCTAGCAGGTACAATCCTTGTGGTGATGGGAATAGCCCTCAGCCTAAGAGCCCTCTATTACTACAAAAACATCCAGGAACCCGGAAAAAACCTAGCCAAGAAATTTCTAATTTCCGCCTCCCTTTTTGTTGCAGGCTCACTTGGAGTTGTGGTCGATTCTTTAAGTGAAGCCAAGCTATGGTTGGTATCGGCGATTTTCTACACCCTCTCTTACATAATTCTGGTATCATCCGTTGTTTATTACCTCAGTGCTCTAAGCCCCACAGAAATAAAACCAAGAAAATACCCCAGAAAGATATCACTTTCACCAATAACCGGGGCATATGCGTTTAAAAAACCTGTAAGCCCGCATGGATTAGCTTTCCTATCAAGGCATTCAAATGGGGTGCTCGTTGTTAGCAGGACTCAAAAGGAGCTATGGGTGAAAAAGTACCGGCTGGAGCCGGATAAGTTTATATGGCTAAGCAGGCTGGAGAGTAATGAAGCAGCGGATCCCACAAAGCTCCACGTGATTCAGGATGCTATTTTAAGATTTTTAAAGGAAAGAGGAGGAAAAGCAGTTGTGTATTTTGAGGGGATTGAATATCTAATACTCTACAACAACTTTTCTTCAGTTGCAAAGTTTTTGTTCTCATTAAAGGACTACGTAATCTCCAACGAGTCAATGCTAATCTTATATTTGCCTCCAAACGTCTTAGACAAAACTCAAGAGACAATACTCTTGAAAGAGTTTCAGGAAAAGAGGGAAGAGGAGCTCATTAAGGAGATTTCCTAAAAATTGTTCGCGGCACTGCTAGAGGGAGAAAACCATGCCAGCGGTAAGAGTAAAGAAGAGTGAGGCAGAAGAGGCAAAGAGAATCCTTAAGCGGGGGGGAATTTACGATGGAAAGAGAAGACCAAGAAGAGAGAAAGAAAACATTCTCTTTCCTATAAAAGACCCAGAGAAAGCCAAAAATCTTGGATTTGAGGTTGTGGATATTGAGCTTCCTTTCAGACCAGAGAGACAGATTTACAAAAACCTTGAGAGCATTTTAAGGGACAAGTTTACGAAAGAGGAGCTAAACTTCCTCAGGCGTTATGATATTATAGGGGACATGGCGATAATTCAAATCCCACCGGAAATAGAGCGCAGGGAAAAGGAGATAGTTGAGGCTCTACTCAAAGTGCATCCGTTTCTAAAGGTGATAGCGAAGAAAGGGTTCCACAAAAGTGTCTTCAGGATAGGGGAATACTCAATAATATGGGGGGAAAAGAGGCTCACAACAGTGCACAAAGAGAACGGTGTAAAAATTAAAGTTGACCTAAGCAAAGTCTTCTTCAACCCCAGAATGAAGGGAGAGAGGTACAGGCTGGCTCAGCTCGTAAAAGATGGGGAGAGAGTTCTCTTGATGTTTGCCGGAATTCTACCCTATGCCCTCGTGATTGCAAGATACAAAAACGCTAAAATAACGGCCGTAGAGTTAAACGAAAATGCCGTAAAGCTCGGCATTGAAAACATTCAGTTAAACAGGGATAAACTCAAGGGTAGCATAGGGATCATACAGGGGGATGTGTTTGATGTTGTCCCAAAGCTTGGGACTTTTGATAGGGTTATAAGCCCAACCCCAAAAGGTGTTGATGCTCTCCGCTTGGCACTTGAAAAAGCCGAAAAGTGGGTTCATTACTATGATTTTGTTCACGAGGACAAAATAGAGGACTTTAAAGAAAGAATCATCTCCCAGTGCAGAGAGCTCGGAAAGGAATGTAGGATAAGGATAAAGAAAGTCTCTGATTATAAACCTCATGTCCTTAAGGTCTGTGCCGATATCGAACTTCTTTGATTACTTCTTCAGGAAATCAAAGAGAGTCGCCTGTTTGCCTTTTTTCTCTTTCTTTTCCTCGGGTTTTTCCTCAACTACTTTTTCTTCCTCTATTTCTTCAGCCTCTTTAACTTCTTCCTCTGGCTCTTCTTCACTGGTCTCTTCTTCCTCTATAGTCTCGGCTTCAATTGTTTCAATTCTCACTTCAAGCTCCGTTTTCGTTTCCCTCAACTTTCTATGAATGGCCAGCATCTTCCCTTTGATCTTTGCCGCCTTCTCTTTATCTTCAGCAAGGAACTCAATCTCCTTATCCCCCAAGTCAAGAAAAACCGCTATATGAGCTGCAATGTCTGGATTGTTAATGAATATGGCTTTGAATACCTGCATTGTTTCAATTGCCTCAAGTTTGCTCATGTGCATTTCCTTCATTATCTTTTTCACTATGGAGTCCCTGATAGACCGCTCCTCCTGGGTATCCTTGAGAATTCTAAGAGTTTTTGGTGGATAAAAGCGTAAGAAGCCTTTTTTCTTTACCCCTGAAACAGCGACTCCGGCGGTCATCATGTCCATTGCATACTTCCACAAGCCGTAGTTCCCTGTTCTCGTTGCCCTTCCAAGGTATATATCGGCTCTGCTTATTGCCTCATATGCCCTCGCAATGTCCTCTGGTTTGTAATACACATAGGGGATGTTTTCTTCAATCCAGAGAAGAACTTCGTCTGGGGTATTGTCAAGGTTCATGAGGGCCATCTTTGCCCTTTTTGCATTATCTGTGGCAAATATCATGCCCAGAGCTTCAAAAATCGACTTCTCAACATCCCTATATGCCAGAACAAGCTCGGCATCTTCAACGCCGCCGCTTACGAGATTTTGAAGGTCATTTATTGCTGCCCTCAAGTCCCCCCTGGCTCTTTTTGCAATCTCCTCCAGGACTTCTTTAGGAACAAAAATACCCTCTGCTTTTACAATCCTGAAGAGAGCCTTTAAAATGTCCCTCTGGCCTAAACGATTGTACTCCACTATTTCTGCTTTGTTTCTTATCTCCAATGGCACCTCCCAGTATCTGTTGGCGGACATTATTATGGGATTCCTCGCCTTGTCTATGAGCTTCGCTATCTCTTTTGCTCCTGAAGGCTCTATGTTATCGGCTTCATCAAGGAAGATCAGCTTTCTCCTCCTTCCAAAGACATCCATTGTATAGGCCGCATTGAGGTAGCGCTCTATTTTACCAAAAGTTCTGTCGTCGCTTGCGTTGAGCTCAATTACCTCAAACCTATACTCGTTAGCCAGAGCATAAACCGTGGTAGTCTTCCCGCTACCAGGGGGACCGGCAAGGAGGAGAGCTTTTTTCTTGGGAGTTCCATGTAGCCAGCTTTCAATCCATGCTTTAACCTTCTCCAACGCTTTCTCTTGATTCACTATCTCCGCAAGCCTTCTTGGCCTATACTTTTCAACCCATAGCAGCATTTGGGCTCACCTAATCCTTGCCAAGCAGCGTAAACTGCGCCAAGAGAGCTTCAAGCTGAATCATTTCATTTGCTCCCTCAACAAGCCTGAAGTTGTACTCTCCTATTTTATCAGCCAGGGCAACCTTCTTTGGTTCGCTTATTGGAAGGTTAAACACCTCTTTGTGCATCTGTATAAGAACATCCTCACCGCTTAAACCTTGCTTTAGGAGTATCTCCCTGAGCTTCTCCCTGGCCTTGAGGAAGTTGCCCTCTAAAGCTAAAAGCATCATTTCTCTAACGTCTTCTGGTCTGGCCCTGCTTGCAACCAAAAATACGTTTTCATCGGTTATCTTTGTGTCAAGGGCAGCTGCAGCCTGGAGAACGTTTATGGCTCTCCTTAAATCTCCTTCGGCAACGTAGAGGAGTGCTTGAAGACCTTCTTCAGTAAGCTCAAGCCCCTCGTTTTCGGCTATGTACTTTAATCTTTTTGCGATATCTTCATCTTTTAACGGTCTGAAGCGGAAGATGGCGCATCTGCTCTGTATGGGTTCAATGATCTTTGATGAGTAGTTGCAGTTGTGACTTACGAGGCCGTTTGAGATGAAGCTGTGATCAGAGGCGCAGGTAACGTCATACACGTCGAGATACCCAAGCTTTTCCTTCTTTATGACCCTCTCAATGACGTATCCAGATCTAACGCGTTCCTTCATGAAGTCCTCAAATGTCATGAAATCCCTGGTTAGACCGATGGGGATCCCTTTAAGCCTGTTAACTACAAAGTCCCTCTTCAAGCCGAGCAGCTTGGCGGCCTGTGCTGGGTTGCTTCTTTCGGCAATCTCAACGGTTTTCTCCGCTATCAGGGGCAGAATGACCTCCTTGTACGCCAGCTTTATTCTGAGGTATTCACCGACCAGCCGGGCATAAGAGTCTTTGACGTAGGCGTAGCCGATTCTCGTTAAGAACTTCAGGTAATTGACATCGTTTGGTGTAACAGCAAGTCTCACTATGAATCTGTCTCCGAAGGGGCTTACTATCACCTTCGAATCAACGTCAAACTCTCTGAGGAGCTCGGCAATGTCGTTAAAGAACTCGGTCGTCTTTTCAAGGCTCTCCCGCATTGCACGCATCTCAAGTTTTATCCCATTGAAGTTATACTTTCCGGGGTAGGGTTTGGTTCCGTCCGCAGCAAAGAGCCCCCTGAGGAACTCTCTCTTGACGAAAAGGTTGCCATTCTTTATCCACTTTGGAACCCGATAACCCTTTTTCGTCTTGTTCCCGGCTTCAACGCCCCAGAAACGCATAAGGGCATGGAAGGCCCTGCTGTCAACATAGAGCATGTGTATTCTGCCATCCACCTTCCTTCCGCCTATCTCCGACGAGAATTCACGCTCTATTATTTCTGAGGGATTCAAACCGAGCTTCTTGAGATCTTCCGCCAGTGCCTTAAGCTCCTTCTTTGAGGAGTTGAACCATATTCTTGCTCCATCCTTGGCGAGGTGCCCATCACCAAGCAGGAAGCCCAAAACTCTCGCCAAAATTCCTGCTCTTTCGTCGTCGTATCTTACCAGCCACTTCTCCTTGACCTCACGAAGTAAGTGATAAGCCGAACCATCGAGTTCACCGGCAAGGAGCCTCCTAACGGCTGTGTGGCTTATCTTTATCCCGAACTCTTTCTCAAGGATTCTCTTAACATCAGCGACATTCCTGAGGGGAACCCCATCGCGGAGCTTCCTGATGAGTTGCTTTTTCCCTTCTATCCTCCTTTCGACGTAGCCTTTCTCTTCTAACCTCTTAAGGAGCTGATTCAGCCTCACCCTCGAGAGCCCGACCTTCTCTTGAATTTCTTCCCGAGATGTCCATTCGCGTGGGATCTCTTGGAGGATCTCGGCTTCCCTCACCGTTAAGCCATTTTCCATCTCAGCTTTCAGTTCAAGCACCCTCGCAAGGATTTTCTCTTTATCCTTAGTCACCAGCTCACGGAAGCTCTTCGCCTTTCCAATGGGTTTTCTTCCCCTTTCAAGCTCCAACTTGTTGGCGAACTCGTAAAATTCCTTAAGATCTATAATGTGCTCTGAGCTGACTTCATAGGGTGTTCCCTCAAGGGTAGGCTTTACGAGAACTTCGCTCCCTTCCTTGAGGTCATAAGTCTGTACCCATCCTCTTGGAGTTAGAAACATGTGATCTCCCGTTGCCTCTATCACCCTCCCGCTCTCAAGGGTCAATCTGAAGACCGGGTGGCCGATTATCTTGGAGTTAAAGGCAACTGCTGCTATTACTGTATCCCTCCCCTTCCTGTTGGATACCTCTCTCACAAGGCCCTTTTCGTAAAACTTAAGGAAGTCTCTGATCTTCACTTCTCTCTCGTCTGGGGTGTATATTCTTGTGTCACCTGTGACACAGCTTAGTATAAATCTAACGTTGCTCGAAAACATCTCCATGGTTCTCCTCAAGGCTTGCTGGGCATCTTGCGTTAAAGCGTCAGCCTCGTCGAGGAAGATTATCTTGAAGCTCGCGCCGCCTATCGGCTTAGTCCTCGCGAACTCCTTTACCTTCTCACGGATGACGTTTATGCCCCTCTCATCGCTCGCGTTCAGCTCAAGGAAGTTGTGCCTCCAGTTTTCGCCAAAAAGCTCCCTCGCGAGGGCCAGAGCCGAAGTCGTCTTTCCCGTTCCGGGTGGACCTGCAAAGAGAAGATGCGGCATCGAACCAGTTCTAACATAATGCTTAAGCCTCTTCACTATGTGATCTTGTCCCACGATATCATCAAGCCTCTCAGGCCTGTACTTTTCAACCCACGGTTTTTCAAGAATTTTAACTTCCTTGACCTCTTTTACTTCATCAGCCATTGCGACCACCTGTTATCGTGACCTAAACACTTTATAATCACGAGAATATTTAAATTCTTTGGAACCCAAAAGAATCTCCAAACTTCATCAAAAGGAGACTGGTGTTGGTCCCTTGTTAGTTGAGATGCGTGAAAAACTTTTATATGTGAGAAATACCAATATTCCACTTGGTGGTGCCCATGGCAAAGCTTGACTGGATTACCGAGGAGCTTAATGAACTTAAAGAAAAAGGACTTTATGTAAGAATTAGAGTTCTCCAGAGCGCCCAAGGCCCTTGGGTGATTGTGGACGGAAAGAAAGTTCTAAACATGTGCTCCAACAACTATCTTGGCTTAGCGGCACATCCAAAAATTAAGGAGGCAGCTATAAGGGCCATTCTTGACTATGGCGTTGGAGCTGGAGCTGTTAGAACGATAGCCGGAACCATGGAGCTCCACGTGGAGCTTGAAGAAAAACTTGCAAAGTTCAAGAAGAGGGAAGCGGCCATTCTCTTCCAGAGCGGCTACAATGCAAACCTCGGGGCAATAAGTGCCCTCATAAAGAAAGATGAGGATGGAGTTTTTGTAAGCGAAGAGCTAAACCACGCAAGCATCATTGATGGAATGCGCTTAAGCGGTGCACCAAAAGTTATCTACAAGCACCTTGACATGGAGGACCTCAAGAAAAAGCTTGAAGAAGTGAAAGACAAGAAAAAGAAGCTTATTGTCACCGATGGTGTATTCAGCATGGACGGTGACCTTGCTCCTCTCCCCGAGATCGTGGAATTAGCGGAACAGTACGATGCCATGGTATACGTTGACGACGCCCACGGTGAGGGTGTTTTGGGTGAACATGGAAGGGGTATTGTTGACCATTACAAGCTCCACGACAGAGTTGACTTCGAGATGGGAACCCTAAGCAAGGCCTTCGGTGTCATTGGTGGCTATGTTGCAGGGCCAGAGGAGGCGATAGAATATTTAAAGCAGAGAGGAAGACCATTCCTGTTCTCATCCGCCTTGAATCCACCCGACGTTGCTGCCGCTATTGCAGCCGTTGAGATTCTCCAGAAGAGCGATGAGCTCGTTAAAAAGCTCTGGGACAACACACACTTCCTCCAGAAGGGACTTAGAGACATTGGCTATGACTTAGGAAACACCAAGCACCCGATAACCCCGGTAATGCTCTACGACGAAAAGCTGGCCCAGGAGTTCTCAAGAAGACTCTACGATGAATACAACATCTTTGCACAGGCGATAGTTTATCCGACAGTCCCATTAGGCACAGCGAGAATAAGGCTCGAACCTTCGGCAGCCCACAGCAAGGAGGACCTGCAGTACGTCATAGATGCCTTCGAAGACCTCGGAAAGAAGACCGGATTCTTGAAGTGATTTTTCCTAACTTTTTATTTTTGAACTTTTTCTAACGAAAGGTATTTAAATCCATATGCCTACTCATTCCCGGAGGTGAGAGGGGATGAGCGTCATAACTGCAACCCTCTCACTGATAGTCCTGTTATTGTTGATAAGCCTAGCCTTTAGATAGAAAGCTCCTAAACACTCTTGGGAATGGCCTAATAGCATTCGCACTTCTTTTCCTTATTCTCAGGTGGATATCCATGCTAAAAAACATCATAGCAAGATACGGGCTCTCTCCAGTGATAGAAATAGAGGGGAAAGAGGAAAAATTTGCCCCCGGGGTGTATCTATGCAAAACAGGAGATTGCAACTCATTACTGTTGGATCTGTTGAAAGGGAGGGCCGGACTAATTGTCTCCAGAACACCAAGGCACGTGCTTAAAGAAAAGCTAAAGCTTGAGCAAACCCCAATTTTATGGCTCACAAAAATAGATGGGGAAGGAAATATACATCCACTAAGGCTTGAGTTCCTTCTGCAGACATTGGTAGACTTCATGAAGTCAGGAGATACTCCAAAGATAATTTTACTAGATGGAATCGAATATCTCATGGTAGAAAATGGGTTTGAGCCGGTCTTTAAGTTCCTGGTAGCATTGAACGATTACGCCCTGCTCAACAACACGATAATCTTGGTTCCCTTGGATGAGAGCGCTGTTGAAAAAAGACACGCAAACCTCTTAAGGAGGGAGTTTAGGGAGATAAGGGCAGACTAGAATTTTATTCTGCCTATGTGGTAATAAACCACGTCATTGTCCTCATCGACCACCGCCAGAACCATCTTTTTTCTAACCCCATGGGCAACCCTAACCCTAGCGGTTAAGTCGTTTGGATACATCTTCTGGTTCTCACTCACCACCCAGATTAGCCAGTCCGCATGCTCCTCCATTCCTTTGCGGTACACCCTAAAGTGGGAGCCGTATTTGAGAGCTGTCTTCACAGTGTAACCTCTATCCCTGAGATCCCTGTAAACCAAAAACTTTAAATCAAACTGTTCATCTTTTTTCCTTCCAATTTCGAAAAGCTCTTGAACGCTGAGCTCTTTTTCACCATCAAAAACTTTAATCCACCCTTTGTCCAATAGATAAGCGGCTTCAATGAGAGAGAGGAAAAGCTTGCCCTTTACAACCTCCCCGTAATGCCTCTTGTTGTAGAGCTTGTTTATAGCACTCTCCATCGTGCTGAAAACCCTATCCCCGCTTAGGTAAAATTTGAACTCGCTCAACTCTTGCCACCCCATGCGTCTGGTGTGAGAACCATGTAGTAGGCATCCTCGCCATCGGAGTAGTAGCCTTTTATGATTTTCATCTTCTTAAAGCCCAGCTTTTCGTAGAGCTCTATAGCCCTCTTGTTGCTGACCCTGACCTCAAGTCCTATATACCTGGCACCACGTTTTATTAACCTGTCTATAACAGCCTCCATCAAGGCTTTGCCTATCCCATTCCCCCTATAAAGGGGATCGACGGCTATGCTCATTATGTGGCCTTCCATGTCCGGTCTTAGATATCCCATCACATAGCCCACTATCTTCCCGTTGTATTCTGCAACCAGAAACGTCTCCGGATTTGCCTCAAGGAACATCAAAAATAAGCCTCTCGGGTACTGCTCCCTAAAAGACTGCCTTTCAATGCGCATAACCTCACTTAGGTCAAAGAGGGTGGCAGGTCTAATTGTGACAAGGCTCAGAGGGATTTTTTGTAGGAAGGGGGCATCTCTTGAAGATAGGCTCATATTGAAATATTCTCCCGACGGTTTTTAATCTTATTGATTCACGGAGAACAATCAGAGAGAAATTATCACTGGCTCGAAAGAGACCTCAATCCTGCCTGCTTTGCTTTCAACTTTTTTGCCACTCAAAAGATCCCTCCCCTTAACTTCAAGAGCAATCTCTCCGATTTTTTCCTCCAGATTAAAGATTCCAACCGCATCTTTGCATTCCACAACCGCAACTCCTTCCTTCAACAGATACTCCCTCTGATCGTTGCAATCAGTTGACCTTTTAATCTCGATTAATCTCTTGACAAAAGATGAAAACTCCTCATCTCCCTTTTCCCAGGGAATAGGGTCCTTTTCAAAGAGGCTTGGCTGGTTTTTGATAGCATACTCCTGCCCCGCATATATTAGCACGGCTCCCTTTAGCATGAAAATGAAGGCCGTCCAGTTCTTCAGGCGAAGTTCATCCCTAAATATCTCAGCCGCCCGTGGTAAATCGTGATTCTCCAGAAATCTAAGCTTAACGTAATCCGCTGGATACAACGTATCCTGAACGTAGAGGTAGTCAATATAGCTTGATAGGCTTCTTTCTCCCCGCAGATACCTTTCAAGCATCTCTCTTCCATCGTAGTCGTAGGTAATATCAAACACCCGATGCATCTCAACATCCGAATGAACCCTAAATCCCCTCTCCCGCAGCCACCTAACAAAAGAGGGATGTACCGTCTCAGCCAGCCAGATGAGGTTGGGATTAATCTTGGCAACTTCTTTTTTGGCTTTCTCCCAGAATTCCAAGGGCACAAGAGGAGCAACGTCGCATCTAAATCCATCCACGTATTTAGCCCAGAACTTCAAGGTCTCTATTTGATATTCCCAGAGCTCTCTGTTGGAGTAGTCAAGGTCGTAAACGTCACTCCAGTCCGGAACCTTTCTTGAAGGCTTGCCATCAACTGTGTAGAACCATTCGGGATGCTCTTCCAAAAGCTTTGAATCCCGCGAGGTGTGATTGTATACAATGTCTATCATAACCCTAAGACCAAGCCTGTGAGCTTTTTCCACGAGTTTTTTAAAGTCTTCAAACGTTCCCAGCTCGGGATTTATTGCTCTGTAATCCTTTATGGCATAAGGGGAGCCAAGAGAACCCTTTTTTCCTTCTTCCCCTATCGGGTATACTGGCATCAACCAGACAAAGTCCACGCCAAGGGATTTTATCCTTTCCAAATCCCCAGTCAGGGCTTTTAAAGTCCCCTCTTCAGTGTGGTTTCTTGGGAAGACCTCATATATAACGAGCTTTCTCAACTCGCTAACCCCCATTTATATCACCGAGAGTGGTTACACTTGGTATTAAAATAGTTTTTGGAAAGTTTTAAAAGAAAGGTGGCAAATGTTAAAGAGAGTGATGAGCGCTTCCGATCCTGAGGGCAAGATGATGACCGGATTCCTGTCTGATCCCTATCCATGCCTTTTCTTACCATTACTAAAGATTAAGTTTATAACCAGCTCAGAGTTAATTAGTTAAATGAAGGTGATAGGATGAGGATAGCAGAAAATGCCGTCGGGATAGTCAAAGGGGAGGCAAGCGTCATAGGCTACGATTTTTCCGCTCACCCAGATGTGAATTTGCAGTTTGGGGAGTTTGTAGTTGCCCAAAACAGAAACGGGGAATGGGTCATTGGTACAATCAGAAAACTTCAAAACATAAACTGGCTTCTCATAAGTGGAAAAAGCACGTATCAGTCCCTTCAGCTTGATTTGGAGCAATACGGAGAGAGCATTGAGGACAACGAGGAGGTAATCGCGAGTGTAAGGGTTCTAGGCAAGCTCAACTTTAACGGCGGGAGGGTTGAGGTTCTACCAAATAGGGTCCCGATTCCCAATGGAAGGCCTGTTTACAGGTTAAGCGACGAGGTTCTCAAGGCAATATACAACCCTGGGGAAGGGTATATAGAGGTTGGAACACTTCTTCTAAGAGAGAGCGTGCCAATTTACTTAAATGCTGACGAACTTGTATCGAGGCATTTTGCCGTTTTAGCCGTTACAGGAGCGGGTAAATCGAACACCGTTGCGGTGATGGTAAGCCAGATCGTCGAAAAGCTCAGGGGAACGGTGGTTGTCCTAGACCCCCACGGGGATTACGTAAAGCTAAAGCTCCCCAACACAGGAAAAAAGTACGTCAAGATAATAGAGGCAAAAATAAGACCTGAGGAAATGGATAGCGAGGAGCTGGCAGACCTAATAGAGGTCGCAAAAAATGCCACCATACAGAGAGAGTTTTTAGCTAAAGCTTGGGAAACGATCAAACACGAAAATCCAAACTTGGGTGGAAGAGAACTTATCGAAAAGCTCATGGAGACAATAAACGACTGGATAAGAAATAAAGAAGCGAGATACTGGGATGAAGGGAAGAAGGACTATTTTACTGAGGAACTCAAATCAGATAGAGTGGAGACACTAAGGGGGGTTGTTTTAAGGCTTAGGAGATTTTTGAGGAATTATGGGAGTTTATTAACTAGTGAGGACTTAATATCTCAAATTGAGCCGGGAAAGGCAAATGTTATCGACCTCGGACCCTTAGATGAGGGTCAAATGAAAGTCGTTGTTGGAAAACTGCTCCAAGGAATATTTGAGGCAAGGGTAGACTATGAAAAAGCCAGAAAGACTCTTGAACGCATAGAAGAAGACCTGAGAGAAAGCAGAGCGGCGAAAACATCAAAACTTGAAGAAGAAATCGAAGAGCTCAAGGAACTTATGAAGAGCATCGAAAAGAAAAGTAAAGCACTTGTCGAGCCAATACTCATGGTAGTGGAGGAGGCACACATCTTTGCCCCGCAAGGAGAACACAATGATGCCGTGAGGGTTTTGAGCAGAATTGCCAGAGAAGGGAGAAAGTTTGGAGTTGGGCTTGGAATAGTGTCCCAAAGACCAAACAAACTTAATGAAGACGTCTTAAGCCAGACAAACACCAAGATAATTCTAAAGATAGTAAATCCAAAGGATCAGGAGTACGTTCTAAAGGCAAGTGAACAGTTGAGCAATGATTTACTAGGCGATATAGCATCTCTTGGAAAAGGAGAGGCAGTTATAGTTGGCCAGGCAATAGCTCTTCCAGCGCTGGTTAAGATTTACAACTTCAAGGAAAGGGGCGGCGATTATGGAGGGGAGGACATAGGGATTGTGTCAAGGTGGCGTAAAAGAGCAGAAGAAGAGAGGAGAGAGGAAGAAATTAAACGGGCTTATGAAGATGAGGGGATAGAATATGACCTTTAAGTTTGCCCATATTGCAGATGTGCATCTTGGGTTTGAGCAGTACAGACTGCCCTACAGAGCCGAGGAGTTTAGAAGAACTTTCGAGACCGCAATAAAAAAAGCCGTTGAGGAGAAGGTGGATTTTATACTTATTGCGGGAGACCTCTTCCACCGCAGCAACCCAAATCCCCAAACAATAAAAGAAGCCATAGACATCCTTTTAATCCCAAAAGAAGAAGGAATTCCGGTTTTTGCAGTTGAAGGAAACCACGATAGAACCCAAAAGAGAATTTCCGCCTACAATCTTCTGGAATCCCTGGGACTAATGTACGTCCTCGGCTTCAGCGAGGAGAAAAAAGAGAACAAGTATCAAACCACAGAAAAAGTCAATGGAAAGCTAATCGTCAAAGGAGTTTTTGAAAAAGGGAACAAAACCTTAGAGATTTATGGCATGAAGTTTATGAGTGCTGCGTGGTTTGAGAGAAACAAGCTAAGTGAGTACTTTAAGCCCAGCGGAGATGCCATACTGATGCTTCATCAGGGGATAAAGGAGATGATGGAGACGTTAAGACTGGAAACGCAGAGAGATTACTTTGAAATGACTCTCGGAGATCTGCCAGAGGGCTTTCTTTACTACGCAATGGGGCACATACACAAAAGGTGGCAGACAAACAAAGGTCTAGGCGTGGTTGCTTATCCCGGTTCGTTAGAGAGGTGGGATTTCGGGGACTACGAAATGAGATACAGGTGGAACGGGAACGCTTTCATTCCTCAAACTGGAGAGGACAAGGGCTTTTTGGTAGTAGAAGATTTCAAACCAAGGTTCGTGAAGCTTGACGTTAGACCCTTCTACGATGTCAAGATTAAGGCTGACGAGAGTGTTATGAAAACGGAGCTTAAAAAGCTGAGCACAAAAATCCCGAAAGAGGCTTTTTTGAGGGTGGACATTGAGTCGGAAAGGCCTTTTGATGTGTCTTTTCTCCATGAAACCTTCAAAGTTGAATACCTCCACATAAGAACGAAGTTCAAAAGGTCTTCCACGGGAGGAGGAGTTAAAACAAATGCAAAGGAGTTCTTCACCCCTCTGGAGCTCAAGATAATCGAGCTCGTTGGCGAGAAAGATTTTGAAGATTTTGAAGAGGTCATAGAGCTCCTCCTAAAAGGCTCCTCCCCAGAGAAAGAAGCCACATCCAAGAAGGAAGAGATGGAAGAAGAAGTCAAAGAGGAGATAAAAGAAGAAAAACCCAACTTAGAGGTCGAGAGAAAAATCAAGAAGATAAAAGAGCCACCAAAGAAGAAATCGGATTTATTATCTTGGCTGAACGGGTGAGAGAAAATGATGATTGAAAAGATAATCGTGAGGGATTTTCGCTCACACGAATTCACAAAGGTAACGTTTGCACCCGGAATAAACCTGATAATAGGGCAAAACGGCTCCGGAAAGAGTTCACTTCTCGATGCGATACTTGTAGGCCTTTACTGGCCCATGAAACCCAAGGACCTTAAGAAGGAGGATATCCTCAGGGTAAACGGAAAAAGCACCGAGATAACGATATTCTTTGAGAAAGACAACGTGAAATACCAGCTCCACAGGAGTATAACAAAGGGCATAGCCTTCGTTAAGTATCAAGAAGGTCAGGAATGGCACTATGCAACAGAGGCTAGCCAGCAGTCCGTGAGGGGATGGATGGAAAAAATGATTCCCTACGATGTATTTGTGAACGCGATATACATAAGACAGGGGGAAATTGATGCGATCTTGGAGAGCGATGAAAGCAGGGAAAAGGTCGTTAGAAATGTCTTGGGTCTGGATAAATACGAAAACGCCTATAACAACCTTCTTGAGGTTAGGAAAACCATAGACTCAAAAATCAGCGCAATTGAAGAATACCTTAAGGCAATGAAGAACATAGACGAGATGATAGAAGAAACCCAAAAAAGCCTAAGTGAAACTATAAAACAAATAAACGAGCTCACACCAAAGATTCCAAAGCTGAGGGCGG
This sequence comes from Thermococcus sp. 2319x1, assembly GCF_001484685.1. Lineage (NCBI taxonomy): Archaea > Methanobacteriati > Methanobacteriota > Thermococci > Thermococcales > Thermococcaceae > Thermococcus > Thermococcus sp. 2319x1. The sequence goes on along the minus strand of NZ_CP012200.1, from coordinate 15,278 downwards.
AAGCTGAGAGAATAGAAAAGAGGCTTTCTGAACTTGACAGGCTGTTGGAACAGCTTAACAAAGCGAAAGAGGAAAAGGGTGAAATTGAAAAGGATCTCGAGAGGGTAAGGGCAAAGATAAACTCCCTCATCAGATCAACAGAGGAGAGGAAGGAGAAGATAGAAGGACTGGAAAAGAAATTTGAAAAGCTTGAAAAAATCAAGCCTCAAGCAGAGAGATACATGGAACTCGAAAAGTTCCAAAGGGAATACAGTGAAATAAAATCAAGGATCGAAAAAGAGCTTAAAGGCTACGAAGGAAAGCTTTCCCAAATAGAAGAAAGACTAAAAGAGCTAGTGCAGAAGGAAGAAGAGCTAAAAGAGCTCGAAGAAAAAATAGAAGAAATAGCAGAAAGGCTTGAAACTCTAAGGCAACATGCAGAGCAGTATGAAGAAGCCATGAGGATCAAGAAAACAGTAGAAGATTTAAGGAAAAGATTATCTCTCAGCGAAGAGAAAATTAAAGCCCTCAAAGAGGAAATAGAAAGAGCAAAGAAGAGAAGAGAAGAAATACGCGAGAGACTTGAGAAAATTGGGGAAGAAAAAGGAAAGCTCCGGAGCCTCTCCGGAGAGAAAAACAAGGCAATATCAGAGCTCATGAAGGCTAAAGGAAGGTGTCCCGTCTGCGGTGCCGAGCTTACAGATGAGCACAGAGAAGAGCTTATCACAAGCTACAAAGCAGAAATCGAAGACTACAAAGCAAAAATAGAAGAGCTCGAAGAAGAAGAAAAGAAGCTCAGAGCAGAAGTTACGAAAATCGAAGGCATTTTGAAAAAGGAAAGCATTGTAATAGCAAACGAAGAAATTCTAAGGCAGATAAAAGAAAACGAAGAAATGCTCGCTAAATTCAACTTGAAGGAACTGGAAGAAAAAGCCAAGGAATATGAGGAGCTCTCGAAAGAGAAGAACCAGCTTGAGGGCAAGCTCAAGGGAATTGTTGAAGAGCTCAAAAAGAAGCCAGTATTAGAAAAAACAAAGAGGGACGTAATGGGGAGGATAGAAAACGCCAGAAGAGAGCTTCAGAAATATGAGAACAAACTCAAAGAACTCGGCTTTGAAAACGAAGAAGACCTTAGGGCAGAGCTCGAAAAGTTAAGACCCCTCTATGAAGAATACCTAGGCCTTTTAGAGGTCAAGGATGAGCTTGAGAAAGAGAAAAAACGCCTCAGCAAGGAGGAAGAAGAGCTAAAAGATTTGGAAAAGCAAAGGAAAGGGCTCGAAGAGCAGCTATCTCTGTTAAAGGAGAGAATTACAGAACTCGAGAAAAAGTACAACAAAGAAGAGCATGACAAGCTTAAAAAAGAACACATCCAGGCTAGGGAAGCCCTGGCGAAGGCAGAAACCGAGCTTGAAAGCCTTGAAAAAAGAAAAGAGGAGTTGAGTAAAAATCTTGAGAATCTGCAGAAAGAAAGGGATAACGTCAAGAACAGGAAAAAAGAGCTTGAAGAGCTGAAAAAAGTCAGGGAAAGAGTTCAAGAGCTCAGAGAAAAGGTCAGAAAGTTTAAAAACTTCCTCAAAGAGGATGCCCTTGCAAAAGTTGGTGAATATGCAAGCGAAATATTTGAGGAGCTCACCGAGGAGAAGTACTCAGGTATAACCGTGAAGGCCAAGGAAAATAAAGTAATTCTGGGCGTTATATATGACGGAAAGGAAAGGGAGCTCTCATTCCTGAGCGGCGGTGAGAGGATAGCTCTCGGTCTGGCGTTTAGATTAGCCTTATCCCTCTACCTTGCAGGAGAGATTCCCCTCCTCATAATGGACGAGCCGACACCTTATCTCGACGAGGAGAGGAGAAGAAGACTCGTGGACATCATGGAGCGCTATCTGAGAAAAATCCCGCAGGTGATAATAGTTTCGCACGACGAGGAGCTCAAGGATGCCGCAGATAGAGTGGTGAGAGTCAGGCTTGAAAACGGCGTTTCGAAGGTAGAGGAAGTAGAGGTGGGATGAATGTACCGCCTCATTTCCAAATCTCAAGCAGACAAAATCCTCCAGATGCTTAAAGAAGAACTCAAAGAAGCTGAAGGAGCTCTGGAGGGCAAGGTGGACTGGAAACCTCTTCCCGAAAAAAAGGAGAGCAAAGTTTATGCTGTTGATGGAAGCCAGGGAAAGGCAAGGCTGAGCGGGACAATAATCTATACGGTCGCTTCTTTTGCATTTGGAAACGGTAAAAGCGCCCGTTTAGTCTATACAAATGCCATGACATACAACCATGGAATCTCGGATCAGATAATAAGACTCCAAATGGAGACCCTTGAGAACAAGCTCGGAGCGTTGGTTGGAAATGAAGAGCATATGATTTTGATGGACGGAACGCTCACAGGTTCATTAACAAGACCTCCAGTTTATCCCGAGAGCGTTAAGGGCATAACAACCCTTCTTGATACGTTAGAGAAAGGCAAACCAGAAGAGCTCATAAGGGACTTCGTGGAGAGGCTCGATGAGCACTATCTCGATTTAGAAAAACGCCTTGCTGAGGAAAGGGAGCTCTACAGCGGAGTTATACTCGCGGATGAGGTTATAGATGAATACTCGGAGTTCTACAAAGCCATGGAAGGCAGAGACATTGTAAACTACGACGGTGCCCTAAAGAGGTTGAGGGATGCGCTAAAAGCCGAGATTCCCAGAAGTGAGATAATAAAAATTGCCGAAGAGCTGGATGAATACACAGAACGGAAGACACTGACCCTTGAAGAGGCAAGAAACACAATTCACGTTGTTCTGGGTTATTTGGAGTATCTCTACTCTCTCGAAAAGCTTCTCCAAAGGGAGCTAATCTACATCGCAAAGAGCTTCTACAACAGAAAAATCACGTCAAAGCTGGGCATAAATCTCCTTGATGTGCCGTTTATCGATGCCTATCTTGTCAAAACGCATGGTAAAGAACTTCCCGGTTACTGTGTGATATACGACCCGGAAAGGACTGAAGAAAAAAAGAAAATAGCCCACCGTCTGCCGAGGATTTTGAGGAAATACTTCCCCACCGTCCAGAGGTTCATAGAAATCGGCGTCCCCTCAGCATATATAAGAACCATGGAGGGAGGCATCATATACCTGCTCCAATCCAACACATCAATCAACGATGAGCTGATAGCAAAATTGCTGTGGCACGAAAGCAACGGCTATATAAGACCGCTCCAGAGAGCCCATGAAGGGGTAAAAATTGAACAGAAAGCCTTCAGAGCTGAGCTTGAAGCCCTCATGAACTATCTGAAAAAGAAAGACAAAGAGCTTAGGGTTTTCATAAAATATGGAAGGTCTCCGCTCGAATGATCACTCAACTCCCCTTCTAACTTTTACCGCAAGCCCCTGCTGGAATATCTTAAGTTCTTTGCCGTTTAAGAGAGTTTGACCTGTTGCCAAAAGCTCATCGTTCTTATTCACAACCAAAACCTCATCGTATGGCCTTATTCTCTCATCAGCATCAATCACAAACTTCGCAAAGACGTTCTTCCCCTTTCTTGCAAAGGGCTCCGCGTCTTCATCAACAACAACCCTCATTCTTGGATAGGGGAGAACTTTGTGAAGTCTTTTTGCCCCTTCAATTCCAAGGGTCAAAAGACCGTCTTCCGCTCTAAAAGTTGCTATGTGCTTGCCTTTGGCTTTTATCTGTCTTGGCATTCCGGTCTTTCTGGAGAGCTCGACAAAAACATCTTTAAAGGCCTCACTCGCCCCTTCGCCAAACTGATATTCGGCAACAGCCTGAACGTAAAGCTTCGCTTCCTCCTCTGAGGGCTTCTCTATTGTGAAGTCCTCTTCTCCCTCGCTCTGGGCAAACGGGAAAGTTAGGCTCAGGTATTTTGGGATTTTGCCAAAAATGGGATGGCTGATTGTCTCCGGGAACTTTCCTTTTATCCTTTCTGCCCTTTGCTTTGCTCTCAAAACTATGGGAGTTCTCATGATCTCTTCACTAACCTTGAAAAAGGCAGAGGCCTTTGTTATCGGCTCGTTCTCCTCGAGGTAGTCTTTGTATTCAAGCAATCTTTTGTAAGCCGCAAACATTTTTGGATGAGACCTCGAGCGCTCATCCACAAGCTCCCAGAGGGTTCCCTCCTTTATTGCCTGCTTCACTCTATTGAGCTCTTCCCTAATGACCCAGAGGTTGTGAAGGGCCAAGAGCCTCGTTCTCTCCTCCTTTGGCATCTCGCGCATCTCCTGCGGTGTATGGCGAGAACAGACGGGACACGAGCATGGGAAATACTCAAGCTCTTCAAGCCTTTTGGTTCCTTCAGGCGTCATGTAACGGTCGTCTTTAGCGTAAAGGGCGTAGCTTGCCGAATCAAAGAGGTCAATTCCCATAGCAACCGCCAGAGCAAATATCATTGGATGCCCGGCGCCGAAGAGGTGAACAGGTCTATCCGGTCTTAGCCCGATCTTTGACGCTATTACAACATCAACCAAATCCCTATAGCGGTAGCCCTCCATTAAAGGCACTACAGCACCAATCGGATGAATCTCAAAGTTCATTTCACTTAGCTTTTTTGCCGCATAGGTTCTCAAGTCGGGATACGTTGATCCCTGAACTGTAGCGTTCATGGCTATTTTTTTGAGCTCCTCAGCTTCCTTTGCCCTCTCAAGGGTTATCCTAAGGTCCTCTTCAGCTTTTTCTCTCGGAGCATCTGGAATTGTTGGGATGTCAAGAAACGTCCCTATGTCAACGCCTATCTTGTGCTGGAACTCTATAATCTCTCTGTTGGTTATGTCAATTCCCCCATACCTCATAAGCTGAAAGCTTCCTGAATCGACTTCCACTATGCCATCGTAATCCAGAAGTTCGTGAATGCCTTTTTCAAGGGCTTTCTCTCTCAGCTCTTCGTCCTTGTAAATTATGTAGGAGTTTGTGATTATAACGTCGAAACCCATTTCTTTGAGCTCTTTAGGGGTCACTATGAGCTGCTTGGGATTAACAACGGGCATAATAGCTGGAGTTTCGAGCTTTTTCCCGTTAACCTCAATTTTTCCTATCCTTCCCGCGGCATCTCGCGCTTTTATCTCAAATTTAAAGTTCATTTTCCTCACCACGGGAAGTTCAAAATTTGGGTTTAAAAACCTACGCAGACTCCAGCTCAAATTTTTCTATTCAAAATTCCCAACAACATCCGGAGATATCCATAGATGTGGAGGAAAAGATAAAAGAGAGCCCAGAACCATAGAAACACCGGAAAGAGAAAAGCATTTAGAAGGGAACCTCCCTCAACAACCGTAGGGATAAAAAGGGTGAGCATCTCGTAACTCAAGAACAGTAGGAGCAAATCAAGGTTTCCATTTAAGAGCAGTAAAACCGGAACAACTACATCGAGAAGAGCAATGAAATCTCCCAAGATAAGGAAAAAGAGCTCCTTTTCCAGTCCTCCACCGAGATGCTTCAAATCGCCCAAAAACCACCTCTTTCTCTGCCTCCAAAGTTCTGGAAGTGTTTTCGGCATTATCGTGTAGACCCTTGCCCCCGGGGCATAGAGAATCTTCCCAATTTTTTTGAGCTCTTTTGTTGTTGCGTAGTCCTCAACCTCACTCTCAACAAATCCACCAATTAACTCCAAGGCTTCCCTTCTAAACGCCGACAAAGGCCCAGGAGCAACGCTTAAATCCTCAAGTTCCTTAGCCCGTCTGAACATGGCAATTCTGAGATGCTCAACGTCCTGAGCCCTCTCCAAAAAAGACCCTCCCAAAACCCTCACTTGACCGCCCACTCCAACAACCTCTGGAGAGTAAAACCTCTCCACAAGAGATTTCAAGGCGTTTGATGACAAAACGGAATCCGCATCGGTGGTAACTATTATCTCCCCCTTTGCCTTCGAGAGTCCGAAGTTGAGGGCTCTTGCTTTCCCTTCATGGGTCTTCTTAAAAACCCTCAACCTCGGGTCTTTCAGAGATGTAGCCTTCTCAAACGTGTCATCTTCACTACCATCATCAACTACAATAACCTCAAAGTCCGGATAATCTTGGGAGAGGGCTGATTTTATGGACTCAGCAATGGTCTCCCCTTCATTGTAGGCAGGAATCAAGATACTCACAAAAGGAGCCCATCTTCGAGTTTTGTATAGCTTCAGAAGACTAAGGAGATAATTGATGAAAAAATATCCATCCCAGAGGAAGATTATCGCGAGGAGTATCTCAGGCAGCATGATCTAAATTCTGCATTCTGGCTTTTAACTTTTTCAATGGTCAGCTCTGGCCAGAAAGCCATAAAAGCATCTCCCCCAAATAGAAATTGGTGATGGGATGATTATCTCAAAGCCCTGCACAACCATGAAAGGGGTAATAGTTCAGCCCTATTCCTGGGATAAAGAGGTCACCGTTGATTTGAAAAAGACCGCAGAGTGTCTGAAAGAGAAAGGTTACCAAGTGAAAAGCGTTATCCCCAAAATGATGGCGATAGCAGTAATAGACGGCTACGAAACGAGCATATATCCCAGTGGAAAAGTAATAGTAAAAGAACTCACCAACATCGAGGTGGGGAAGGAAATAGCAAAAAAGATAATAGAATGTGCAGGGTTGTCAGAGCTTCTTGAGGATTAAGCGAGGGGCAATGCTCCCCTAATCCTTCTTATCAGGTCATCTTTCTTTTCCGAGTCCTCAAGGGCTATCTGGAGCACTTCATCAATTGTCTCAACAGGGATTATTTCGATCTTTTCAGCTTTGTCCGGGCTTAAGAAGACATCCTTCTCGTTTGCCTTTGGAATTATAACCTGCTTTATCCCCGCTTCAATTGCCGCCTCTATTTTTGGCGTAACCCCGCCAACGGGCAAAACTTCTCCCCTGACACTCAGTGAACCGGTCATGGCAACGCTCTGCTTTACGGGAACTTCTTCAAGGGCTGAAATAACTGCCGTTGCAACGCTTATGCTTGCGGAATCACCTTCAACACCCTCATATGTTTGAAGGAACTGAACGTGGATGTCATATCTGCTAATGTCCTCTCCCTTGTAACGCTTTATTATGGCTGAAACGTTTTGGACAGCTTCCTTCGCTATCTCTCCAAGCTTACCGGTTACAATTATCTTACCCTCCTCTTTGCTTGCCGCTGGAGCAACTACGGCTTCAATAGGCAACACAATACCGCTCTGTTCCCCTATAACGGCAAGGCCATTTACCCTTCCTATTTCGCCACCCTCTGTTTTTATGACCTGATACTCCTTCTTTCTTTCTATGTACCAATCTGCCAACTGCTTTTCAAGGGGCCTGGCGAGCTGTAACGCCTTTAGTACGTGTTCCCTAGTAACGTACTTGGCACCTTCTCTAACGGCTATATCACCAGCGGCCCTTATTATTCCTCCGAGGTCTCTAAGCCTCAAGGTAAGATGACCCTTCCTGCCCGCTCTCTTTTGGGCTTCCCTAACTATCTCTTCAACGGCATCCTTGGTAAAGTGGGGTATCTTGCCGTCCTTCACAACCTCTTGGGCAACAAAACGTACGAGCTTTCTTCTGTTTTCGAGTGTATCTGGCATTGTGGTCCTCATATAAACTTCATAACCATATCCCCTAATTCTAGAACGCAGAGCGGGATGCATCTTATCAACAGTATCCAAGTTTCCTGCAGCTACCAAGATGAAATCACATGGCACTGGCTCTGTCCTCACCATGGCACCACTCGAAAGCTCGCTCTGTCCCGTTATGGGCATTTTCTTCTCCTGCATGGCAGTAAGAAGGCTTTGCTGCATTTTCAAACTAAGGGTGGCTATCTCATCTATGAAGAGCACACCTTTGTGAGCCCTGTGAATCATTCCGGGCTCAACTCTTTCGTGAGCTGGGGTGCCAAGACCTCCAGAGTTCTTAACAAATAGACCATTGGCAAGTAGATTCCCTGTCTCTGTAGTTACGTTGTAAGTAACCTCTACTTCCTCCCAGCTTTCGATGAAGTGCCTTCTCTGTCCCCTTTTAATCTTTTCAAAACGCTCCTTAAGCTCTCCAAACCTTTCGACAAGGCTTGATTCTGAAACAGCCGCCAGGTATTTCTCGACTTCTCTAAGGAACTTTTCTCTCTTTGCTGGAGAAAGGCTTATCGGAATGAACTCAAGGAAGTTGAGTACATTGTCTACGGACTGGGACAATATGAGCCTCACCTTGTGTTTACCCCTCGCTTCATCCACCCTGACTTTCGCTTTAATCCCAAAGAAGCTTAAGTACCACGCTATTTCCTCAAAGAACGGGAGCTTCTTTTCAAGCTCATCGGTAAGCTGAGCTATTTCAAGACTTCCGTTGAATTTTATGCCGTCTTCGTAACGAGCAAACCTCGGTACACTACCATTGCCGCTATAGAAACCATCCATGAAGGAGAGGAAGGTCGATGGCTTAAGCTTGATCCACCACGGAAGCTCAAACTTGACTTTGGTCTTATTGCCAGCCGGTGCACCAAGTGCAACAAAGAACCTTATGATTTTTCTGTCCCATGTTCTAAAAAGAATGCTCTTCCCTCTGCCCTCGCGGCTCTCTTTAATCTCGTAATCGAAATCTCCAAAGAGTTCGCCAAGTGTTTTCACAAAAAGCTCAATGGCTTCCTTTTCGCTCGAAACAAAGCTCAAAGTATTGAGGTTTTTATCGATGCTTCCATCGCTAAAGAGAACACCCAAAATCCTTGCTATCTTCTCGAGTCTGCTGTCTTCACTGTTTAATGGAAGTAAGTTGAGCTTTTCAAGCTCCTCTATCATTTTGAGTGAGTCTGGCTTTGCTCCCTGAGCCCACCAGCGAAGTGTACTTTCCTTGATGCCAAGCTCCTTTGCAGCTTTCTTGTAACCATTACCAGTTTTTTCGTGATACTCCTTCCAGCGGAGGTAAGCTTTGAGTTTATCTTCCTCATTATAGGTTTTAGCAACATCAAACTTGTCGAGAACTGTAATGGGTACCCTTATTATTTCGTCATCCTTGGTTATCTCTCCAGCTTCTTTAAGACCTCTTGCCGTGTACACTTTGTGTTCAGATGTTAATGCAAGCCAGTAATCCTTTTCAAGGTTTACTATTTTTCTAAGCTTTTGCTTTCCTTCCCTTCTATTGACATAGAGGAGCTTTACAAATCCATCCTTTGTAAGTATTTTTACGTCCTTTCCCTGGAGATCCTTATAAACCACCCTAATATTTCCGTCCATTCCTTCTCCAGAGGGCTCTTTGAGGGCACTATCAACGAACTCCCTAAGTTTGAACACTCTTTTCTCTTTGCCTTTTTCAATTACGATGCTCTCCTCGCCGCTAAAACATTGGAACGGGTCGTGTCTAACGTCTCCAAGCAGAGCCCCAGCATGAGCTCCGGTTGCGTCAACAAATGGGGCTTTTCTCCTTCCGCAGTTATCAACGAGGAGCTTCGGCACCAGGGCTTGATTCCTAAGCCTCATGTTCGATATGGCCATCAGTGAGACAATGAGCACGAAGACTCCAAAGAGCAAAGTTTGGGCCGAGCGATCCATGAGAACCGCAAGCATGACCACAAAGAGCACAAAAAGCAGCAAATAGGACTTTATGTTTTCTTGCTCCTTTGCCTTTTGTCTATAGCGCTCTACTATTTGTCTGCCCTGACATGCTGGTACGGTCTTTATTTTGGGCATATTTTCGTCTTCTGGGTTTGGAAAAACGAGAATGTCCTCAAGGTTTTCAGTTGGGAGGAGTTCCGCCATGGCTTGGCCTAACATGGATTTACCCGTACCCGGTTCGCCTATCAACAGTACGTGTCTTTTTTGCTTTGCTGCAGTTTTTATCACTTCAACAGCATGATCTTGACCGATGACCTGATCTATCAACTTTTCAGGAACTTTAATTTCCTCAGTAGTTTGAAAATCCATCCCTAATTCAAGTTCTTCACCGTATGAGCGCTCTTTTTCAATGTTATTAATCTCCTCGCTCAAAATGCCTCACCTCTCTCAAACTACGGTTGCTTGAGTGAGCTTATAAACTTTTTTTAAAGAAGATCGACAAGTTTAGAAAAGCTAAAATAATAGGAATCCAAAAAGATAATGGGTGATAGAGATGAAAATCGAAGATCACATAGCTTTCACGGCAAACCACAAGAACTGGAAGGTCGGGGATAAGTTGCTAGCAATGGAAAAACACGAGATAGCCCACTTCCTTGCGAGTGTCTCAAATACCGCAACCCTGAAGATACCCGAATATCTAACAGAGGTCATGAACGTTGCTGGGATAGTGAGCCTAGCAGAGGAAATAGGAAAGAAAGAAGTCTGGGAAGCCTTAGAAACCCTGAAATCTCCAGGAACATCAAGAAAACTTAATTCGATGATATTCGAAGAGGACAAAAAGCTCAAAAAACTCCTTCTGGACGTTGCAAAAGCGTTGCTAACAAGGGAAGCACTCTCAAAGAAGCTTTCCGTTAGTTATCCAGAAGACCCCATAACAGACCTGAGAACCACGCTCATATATCACGATGAACATGTAAACTTCACAGCCAAACATGGAAGCTGGGTAGTCGTGAAAAGGCTTATAATAGACGATAAAACTCCAATGGCGGATGTTGCAAGGATTTTAGCAAGCATAAATGAGACAACTGTCGCGAAGATCCCCTTGTATGCCGAGATAGATTCGAAAGGAATAGAACAGTGGTTTGGAGATGTGAAGAAGGTTAAAAGTGAGAGCGAGATAAAAACACTCGTAGATAAGCTCTTCCACATTCCAATAGAGCATTATGCACCAAAAGAATTCGCAGAACATGCAAAAATCTACGCCCTAAGAACCGCCCTCCAGAAGATGGGGCTTTCAATTGACGTCCCCTCAAAGTCCCTTGAAAAGTACCTTGAGAGGAGTTAGGAGAATAGGGGATGATGAGGCCGAGGACACCCGAGGGAAACGATGAGGACTCTTCGCTTCGCTGATTCTCTCTTCTTTTTTCCGAAAAGTTTTTAATAACAATTGTATAATAAAATTTGGAGGTGGGGGAGATGGTAAAGAAGAGTGCAATTTATACCGAAAATGCCCCAAAACCAATAGGGCCCTACAGCCAGGCAGTTCTAGTTGAGAATCCCGACAAGATACTCTTCATCTCAGGGCAGATTCCAATAAACCCAGAGACGGGAGAAGTTGTTAAAGGCGACATAAAGGAACAGGCAAGACAGGCAATAGAGAACCTAATAGCAATCCTAGAAGCTGCGGGAGCAACGGTAGATGATGTGGTAAAGGTCAACGTTTACTTGGAGGATATAAAAGACTTTGAAGAGTTCAACAAGGTGTACGAAGAATACTTTGGGCATTCAAAGCCAGCCAGGGCAGTAGTAGAGGTGGGAAAACTGCCAAAGGGAGTTAAGGTAGAGATAGAAGCAATAGCGATCTTTGAGTGATTCGTTAGCTTTTTATCTTTTCAATTCTTAGTTTCTTTGATGCCTATGTACAAGGGGCTTACAATAATATTCGGTTTTCTCTTTATTGGAGAAATCCTGAGCGAAGTATTTAATCTCCCAATCCCGGGAAACGTTATCGGAATGGTCCTGCTGACTTTTGCACTATTGTTTAACGTTATAAAGCTAAGAGACGTTGAAAGAGAGGCAGAATTCCTCATAAGAAATATGAGCGTGATGTTCATCCCGCCGGGAGTTGGGGTTATCTCCTACTGGGGACTCATAAAAAGTCAAGCGGTTCCAATTTTTGGAGCTTTGGTCATAAGCTTTGCCCTGACATTGATTTTAACAGCCAAGTTAGTTGAACTTTTAAGAGGTGGGGGAAGATGAACGCCCTTGGAATTTTTTTAACGATTGCAGTTTTTTACCTCTTTTCAAGGCTTTATGAGAAGAAAAGAGCCTTTTATTTAAATCCCGTTATGCTTTCCATAATTGCAATAGCATCGATTTTACACCTGACTGGGATTAGCTACGAGAGCTACATGGAAAGTGCCAAGATTTTAAGCTTCTTTTTAGGCCCGGCGGTGGTTAGCTTAGCCGTTCCCCTCTATAAGCAGAGAGAAATAATAAAGGAGTACTCAAAGCAGATATTTGCGGGAATAGCATTCGGCGGTACACTAGCAATCCTAAGCGCATTTTATGTTGCAAAGCTTTTAGGAGGAAGTGAGAGCGTCCTTCTAAGCATCGCCCCCAAGAGCATTACAACGGCAATAGCTATTGGCGTCAGCGAAAAGATAGGGGGCATACCAGCATTAACGGCAGTTCTTGTCATACTAACGGGAATACTTGGGAACGCCATCGGAATCGAGATGCTAAATGCTTTCAAAATAAAGGATAGAGTAGCCAGGGGGCTTGCGATGGGAGTTACCTCCCATGGACTCGGAACTGCAAGAATAATACTGGACGATGAACTTTCGGGAGCAGTCAGCGGACTCGCAATGGCACTAAACGGCGTTTTTACTTCCTTAATCCTCCCCTATCTCCTCAAGCTTCTCCAGTAAATGTTCACTCACTTTGAGCCTATTTTGAGTATCTAAAAATAGAACAAAGTCCCTTTTTGCTATTCTATCCTCTATTGGAGCGTTATCAACAAGAAAGGCTATGATTTCCGCGGTTGTGTATGGGACTTTTATTCCAACCTCGTCGGCTTTCTCAAAAAGCCTGTCCGGAACCCTAAATATGTCCTCTCCTTTTTTAACCTCAATGGCAACTTTGGAGTTTATATGTTCCCAGAGCAGAAGGGTATTTCTGGCTTTTTCAATTTTCTCCAACGCACGCTTTTCGAGAATGCTTATGTTTGCTCTGCTCGTGCCCAAAATTTCGGCTATTTCACTTTGTTTTAACCCTTTAGCTCTCAAACGCAGTATTCTGATCTGCTGTTCTGTAAGGAAGGTCTTCATTTTAAACACCATAATTTAACTTGATTTCAAAGGTTAAAAGATTTTTGATCACCTTTTACCAAAACAAGCTCTATCTTAAGGTCGTCTCCTTCAGCCTTCACATCGACCCAGAAATAGCTATGATCCCCCAAATCCGCCAGAATTTCGGGGGTATCTTTTAAGTTAGAGTAAATTTGGCCCACAAACTGCTCGTGGAACTCCGGGTTATAGTACATGGCGAAATTTGGAAAGGTCATCCCCCACCTTTTTCCAGAGGAATATCCGATAGGTTTTCCAGATTTGAGGTTTTCATCTTTTCTCAGATTTGGAAAATCATCCTCAATAGCCTCCATAAGATCAAATGCAAGTCTGCTTGCATCAAAGTTCGTGAAAGTGTAGTCCTCTCTCAGGAAGTCCGATGGATGGAAGATTCCAATCTTTTCAACTTTTGCTCCGTTGTTCCACAGAACCCGATAAAGGGTGGCATTTGAGATCGTCTTTCCTTCAACCTTCTTCCAGTGAAGGTAATAGCTCCCCAAGTCCATGACTGGAGGTCTCTGATCCAAAACAAAAAACTTTCCATCAATCTTTACCAAAGCTGCTGCATGGCCTGTCTCGCTGTTTTCAAAATTTATTTCAAGGGCGTAAGCTTCAGTGTAGTTCGTTGCAAATAACAGGGCAAGCGTTAGAACTGTATAATCCGTACATATTCCCCTTCCAAGATTAACAGTTTCTGAAGGACTCTGGATTTTTGATCCTCCGCTTATCTCTACCTTCCCTGTTGGATAAGTGGTTATCTTTGCAGGGGGAAGGGAGGCTTTTTCAAAATCGTATTCTATCTTACTCTCCTCCCACTCGAGGATTTTCCACACATCCTCTCTTATGTCCCCCTCCTTTAGCTCACCTGCAACTGGAAGAAGGGCCTCTATTTCTTCTGGAGTTATTGTGCATTCTATGGCAGAGCCCAAGAAGTAATAATCGACATCACCACATTCCTCGGTGGGAATATTGTTGACTGTAGGAGATACCCGGGGGTAAGAAATACACCCGCTGATCATGGAGAGGAAAAGTAGCAGTACAATTACCTTTGAGCCCATGATGATAAATGACATCCTTCCCTTATACGTCTTCCGCTTAGAGAAAAATTGAATAGGAGAGAAAGAGAAGGTACTTAAGGGGAAGCCAATGGGAGAGCCGGAAAATAAAATCGCTGAGCTGCAGAAAAAGATAGAATTTATCGAGAAAAGGTTAGAAGCTTTAGATATCCTTGAAGAACGCATAAACTACATTGAACAGAGCTTAAAAGAAATTCTGCAGGACGTGGAGCTTTTGAGAATTGAGCTTCAGAAGATCAAGGAACTCCAAAGGTTATAGAATTTTGGTGGTCCCGCGGGCCGGATTTGAACCGGCGACCTGCGGATCTACAGTCCGCCGCCACTCCCAGGCTAGGCTACCGCGGGACCCTACAGCCCAGCCCTCAATCACTATTCATCTTGAAGTGGTTTATAAATCTTTCTGTAATGCTCAGACAACCGAGCTTTAATCACCAATCATCCAGTGCCGGTTTCATCATTGCATAACTTTATAAATAATATCCCTTGAAAACTTTTCGAGGCATATGATAGCCGAAGTTCTCAGCTCCGCATTGCTTATGATAATCATGATAGACCCGAGCGATAAAATACTCCTGGTTAGCCTACTTAGGGAAGACTTCCACATAGAGGACATAAAACAGCTCATAATAAGGGCAAACCTCATAGGCTTCTTTCTCCTAATCCTATTCGCCTTGGCGGGGAAGATAATACTGCAGGATATATTCCACATTGACCTGAATGCCCTTAGAGTTGCAGGGGGCTTTGTGCTCTTCAAGATAGGTCTTGAGGCACTGGAAGGCGGTGGAATGGTGACTCTCAAGAAAGAAAAGAACATCCTCGCCTTAGCGGCAGTTCCGGTTGCTACGCCGTTAATAGCCGGTCCAGCGGCGATTACAACTGCAATAACGCTAACGGCAGAATATGGAATAGAAGTTTCCGCCCTAGCTATTGTGATAGCAATACTGACCACGGCCCTCATAATGATAGTAACCCTCTATGCAGTCGAGAATATAAGCAAAACAACGCTCGGTGTGTTTATCAGGATAATCGGTCTCTTTACAATGGCCATTGGAGCCCAAATGATGGTAGAAGGAGTTGGAGGAATATTCCTAAAGCTCATGGCATCAACAACTTTTTAACTTCCCCTTTATTCCAAATGGTGGGTGAGAGATATGAAGATCCAGCGCGTTAAAGGAACGAGAGACTTGCTTCCAGAGGATATGGCAAAGAGAAGGTACGTATTTGAGAAAATAAGGGAAGTTTTTGAAGCTTATGGATTCAAGGAAATACTCACGCCAACTTTCGAGTACACAAAGCTCTTTGAGTTGAGGAGTGGGGAGGAAGTTGTTGAGCAGTTATATGCCTTTGAGGACAAGGGAGGTAGAAATATTTCCCTCAGACCTGATTTGACTTCAAGCGTTGCGAGGCTCTTCGTTA